>DXZN01000096.1 GCA_019419645.1 Collinsella sp. | reverse complement strand
CAATATGGCTGGGGCCGTCACCCAGTTTGCGCCCGCTGACGTGGCCGTTTTCGATCACTACGATGGAGTGGTCCACGTCATCGGTCTCCAGATCGTGGACGACGATTTCGCAGTTGGGGCCAAATTGGAGCGCCAGACCGTGTGCAAGGCGCTTATAGAACTCAATCTGTGCGGGGGTCATGGGTGCCTTCCTAAAAATTAGTTTGGGCACACTTTGCCATAAACCACACTTGTTCGCAAATTACGAAAGCGTCGCTGCGTTATGTGACCGTTCGGCGGCGAAAAAGTACCGATTACTGCAACAAACAATTTGTTAGGTTTGCCAATCAAAAAGTGTGATAGAACAGTACTAACAAACTTTTTGTTTGGCATCCACATAAAAGTTTAGCCGCATGAATGGGAATGGGCTGAAACGCGTATGCGGGGGCCGGCAAGAGAGGACTTAAGGAGTTCACCGTATGGCCGATAAGATCCAGTGGGCGGGCAACACGATGCCCAAGAGCGATGATAAGCACTTGGGAATCATGAGCCTCGACCACGTGAAGAAGGCCCGCGCCTTCCACCAGTCGTTCCCTCAATATACCGTCACTCCGCTTGCCCGCCTGGACGGTCAGGCTGCGCGCCTGGGCCTGTCCAACCTGTGCGTTAAGGACGAGAGCTACCGCTTTGGCCTCAACGCCTTTAAGGTCCTGGGCGGATCGTTTGCCATGGCCAACTACATTGCCGACGAGACCGGCAAGGACGTTGCCGACTGCACCTTCGATTACCTGACCTCCGATCAGCTGGCCGAGGACTTTGGCCAGGCTACCTTCTTTACCGCCACCGACGGCAACCATGGCCGCGGCGTGGCATGGGCTGCCAACAAGCTGGGCCAGAAGGCCGTCGTGCACATGCCCAAGGGTTCCACCAAGCCCCGCTTCGATAACATTGCCGCCGAGGGCGCCACGGTGACCATCGAAGAGGTCAACTACGACGAGTGCGTGCGCATGGCCGCCGCCGAGGCCGATGCCTGCGAGCGCGGCGTCATCGTTCAGGACACCGCCTGGGAGGGCTACGAGAAGATTCCGTCCTGGATCATGGAGGGCTACGGCACCATGGCTTCCGAGGCTGCCGAGCAACTGCGCGAGATGGCCATCAACCGCCCGACGCACGTCTTTGTCCAGGCTGGCGTAGGCTCGCTCGCCGGCGCCGTGGTGGGCTACTTCACCAACCTGTATCCCGATAACCCGCCCACCTTCGTCGTGGTCGAGTGCGCTCCTGCCGCCTGCCTGTACAAGGGCGCTGCCGCCGGCGACGGCGATCCGCGCATCGTGGACGGCGACATGCCCTCCATCATGGCCGGTCTGTGCTGCGGCGAGCCTAATATTCTGGGCTGGGATATCCTGCGCAACCACACCACCGCGTTCGTGTCCTGCCCCGACTGGGTCACCGCTCGCGGCATGCGCACCCTGGGTGCTCCCGAGAAGGGCGACCCGCGCGTCATCTCCGGCGAGTCCGGCGCGGTGACCACCGGCCTGGTCGAGACCCTCATGCTCGATCCCGAGTACGCCGAGCTCAAGGAGCTCATCGGCCTGGACAAGACGAGCTCCGTGCTCTGCTTCTCCACCGAGGGCGACACCGATCCGGATCAGTACCGTCGCATCGTCTGGGAGGGCGAGTACCCGACTTGCTAGCAGGCTGACCTGTCCGGAGGCAGCCGGAGGACTTTACTCCCTGCTCGGACAGTCCTGCTCGCACGGAGAGCACATTAAGTGCTCTCCGGCTCGTGCGGAACTCGCGACGGAGCAAAGTCCTCCGTCCGCCTCCTATGGTTGCTTGCTTGCCGGGTGCTCGACCTCACGCTGCTTGGCACAAGTGATCTATCTGAAATATCTACCTGTAGGTAAACCCTTGTAGAAAGGTTGACTGTTATGACTAAGGAACTCGATTTCGAGGCAATTAAAAACGCTGCTGAGTCTCACCGCGCTGACATGACCCGCTTCCTGCGCGCCATGATCTCGCACCCCTCTGAGTCTTGCGAGGAGGGCGAGGTCGTCGCTTGCATCAAGGCCGAGATGGAGAGCCTTGGCTATGACGAGGTCAAGGTCGACGGCCTGGGCAACGTCATGGGCTTTATGGGCGAGGGCGACAAGATCATCGCCATCGACTCCCACATCGACACCGTGGGCATCGGCAACATCAACAACTGGGAGGCCGACCCCTATCAGGGCTATGAGGACGACGCCGTCATCTTCGGCCGGGGCGGCAGCGATCAGGAGG
>DXZN01000095.1 GCA_019419645.1 Collinsella sp. | reverse complement strand
GGTGGTTTAAAGCTGGCCGCTGCGCGGCCAGCAGACTAAAGTCTTGAAAACGAAAAGAGCCCCGAGCTCATATGAACTCGGGGCTCTTTGTGCCGCACATCTATGAGAGGAGAAATTCGATGTGTACGGGCGCTACCCCATGAAGCCGCCTTGGGATGGCGGCAACCTCGTCGTTCCCCGCCTGATGGGCGTGCTCAAGGCATCCGTCCCCCTCTTTATCGACGTGACCGGCAAAAAGCTCGTCGAGGAAACTATCCGCACGCACCGCGATGTGGCCGACGCCATCGCCTCGCGCAATCCCACCGCCGCGCACGACGCGATGTATCTGCACCTGGTGTATAACCGCAACATGATTGCGGAGGGAGCAGAAACAAAAGGCATTTAGGGCCCGACAATAATCTTTCTTTGGCAAAACGCAGGCGGCGGCTGCCCAACACACAGGGCAGCCGCCGCTTTTTGCAATCGATTGGTGCAAAGGGGTTAACTAGAGCTCGCAGGCAACCTTGTAGCCATCGCCGATGGCGTCGCGAATGTTACCGCACTTGTTGGCATCGCCCAGCACGTGGGTGGTAACGCCGGCTGCCGCCAGGTCGTCGGCCAGCTTGGTGTTGGGACGATAGCCCATGGCAAGCACCAGCGTGTCGGCGTCGGCGATGGTGTGGACCTCGCCGTCCTTTTCGTAACTGATGGTGTCCTCGGTAATCTCGGTCACCTTGGCCTCGGTCAGCACGTGAACGCCCTTGGAAAGCATACGCGTGATAAGGACCGCGCGACCGGCGCCGCCCTCGTTGGCGGCGAGCGTCTTGGTCATCTCGATAACGGTGACGTCGCGGTTTGCCGGCGACAGATCGTTGACCAACGGGGCCAGGTAATCGGCCGTCTCGCAGCCGACGGTGCCGCCGCCCACAATGACGATCTTCTTGCCCGGGAAAGCCTTGCCGCCCAGCAGGTCATCAGCCGTCATGACCTGCTTAAAGCCCTGCATAAAGGCCGGGGCGATGGGTTCGGCGCCATAGGCCAGGACAACCTCGTAACCCGCGTAGTCGCGCTGAATATCCTCGGCCGAAAGCTCGGTACCAAAGACGCACTTCACGCCCGCCTCAGCAAGACGGCGATACTGGTACTTGATCACGCGGGTGAGTTCCTGCTTTGCCGGCGGAACGGCCGCGATGCGCATCTCGCCGCCCGGTTCGTCCTGCTTGTCCACGAGCACCACGTTATGGCCGCGCTTGGCGGCAATGTAGGCTGCCTCCATGCCCGCAGGACCAGCGCCCACAACCAGTACGTTCTTGGCCTCGGCGGCAGGCTCGTAGCCGGCCTCATCGCGCTCCACGTCCGGGTTGACGGTGCAGGAGATGCGCTTGCCAAACATAATGCCGTTCAGGCAGCGCAGACAGCCAATGCAGGGGCGGATGTCGTCGGCGTTGCCGGCAGCGGCTTTGTTGCAGAACTCGGCATCACACAGATTGGCGCGACCCATCATGCAGATATCGGCAGCACCGTCCTCAATCAGCTCCTCGGCGATCCAAGCCTCGTTGATGCGGCCGACGGTGGCGACAGGAATGTTGACATGTTTTTTGATCTCGCGCGAGCAGGCGGCGTGCGAGGCCTGCTGGGTACCGGCGGCGGGAATCGCGGAGCCGCGCTTGATGGTGGTACCACCCGACACATGAATCATGTCGACACCGGCCTTCTCCAGGCGACGCGAGACGTAGATCATGTCGTTGAGGGTCAGGCCGCCATCGGTGTACTCATCGCCCGAGATACGGACGTCGATGATAAAGTCCTTGCCGCAGCGCTCGCGAATCTCGGCGATGACTTCGAGCAGGAAGCGCATGCGGGCGTCGAGCGAGCCGCCGTACTCGTCGGTGCGCTTGTTGTAGAGCGGAGTCAAAAAGCCGCCGAGCATACCGTGGGCGTGCGCCGCATGGACTTCGACGCCATCGACGCCGGCCTTCTGCATGCGCACGGCAGCGTCGCCAAACTGATGCGTGAGCTCGTGAATCTCGTCGACCGTGATGGGGCGCGGTGCCTCGCGGGCGTAAGACGGGCCCACAAAGGACGGAGCGATCAGGCGAGGCGTGCCCGGAATGTTAAAGGCCATGTAGGCGGGGTGGAAGAGCTGCGGCATGATCTTGCAGCCGTACTCGTGGACGGCCGCGGCGAGCTTTTCCCAGCCGGGGATAAACGTGTCGTCGTAGCAGCACATGTCACCCGGCAGATAGGTATAGGTAGGCTCGACCGTCACGACCTCGGTGATGATGAGGCCCACGCCGCCCTTGGCGCGGGCACGGTAATGATCGACCAAGTCGTCGGTCACATAGCCGTGATCGGCCAGGTTGGTAGATACCGGCGGCATAAAGACGCGGTTCTTGACCTCGGTCGTACCGACCTTGATCGGGCTAAAGAGCATCGGGTAGGCACAGGACTCCATGCAGGCTTCCTTTCGTTTGAGCCGCTCGGCGGCAGTTGCTGATGTGTCTATCGTATCAGCAACCGCGCAGCACCCGACCGCACGCGCTCCCCAGCTTCCGCTCGACCCACAAAAAAGTTGCGGTGATATACGGAGTAGATAAGGCCTTTGACAGCCAAAACAGTCCGTATTTCAC
>DXZN01000094.1 GCA_019419645.1 Collinsella sp. | reverse complement strand
AAGCTTATCGAGGCTGCAGCCGAAGGTGTGGCCCAGATGCTGCTACGTCGTTACCCCCTGCTGCTTGGCGTGCGTGTTAAGCTCGATAAGCCTTGGGCGCCCGTCGGTCTTCCCCTGGCAAGCTGCGGTGTTGAGATCGAGCGCGTGCGTTAACCGGTTCTAATACGTCTCTATGGGTGGTTGCTTGAGCCGCTGCGACAAAACTCTATTGTTGGGACAGTACGTGTCGAGCAAGGCGTGAAACCGCTGATTGTGGCTTGGCTCGAGCAAGTGGACGAGCTCGTGGGCGATAACCATGTCGAGGCATTCGACGGGGTAGGCGGCAAGTTCTCGTGCGATGCGAACGGTGCCGGATTTGGGCGTGCATGAGCCCCAACGCGTTTTCATGCTGCGTACGGAAACGCGGGAAACGGCGACACCCATTGCGATTTCGTATGCGTGCACCATATCGCGCAGCGCCGATGTGACTTCGGACGTATAAAGCTGGTCGATGTGGGCTTGGAGCTCGTCGGACGTTAGACCGTCGAGGATTGCGAGCCGCTTGGCCTGTGGGCCTTCGTCCGATTCGTCGGTACCCATAAAACTTGCGAAGGTGGCCTGCTGGGGTCGCGGTGCGGGTGATACAAAGTTGTGATCGAGTGCGTCCTGTACCGTGATGGGCTTGCCCCAAAGCGCAATGATGGACGAGGGGCTGAGCGGCTCCTGTGCCGTCGTCTGACGTTGCTCGCGCTGGGCAAGTCGGCTGATAATCCAGGCGCTGTTGCGCTTCACAAACGCTTCGATACGCTCGCGGCTGGCGCCGAGCGGTGCGCTGGCGTGGACCTCACCGCTCGATGTGACGCGTAGGTTGAAGTTCTTGACGCGCTTTTTGGTAACGACGACGGGGATGGGCATCCCATCCGGTCGGGGTAGGAAAATCGTAAACTGCTGCGTCAAAAGCGGTCCTTCAGATTGGGGACGGGCCGGCATTTCGACCGTTCGGTATGCCGGCCCGCTCAAGGGATGTGAAATTAATAACGCTCGAAGAAGGCAAGGGCGTTATCGCTGCAGAGCTTCTGCATCACGGTCTTGCCAAAGTGCTTGGAGAGCATGTTCTGGAATTCGGGCATCTTGCTGGCATCGGAGAGGAAAGCGGGCACCTTGGCGCCGTCCCAGTCGCCGCCGAGTGCGATGACATCTTCGCCGCCCAGGTCGAGCCAGTGTTCGATATGGGCTGCCAGCTGGTCGAAGGTGACGTCTGCGGTGGTCTTGTCGGTCGCATCGTTGGATAGGAACTCGCTGCAGTAGTTGAGGCCGACGATGCCGCCCATGTCGCGAATGGTGCGGAACTGGTCGTCGGTGAGGTTGCGCTTGACGCCGCAAACCGCACGGGAGTTGGAGTGGCTGGCGACGAAGGGGCGCGTGGCGTGGGCGACAACCTCGTCAAAGCACTCGTCGTTGAGGTGGGAGACGTCGAGTATCATGCCGGCGTGCTCCATCTGCGTAAGTGCCTCGATGCCGGCGGCGGTGAGGCCGGCGTGGGTGTCGTGGCCGCTCGCGAGCGGTCCCTGCGCGTTCCAGCTGAGTGACGACATAAGCACGCCCAAGCTCTTGAGCACCTCGATCAGCGCGGGGTCCTCGGCAAAGAACGTGGCGTTTTCGATGGTGTGGATGCAGGCGACCTTGCCGTCTTTGAGCGCGGGGCGAATGTCTGCGGCGCTGCGCACGTTGACCATGCGGTCGTGGTTGAGCATTGCCTGGCCGCTCATATGCGCCATGATCTGCGCCTGGAAGCGCGCGGCGTGGGCGGTGGGAATCTCGTCGGGGACAAACGTAGCGAAGCACTGCGCCCACGGCGTGTTGCCGATCTTTGCGAGCGAGATGGCGCAGGCGTTGCCCTCGATAAGGTCGAAATCCTGCGGATGCGTTTCGTCGCCGGGGAAATAACCGTCGGTGCCGGCGGTAAAGCGCAGGTCAAGATCGAGTGTGGCCCAGCCGATACGGTCGGCGGTGTCGCAGTGTAGGTCAAATACGGGATATGCCATGGTTCCTCCGGTTGCAGCGTTTCTTTGCAAACTGTCAATGAATTGTATGACTAGGGTATAGTTAGCGCCATATGTTCACGGCGGCCCGCGTTGTGCGCCGCCCTTATCACGGAGGTTACCATGTCCAACCAGGGCAAGAAGGTCAAGACCCATTATCGTGGCACGCTCGATGACGGCACGCAGTTCGATAGCTCCTACGATCGCGGTGAGCCGCTGGAGTTCACCTGCGGTGCCGGTCAGATGATCAAGGGCTTCGACGCCGCCGTTATCGATATGCAGGTGGGCGAGAAGAAGTCCGTGCACATTCCTGCTGCCGATGCCTACGGCGAGCACAACCCCGAGATGGTCCTGACCTTCCCGGCCGAGCAGGTTCCCAACATCGAGCAGATCGAGAAGGGCATGAAGCTCTTCCTGTCCACGCCGAGCGGCATGCCTGTCCCCGCTGTCGTCATCGATGTGACGTCCGAGGCCTTGACGCTCGATGCCAACCACGAGCTTGCCGGCAAGGATCTCAACTTTGATATCGAGCTCGTTGAGGTCGAGGACTAGTTGATGTCCGTGGACCTGGTAGCTACGGAGCGCTTGGGAAATCTCAACGACCCGTCCTATGAACTCCTGCTTCGTCGGGAGCTGGGTGGCGTCTTTGAGGTTGACGAGCTGCTACTCGATTGGGACCAGGCTGATGCGCGCCTGTTTGTGGGCGTGACGGAGCTGGGGCGCACGGTGAATGCCCGGCTGGATGCCACTGATGGCGAGCGTCTTGCCGACGGTGACGTGCTCGCTGTCGACCGCACGGGCACGGTGCCCGTAGCGGTTGTCGTACGCCTGCGCAGCGCCGAGGTCTATTTGGTCGAAGTCGACCGCATGGATCCGATTGTGCTCGCACATGCGTGCTGGGAGATCGGCAACATGCATGCGCCGCTCTTCCGGGGTGACTCGGACGAGCATACCGTGCGCATGTATACGCCGGTGCAACCGGTTTTGGGTCGTATGCTCCGGGGC
>DXZN01000093.1 GCA_019419645.1 Collinsella sp. | reverse complement strand
GATATACGGAGTAGATAAGGCCTTTGACAGCCAAAACAGTCCGTATTTCACCGCAACTGATGGGCGGGATGGAATTGAGGGCTCAGATAGTCAGCCATGCCCTCATCTCATCCGCCACTCCCTCACCTACAGCGCGCCGTCCAGCATAAGGTTCACCTTGAGCACGTTGACCGTGGGCTCGCCGAATACGCCGAGGAAACGGCCCTTGGTGCACGCGGCGATGATGTCGCGCACCTCGTCCTTACTTTTGCCCGTGGCCTTGGCAAGGCGCGGAACCTGGTACTCGGCGGCATCCGGAGAGATCTCCGGGTCGAGGCCGGACCCCGAACACGTCACCAGGTCGACGGGCACAGCGTCCATATCGGCATCGGGGTTGGCGGCGCGGATCTTCTTCACGCGCGCATCTATCAGCTGCCGATACTCCTCACTCGCCGGGGACAGGTTGGACGGGGCACCATACGCCATGAGCTCGCCGTCTTCGCCTTCGACAATTGACACGTTCTGGATGCGGCCCCACATGTGGTCCTCATCCTCGAAGTTCTGACCGATCGGCTCGGAGCCCACGATCTTGTCGTCGACCTTGATAAGCGAACCGTTCGCCTGATACGGGAACGCAACCTGGGCGATGCCGGTCACGACGAGCGTATAGCCCAGGCCGCAGACAACGGTAAACAGCGCGAACACGCCCAGTGCGCGCGATGCAACACCTTTGAACATACAAACCTCCACTTACATAATGCCGCAGAACGCGAGCAGCATGTCGATGAGCTTGATGAATACGAACGGGGCAACGATGCCGCCCAGACCCCACACGAGCAGGTTGTGGGTCAGCAGCTGTCCGGACGGGACCTCGCGGTATTTAACGCCCTTCAGCGCGGCCGGGATTAGCGCGACGATAACGAGCGCGTTATAGATGATGGCCGAAAGAACCGCGGACAGCGGGCTTGTCAGACCGAGGATGTTGAGCGCGCCAAGGCCCGGGTAGATCGGCGAGAACAGGGCCGGGATGATAGCGAAGTACTTCGCCACGTCGTTGGCCACCGAGAAGGTCGTGAGCGAACCGCGGGTCATGAGCAGCTGCTTGCCAATACGCACGACCTCGATGAGCTTGGTGGGGCTGGAGTCGAGGTCGACCATGTTGCCGGCCTCCTTGGCAGCCTGGGTGCCCGTGTTCATGGCCACGGCGACGTCGGCCTGGGCCAGAGCGGGCGCGTCGTTGGTGCCGTCGCCGGTCATGGCGACCAGGTGGCCCTCACGCTGGAACTCGCGGATCTTCTCGAGCTTGCCTTCAGGGGTGGCCTCGGCCAAGAAGTCGTCAACGCCGGCCTCGGCGGCGATTGCCGCGGCGGTGAGCGGATTGTCGCCCGTCACCATGATGGTCTTGATGCCCATCTTGCGCAGGTCGGCGAACTTCTCCTTAACGCCGGACTTGATGATGTCCTTGAGGTACACAACGCCCAGCACGCGGCAGTTCTTGGTCACGACCAGCGGGGTGCCGCCGGCCTTGGCGATGCGCTCGACGGCCTCGTCGCACTCCTGGGAGAACACGCCGCCGGCTGCCTCCACATAGGTGCGCACGGAATCGGCAGCGCCCTTGCGGATCTCATTGCCCTCGTAGTTCACGCCGGACATGCGCGTTGCCGCGGTGAACGGGATGAACTCCATGCCCTTATCCTCGAGCGTGCGGCCGCGCAGACCGAACTGCTCCTTGGCGAGCACGACGATGGAACGGCCCTCGGGGGTCTCGTCGGCCAGCGAGGAAAGCTGGGCGGCATCGGCCAGCTCCGCGGGATCGACGCCGTCGACCGGGATGAACTCGGCGGCTTGGCGGTTACCCAGGGTGATGGTGCCGGTCTTGTCGAGCATGAGGATGTCGACGTCGCCGGCGGCCTCGATGGCGCGGCCGGACATGGCCAGCACGTTGGCCTCGTTCAGACGGCTCATGCCGGCGATGCCGATAGCGGACAGAAGGGCGCCGATGGTAGTGGGAGCCAGACACACGAGCAGCGCTACGAGCGTGGTCACGGCCGTGGGGTTGACCATGTCGTTAAGACCGACCGAGAAGCAGGAGTAACAATACAGGGCCAGCGTGACCAGGATAAAGACGATGGAAAGGGCCACCAGGAAGATCTCCAGAGCGATCTCGTTAGGGGTCTTCTTGCGCGCGGCACCCTCGACCATCGCGATCATCTTGTCCAGGAAGCTCTGGCCGGGCTCACTGGAGATCTTGACGATGATCCAGTCGGACAGCACCGTGGTACCGCCGGTAACGGCAGAGCGGTCGCCGCCGGCCTCGCGGACCACGGGGGCGGACTCGCCGGTGATGGCGGACTCGTCAACGGAGGCAGCGCCCTCGATGACGTCGCCGTCGCCGGGAATCTGCTCGCCGGCGCGTACGATCACCAGGTCGCCGCGCGTGAGCTCGGTGCCGGGAACGACGGTGAAGTGCTCCTTGTCCTCAACGGACTCGATGCGATGGGCCTCGACATCCTTCTTGGCCGCACGCAGGGAATCAGCCTGAGCCTTACCGCGGCCCTCGGCAAGCGCCTCGGCGAAGTTCGAGAACAGGTCGGTAAGCCACAGGATGACCGCGATGGCGACCACATAGTAGGTGGGCACACCCGCGTCCTGCACACCGAAGATGGAAGCGACGGCCAGGACGGAGGTCATGACGGCGGAAAGCCACACCAGGAACATGACCGGGTTTTGAATCTGGACGCGAGGGTCCAGCTTGGCAAACGAGTCGCGGACCGCGCGGCCCATCATGTCTTTTTGCATAGTCATAAATCTGCGCCCTCCTTTACGCAATCATCTGGAAGAACTCGGCAACGGGGCCAAGCGCTAGGGCCGGGAAGAAGCTCAGGGCACCGATCAGCAGAACGATGAACACGAGCAGGAATACGAACATGCCGTTGGTGGTAGACAGGGTACCGGCGCTCTCGGCGACCTTACCCTTCTTGGCCAGCGAGCCGGCGATAGCCAGCGTACCGATGATGGGCATGAAGCGGGCGAACAGCATCTCGAGGCCGAGCATGACGTTGATCCAGGGAATGTTGCAGTTCATACCTGCAAACGCCGAGCCGTTGTTGCCGCCGCATGAGGTGAAGGCATACAGCACCTCGGAGAAGCCGTGCGCGCCACCATTGTTGAGCTGGTCGGCAAGACCGGGCACCATGCAGGCGATGGCCGAGCACACCAGAATGGCAAACGGAGTTGCCAGGCACAGGACAACTGCCCAGCGCATCTCGCCCGGCTCGATCTTCTTGCCCAGGAACTCGGGCGTGCGGCCGACCATAAGGCCGGCGATGAACACTGTGAGGATGGCGAAGCCGATCATGCCGTAC
>DXZN01000092.1 GCA_019419645.1 Collinsella sp. | reverse complement strand
CGTGGGTTATACCCTAAGAGCAAACCACCCTTTTTAAGGGTGGTTCTGATTTGGATTGCAGACATATTGACAGACGAAAACAGTTTGCGTCTGGTAATAAGCGTACGAAAGCGCGATTTACGTCTTAATTTCGGACGCAAATCAAGACGAAAACCGTTTACGTCTGCTTTAAATCCGTACGAAAACGGTTTTCGTCTTGCAGGGCAGTTGTCGTTTCTACAGTTCAACTTCCAGTTCGGCTTTGTGCTCGTAGAGGTAGTCGCGCATGTAGGGGATAGCAAATGAGACCTTGCCGTACGAAGGAGCCTCGATAATCGATTCTCTTAACAGGCGGCTGCGGACGGAGCTCACCTGTTGAGGCGTTTTGTTTAGGGCATCGGCAACCATGCTGGTCGAGCTCGTCTGCCCCAAAGACGCCATGCTCAGCAGATAAGCGATGCACGTGGGCGGAATGCGCTGCAGCGCGGGCTCAATCACCATGGCGCAGAAGCGTTCGCGTGCCGTTGCAATGCCACGCTCGGCTTCTTCTTCTCCAATAATCGCTGTATGTGCGCGTCTTGCCAACTGCCATGCGTAGTATCCAACGAGTTGGATCATGAAAGGATAGCCTTGCGTTGCCTCGGCAAGTTGGCCGGCAATACCTGGCTGCAACTCCATGCCAGACGCTTCAATGGTTTCCTCGAGGGAGTACGACACTTCGGTTACTGCCACAGCCTTCAGATCAAAGGGGAGGGCACGGCGCAAAAACGTAAGTGTCTTTCCGTTGATGATGCTTTCAATCATCGAAGGAAGCCCAGCAAAAACAAAGGCGATATCAAGGTCTTCGCCGATAACCTGCTGAATCGCAATGGAGAGCGTTCGGACCTCATCGAGCTCTGCGTCTTGAACCTCGTCGAGAGTGATGAGCAGGCCATTTCCATTCTTGGATATTGTCTGTCTCATGGCGTCGCGTAGCGATGGGCCGATTCGCTCAATATCTATGCTGCCGATGGATATGCCAGCTACGGTGGGCTCAAATCTGGCGTGTTTGGCCTGGAATTTGGGCTGCAGCTGTTCGAGAATGCGCTGGCAAAGTCCCTCGGTTGCGACCTCTTTTATGACCGTCCAGCCACGGCTTTGCGCCAAACGTGAGCACTCGTCAAGGAGGACCGTTTTGCCCGTTCCACGGACGCCGGCTATGCGCATTAGGCGCCCCGGGGCACCAGGCCCGTTGACGAGGCCCTCATTGAATTCTTCGAGCACATCTTCGCGGCCGATAATCGTGGGAGGTGTTTTACCTGCTGTGGGCTTAAAAGGGTTTGTTTGCATGTGAGCCACCTTTGCTCAAGATATAGCAAGATATAGTAAAGTATAGCAAGATATAGTAAAGTATAGCAAGATATAGCAAAGTAAGCGCTACTCGCGGGTTTTGCGGTGGTGCTATTTTCCAAATGCCGCGCGGATAAAGCGCTGGGCGAACAGCTTGTTGGCAACTCACGAGGGCTCGGGGTGCCAATTTGGGGTGCAGTAGTGCTGCGCCACGAAAAGGGCCTATCTACTACGTTTAAGCCGCAAGGGTCAACCATAGCCGGCTATTTTGAAAATCGATAAGCTCTCTACCAGCGGTTTTGTTTTTGCACTTTTCAGCATGGTCTGGGCTCTCCGCGTTAACGTAGTAGATGGGCCCCTTTTGTGGCAAGGGGCCGACCTGCGGCTCAGGGTAGCCAAAAAAGCCCCGTCCCAAAAAGACTGTTGGAAGTTGCGGTGGAATAGTTCCTGTTTTTGCTGCTGAAGGCTTTGAGCAGGAACTATTCCACCGCAACTTATGAGGGGGCGGGGGATGCGATAGTATTACGTGGTGATATTCGACAAACCGTGGGCTTCATTCGAGGGCTTTATGGAACAACACCAGCATTATCAGAGCCTGCAAGACCAGGCATACAACGCATTGCGCTCCAAGATCATCTATGCCGAGCTCAGGCCCGGCACGCGCCTTTCGGCGATTGGTCTGGAAAAGGAGACGGGAATCGGGCGCACGCCCATTCGCGAGTCCTTTGTGCGCCTGCGCGAGCAGGAGCTGGTGGAAACGCGTCCCAAAAGCGGCACCTATGTCTCAAAAATCAGCATGGAACGCGCCGAGAACGCCTGTTTCTTGCGCGAGAAACTCGAAAGAAGCGTACTCATTAAATGTTGTTCGTCTGCCACGCCCGAGCAAAAGCATCGGCTCGAGCAGATTCTTGCCGAGTCCGAGTCTCTCGACCATAGCGAAACGCGTCGTTTCTTTGACCTGGACAACCTGTTCCATGAGACGTGTTTTGCGATTGCCGGCCGTCACATGTTGTGGGATTGGATGAAGAGCGTCAATACGCATTTTGAGCGATACAACTGGTTGCGTATGGTGTCGCAAGATCTGGATTGGGAGCCGATTCGTCGACAGCATCGCCGGATTCTCGAGGCCATTAAGAGGGGCGATACCGACACGGCGAGCTATCTGGCAGAGACGCACCTGCATCTGATGCCCGAGGAACAGGGCCCGGTTATCGCCTTGCATCCCGACTATTTTGAGCTGTCCAAAGACTCGAATATCTAGCCCATCATCGCATCTGCTCGAGACACAAAAACGATGTTGCTCACCTACAGCGTTTTGCAACCGAGATTTTTAAAAATGTCTAAAATGGCTCAGAATGCCGACAGTTGGGAAACGGGGTGCGCTATGGCGCAGATGAGAATCAAGGATATTGCCGCCGAGGCGGGCGTGAGTCCGGCCACGGTCTCGCGCTACCTCAACAACCGCCCCGGGCAGATGACCGAGGAAACCCGTGCTCGCATCGCGGCAGTTATCGAGCGCACCGGCTATCGTCCACGTGCCGCCGCGCGCAATCTGCGCAGCTCGCGCACCAACCTCATCGGTGTGATCCTAGCCGACATCGCCAACCCGTTCTCCAGCGCCATGCTCGAAGGGCTTTCCGTCAGCGCCGCCGCGCGCGGCTGCTCGCTCATGACGGCCATTAGCGGCAACGGCCCCGCAAAGGAAGCGGAGTCGCTCATCAGGCTTATCGATGCCGGCGTGGACGGCCTGGTCGTCAACACCTGCGGAGGCAATGACGAGGCGATCGCCGCGGCAGCGGGACGCCTGCCCGTCGTGCTGCTCGACCGCGATGTTGCCGACGGCGGTATCGACTTGGTGACCTCTAACAACCGCGAGTTGGTCGCCGGCCTGGTAGACGCCTTGGTCGCCGCGGGCAGCGAGCACCTGTGCCTGCTCACCGAGGCAAGCGACGACAGCCCCGTGCGTCGCGAGCGCGCCGAGGCCTTTGCCGACGAGCTCTCGCGTCGCGGCCTGACCGGCGAGGTCGTCACCCTGGCCGACGGTGGCGCCGCGGGCATCGGCCGCTTGGACGAGACCATGCGTGACTATGCGGGTAAAAAGCTCGGCCTCATTGCCGTCAACGGCCTGGTCTTTCTGCGCCTGACCGAGGCGCTGGCACAGTTGGGACCTTCGTTGCCGGCGGG
>DXZN01000091.1 GCA_019419645.1 Collinsella sp. | reverse complement strand
CTTGAGCCCCAAGGCCGAGCTCGACGTGGTCGTGCGCGCCGGCGCCGAGGACATCGAGAAGCTCGAGAGCCTGCGCTCCACGATTGAGCCGCTGGCCAACACCGCCTCGCTGGTCATGGGTACCGATGTTGAGAAGCCGGCTGCGAGCATCGCCGTGGTCGACAGCGGCGTCGAGGTCTTTGTGGTGCTCGAGGGCAAGGTTGACCTTTCGGCCGAGAAGGCACGTCTGGAGAAGGAGATCGCCGCGGCCCAGAAGGAGCTCGCCGGCTGCGAGAAGACGCTCGCCAACGAGGGCTTTGTGGCTAAGGCCGCGCCTGCGGTGGTTCAGAAGAAGAGGGACCGTGCAGCTGAGCTCAAGGAGATCCTGGCGGCGCTGACTGCTCAGGTTGCTGACTTCTCGTAAGCGTTACTGGGGGACGCGGTTTGGGGCATTGCTCGCTACTGCGGACAGTCCTGCTCGCACGAAGGCCACATTAAGTGGCCTTCGGCTCGTGCGGAACTTGTATCGAGCAAAGCCCCAAACCGCTCCCATTGCGGTTACGTGGTTGTTTGCAACTGGTAGGTTAGGGCCACTGGGTTGTGGCCTTGATCTTGCTGCAAGCGGGTAGAGGCTGATATTGTCAACGCGAGGGGCTCATTCTTTTTGATGGGCCTCTTTTTCTGTAATTGGAGACTTTGGGTTATGGCTAAGCGTTCTGGGTCGTATGTCGTTCCTTTTTCGTTTGAGTTGCTTTCGTTTGGTGAAGCTGTGGGGCTGGCTGCTGATACGGGGCGGATTTCTGGGGATGCTGGGCCTCTGCTCGAGACGGTTGTCGATATGCTCGATGAGCTGGGGCGTCCGGATGAGTATTTCGATTGCATTCAGGTTGCCGGTACCAATGGCAAGACTTCGACCACGCGTTTTTCGGCTGCCATCCTTCGTGGTGAGGGGTTAAAGACCGCACTGTATACGTCTCCGCAGCTTGTGCGCTATCCCGAGCGCATGGAGGTCGATGGGCGCGTTGTGAGCGACGAGGCCTTTGCCCGTGGCGTTTCTGCCGCCGTCGAGGCGGGGCATCGCGTGAATGCCCGTCGTGTGGCGGCGGGGGAGCGCGCCTATACCATCACGCCGTTTGATCTGCTGACGGCTGCCGCGCTGGTGGTGTTTGCCGAGGCCGCGGTGGACGTTGCCGTGCTCGAGGTTGGCATGGGCGGCCGTTGGGACGCCACGAGTGCGACCGATCCCGTCACCGTTGCCATTACGGGTATCGGCCTCGACCATACACGCATTTTGGGCGACACGCTCGAGGCCATTGCGGGGGAGAAGGCCGCGGTCATCAAGCCCGGACGTCTTGTTGTGCTGGGCGAGGGCACGCACGAGTCGAGCGTTCAGCGCGTGATGGATGCCCGTTGCCGTGAGTGCGGTGTGGTGCCGCTGGTGGTGAGCCACGCCACGACCAAGGTGCCGGCGCATGTGGGCGATACGGTTGAGTTCAGCTGCCCCACGCCGCGTGCGATTTATACGTCGAGCATGGTCAAGCCGGCCTATCAGCCGCAGAATGCTGCGTGCGCGATTATGCTGTGCGAGGGGTATCTGGGTCGCGAGCTCGACCACGATGCGTTGGATGCATCGCTTATGGGTTGCCCCACGCCGGGTCGTTTTGACGTGTTGGGGACCGATCCGCTCAAGCTGATTGACGCCTGTCATAACCCCCAGAGCTGCGAGAACTTTGTAAGCGCGTTGGACGAGATCGACCCGTGCGTAGAGAATCGCCCCACGCTGCTGTGCGCCGCGCTGGCCGACAAGGACGTGGCGGGTATCGTCGATGTGCTGATTCCCGCCTTCCCGCGTGTAGTCGTAACGCAGACCGATTCCGACCGCGCCCTGCCGGCGGAGGAGCTCGCTGCCCTGGTGGACGCCGATAAGCTCGCGGGCGTGTACCCCAGCGTGTCCGAGGCCCTTGCAGCTTTCGAGGCCGCAGGCGAGCCCTTCGTAGCCGCCGGCACAATCACTCTAGCCGGCGAAGTGGCGGGGCTGCTGCGCTAGCCCCATTTGCCGGGTAGCCAATTTGGGACGGGGCCCCGAATTGACATGCTTGCCACGAAATGGGCCTATCTACTACGTTTGACCGGATACCCCCGACCACGCCGAGACTTGTGAAATTAAAACCGCAGGTAGAAGGCTTGCAGATTTTCAAAAAAGACACGTATGGTCGACTCATGCGGGTTAAACGTAGTAGATGGCCCGCTTTCGTGGCGCAGCTCTAGGCTTTCAAATTGATCGACTTGGCCCCTTGGCAGTTGCGGTGAAATAGTTCCTGGATTTTGCCTACGTGGGCCCATCTGGGAACTATTCCACCGCAACTTATTGAGGGGCTATTGGGAAGGGGCTAGTCTAGGCGGACTGGATCGTGGGGGTCGGCGTTGAGGATCTCGACGCCGGACTCGGTGCCCAGGGCAAGGTCCTCGATGCGGACGCCGGTGCGGCCGGGGAGGTAGATGCCCGGCTCGATAGAGAACGTCATGCCTGGCTCTACGACCTGCTCGTTAACGAGCGAGACATCGCCCGGCTCGTGGTCCTGCAGACCGATCGAGTGCCCCAGGCGGTGCGTAAAGTACTGTCCATAGCCCGCATCCTCAATCACGTCTCGCGCGGCGCGGTCCAGGTCGCACATGCGCACGCCCGGTGCGATGAGTGCCTCGGCAGCCTCGTTGGCGCTGCGCACGATGTCGTAGATGCGTACAGTCTCCTCGTCCGGCTCACCCCAAAAGAACGTGCGTGTCATGTCCGAGCAGTAGTTGCGATGACGCCCGCCAATGTCGAACAGCACCACGTCGCCGCGCTTGAGTACGGTGTCGTCGGGCTCGTGGTGCGGGTCGCCGGCGTTGGCGCCAAAGCTTACGATGGGCGGAAAGCTAAAGCCCTCGCAGCCGTGCTTGCGATACAGGCCGAGCATCTGGTCGGCAATTTCGCGCTCCGTCACGCCCTCGTGAACGAGCTTGATGGCGTCGGCCATCACGGCGTCGTTGGCGGCCGAGGACGCGCGCATGAGTTCCTGCTCGGCTTCGTCCTTGTGGGTGCGTGCGGCGGTGACGGCAAAGTCGCCCAGGAAAAACTCGCTGGCGGCATGGCGCTCCATGAGCGGCATCAAAAAGCCGGAGCGCATGACGGTATCGATGCCGAGCGGTTTGGTCGGATCGACCTCGCGAGCGATGGCGTCGGTCACGACGTCGGTATCGGTGTGGTAGGCCACGCGGGCGTTGTCATACTCGGGCAGCTGATGCAGCGCGTTGACCAAGATCACGGGCTCGCTACCGCGTGCGAGCAGTATGCCGCAAAAACGCTCGAACATATCGGCATAAAAGCCGGTCAGGTAATAAATCGACCACGGGTCGTTTACGAGCAGCTGCGCGCCGGGGTGCTGAGCCTCGAGTGCATCGAGCACGCGCGCCACACGCTGGTCATCGACATGTGCCATGAAACATCCTTTCGCTAGGGTGCCACCATGGTATCCCAAGCCCGGCAGCTAGGGACGTTCCTTTTATCCGGCGCTTCGGGACACTCCTTGGCATGGTCAGACTAGCAAGCGTGCAGGCAAAAGGAGTCATAAGAGGCCCGTCCAAATGGGCTGGTTCCAAAAGCATGGCGGATTACGGGGCTGGACCTGTATTACTTGACCATGGAAAAAATCGCGAAATTAAAACCGCAGGTAGACGGCTTATCAAAAATCGAAAATTGCCGGTATGGTAGTGCGCACAGATGTGGTGTAAGAGCCGGCGGGGAGCGGGGGCTTGCGCCCG
>DXZN01000090.1 GCA_019419645.1 Collinsella sp. | reverse complement strand
GCTCGTGGATGTGGTCGGCGCTCACGCCTGCCTCGGCCACCTCGTCGATGATGTCACCGCCGCTGTGGTCGTCGTGCGCGCAGTTCACGTGGGCCGGGTTGGCCGCGGTTCCCAGCACGGTACGGCGAATCGCCGCGTGCGCGCGGGCGTTACGGCGCAGGCCGCGAATGGCAGCGTCCACGATAAAACCCGTGACCAGTGCGATCAGCGCTTTCGAAGCCAAAAGCATCGCCATAGTCTGCACGGGAACCTGCTCGGCAAGCAACAGCGGCAGCATCTCATCGGAGGTCGAAAGGAACACCGCCACCAACGTGCCCAAGGTCACGACACGGCCGGCGTACAGCGTTGCTGCCATGGCCGAAAATCCGCACTGCGGCACCATGCCCAGCAGCGAGCCAACCACGGGACCCGCAGCGCCGGCGCGCTTGATAGCGCCGTTGACGCGGTCGCCCGCAACGTGCTCAAGTGTCTCGAGAGCAAGATGCGTCACCAACAAAAACGGCACCAGCGACAGCGTGTCCTTGCCGGCGTCGAGCAGAATATCAATCAGTAAATCCATGACGGATGGAACCTTTCGTGTCTTTCGGCAGCATTGTAAAAGTCCTAGCGGTCAACTAGGGTATTGTAGTTGTCCCGGGCGCGGTGCCAATAGTTGCCTATGGTAAACTATCATCTCGCCATAACTCAGTAGCCTCGAGCCGCACAACGCGGCCCGTCCAAGGAGTAGCATATGAACGTATCGCAAGCACTCGAATACGAGCGCCAGCCGTTTATCCCCATGTTTATCTACGGCGACCACGGCGCCATGGAGTCCGAGCGCCAGAAGGGCGAGGAGGCTCTCAAGGTGCTCGAGACCGAGTACTTTACCGCCGAGGGCGACCCCGGCTTCGACTTTGCCACCGTGCGCGACCTGGCCGACCGCAACCGCGACCTGTGCGACCAGATTGGCGAGGCGCGTCTGCGCAACGTGACGCCCGCGACGCTCTCGCGCGGCCTGTCCGATGCCGACACCTGCGCCGCCATCGGCAAGATGCAAAAGCGCACCGCCGCGTCCGTTATGCGCGAAATCCGCGGCGACCGCGACGCGCTCGGCGTGGCCTACGCCCGCAAGCCCATCCAGGGCACCGTGCTCGGTATCGACATCGAGACCACCGGCCGTGCACCCGAGCGCGGCTATATCATCAACGTGGGCTGGGAGATCATGGAGCTCACCAGCGACGCCGTCCCGCATGACGCCGAGGCACACTACTGCGGCCTGCCCGACATCTACCGCGGCGAGGATGTGCCGTTGTCGAATATCCACCACATCACCTGGGACGACATCGACGGCAAAAAGCCGTTCCGCGAGAACAAAGAGCTGCAAAAGCAGCTGCTCAAGCTTATGAAGAAGTACCCGTACATGGCACACAACGCCGCCTTTGAGGACAGCTGGTTCAAGATCCACCTGGACGGCTACGCCGAGGCACGCCGCGCCGGCAAGATCATCGTCATCGACTCGCGCCAGATCTGCCGCAGCCTGGACGCCGACGTGCGCTCGCTCCCCCGCGAGTCCGCCCCCGCCGCGCTCGAGAACTGGGCACGCCGTCGCGGCACCCTCGCGCCCGACGCCAACGAGCAGCATCTGGGTCTGGACGACACCGACCTCATGCTCCGCACGGTACAGGCCGAGTTCAACCTCAAGAACCTATTCGCGAAATAGCAACGCCTGCGACAAACACTACTTGCTCACGAGCGGCCTCGCAGCGGGAAACACCGCAGCGGGGCCGCCCTACGTTCCACAGATAGATCTGCCATCACAAATTCTGAACCCTCATTTTGAACGATTTCGGCCAATTCCCGACACGTAATTCGTTGTCGGATGGTGATGCATCGATATCAAATGTGCAGCAATTGAGTTTTTATATGCTATAGCTAAGCTGCGATAACATTGATTTTAGGCATGCCAACCCATAATTGCGTCAAGCTTTTGGACAGCATTTGGTTAGGCCCCTAAAACGACTTTCCCACTCAGCGCCATCAGCACGGCATTAGCTGACACGATATATACCATGAGTATCGTATTGTCACATACCACTGCAAAAGCGGTCTACCAGGCCGCGCATTCGGCGTCTACGAAAGACACCGAGCCCTGTAACCCTGCCGCGATTTACGGATCATGTCCCACCGGAACGCTCCTTGACGCAGCCGCAGAATGGCTCACCAAACACGATGTTTCCCTTGACGCAAATGATTGCCTCGAAGTAATGGTGTTTGATCGCAGGAATGCGCGCTATGCAATGAACTGTCAATGCCACGTTTCGTCAAAACGATTCTCGAGCTCACGCTTTATAGAGCTCAAAGATGGCATCTTCATTGTTGGCGTTGAGCTTTGCGCACTTCAGGCCGCCACCTATCTCCCTTTTCGCGAACTGGTGGAGTACTACTTTGAATTGTGCGGCGCTTACTCCCTTGGAACCGGCTCTTCCACCTCGTATAACGAGCGTTTCGCGCTCACCTCGACCGAAAGGTTAAAACAGTTCTTTAATTCCATTACCAGATGCGACGGTCTGGCCCTTGCCCGAAAGGCGATTCAATGTGTGCGCGACGGATGCCGGTCTCCTATGGAAACGGCCTTTGTCATGATGCTAACGCTGCCTAAAAGCGAAGGAGGGCTTGGTATTAAGGGAATTGAGACCGATTGCGAGGTGCAGGTCACCGCTGCCGCAAAGAATCTCACGAGACGCAAAAAGTTCTTTATGGATGCGTATCTAAAGAAATCTCGCACAGACATTGAATACAACGGGTTTTATCATGACGCGGAAGAAGACCGCGCCATCGATGAGGAGCGCAAGAATGCGCTTGCGTCCATGGGATACGGAATCATCACCGTCAGTCGTTATTCCTTTATGCATGCCAGCGCTTTCGTTAGGGTCATGGAGGCGATCCAACGGAAAGAGGGCATACGCCCCTCGCGTCTGCCAAAAGACTTTCAAATCATGCAAGAGGACCTGAGACAGTTTGTGCTCAGAAGGTTTATAGAAGAGAAAAAGAGAATTCAGAAGCAGCTTCGCCAGGATTCCGAAGATCGTCAACGAATCGACCTCGAAAAAGCAACACTCGAAGGCATCACGCTGGATGACCCGACAATAAATGAAGTTCCGGCAATCGATGACATGCAGACTGTCGAATCCGACAGCCCATCATTTGCCCAAATAAGCAGCCTCGCGCCCGAGGGCAGAATCTTCGGGGCCGGAAGCTAGACCGGCTAACAAGGTGGGTACCCTAGCGATGTGCAAAATTGCGAGTATTCAGCAGGGTCGGCCCTCCAGCACCCACAAGTTAATCCAAATGAAAAACAAAAACGCTATCGAACGGGAACGTTAGGCAACATTTGAGGAAGACCTTGTCTGTTTACCGCCCTTGGATAACTCTTGAGCGGCTTTATTTGGCCTGGAATAGATTAACGGACCCCCTATAGTTGCAGAATACTCCATTTTTTGCACGGCGCGGGGGCACCCACCCCGGCATCGGCTATCAAAACCGCTCAGTCCGGAATCTCGTCCACTATTCCCCATCATTTTATGCGACGAATTACCTGTACGTCATTGACATATGAACATGCGCTCATATAATCGGAAGTAAGTTATATGAGCGCATGTTCATATGAAAGGATATTGCAATGAGC
Source organism: Collinsella sp. (assembly GCA_019419645.1). Lineage (GTDB taxonomy): Bacteria > Actinomycetota > Coriobacteriia > Coriobacteriales > Coriobacteriaceae > Collinsella. The sequence continues at coordinate 226 of DXZN01000090.1, read as the reverse complement.
AGCCACGCTGATGAAACAAAGACTGGCATCGAGGCCACCGAGCCGATCGTCCCCACCACCTGCTCGCCCGAGGACCTTCCCGACGAGGAACTTCTCTACGACCTTGCCGACCTGTTCAAGGTCTTCAGCGACACCACGCGCATCAAGATTCTCTATGCCCTCATGGGCCGCGAGCTCTGCGTGGCTGACATCGCCGAAGCGACCGCGACCTCGCAGTCTGCGGTGT
>DXZN01000009.1 GCA_019419645.1 Collinsella sp. | reverse complement strand
CCCGCGACCCCAACCTTGGCAAGGTTGTGCTCTACCAACTGAGCCATGTCCGCTTGCGGGTTATTAATTTACGCGAGTTATCCAAAAGACGCAAGTACTTTTTTCAAAAAAGTTGCCGGCCGCGTGTTCTTGGTGGCTAAACGCGCTAAAGCGATTGGCTAGGCACGCGATTCCAGTGCTCCGCTAAATAGCTTCACCATCTGCACGCGCGTGCCGGTGCCGTCTGTGCGACGAGCAACCTCCACGTTATCGACAAGCATACGCATAAGCTTGATACCACGGCCGCGTTCCTCAGATGCGACCGGTTCGCTCGCTCCATCGATAGAATAGCCGGCACCCCGATCAAGCACCTCAACCACGACGCGATCGCCATAGGCCTGAACCGTCAGGACGCACCCGATACCGCCCGCATGGTCATAGGCATTACCCAGCGCCTCCCCCGACGCCAACGCGACATCGTAGCGCTCGTCGCGGCGCAACGGAAGCGATTCAAGGAGTTCGGCGATGCGATGTCGATAGTATGGAAGATTCTCGATACCCTGTCGGACCTCGACGCTCTTGCTCCATCGTGGCAACTCTCCCACCGGAATAGCGGGAATCGACTCACGCGCCGGACCCGCAACATGAAGGATGTCGACAAGTCGGGCAATCTCCAAAAAGCGAATGACCTCATCGGAGGCGTTAACGAGCGAAAGCAGGCCCTCTCGCCTCATGAGCTCTCTGGCACGTGTAAGCAAAAACGCCAAACCCGTCGAGTCGATAAAGCCCACGGCCTGGCAATTGATGACAACGCGACGCACGCCCCGGTCGATCAGATTATCCAACCGTCGGCGCAGCACGGACACCGAGGCGATGTCGACATCACCCGGTGGCGTCAAAACCGCTATGTCATTCCACTCATTCATACGACCATGGTTCCCCAAAAGAGCTCGCTCGATGCATACATATCTGCAGCTGCGCAGATTTTGCCCGTCAAGTATCGCGGTCTACGATCGACCCCGTAAAAACTCAAGGGAAACCAGCGCAATGTCATCGTCCAGCGCCGACTCGGTAAAGCGGTCAAGCTCTCCCAAGACCTTACCGCAGATTCCCGATACACCCTCACCCGAGACAGAGAGCAAAAGGTCACGAAGGCGCTGCTCGCCAAAGAAAGCACCCGAGCGATCACGTGCTTCGATTGCTCCGTCGGTATACATGAATAGCATGTCACCAGGAGCGAACGTAAACACGCCTGTCTCGTACACCATGCTCTCAAAGGCACCGATCACGCCCGATTGGCACCCAAGGAGCTCCACTTCTCCCCCTCGGGTTTCTCCGCCGCCAAGCGGCGTCGACGACGGTCTAATGACCATAGTGGGAGGATGTCCCGCAGAGCAGTAGGTAGCGCGACCCGCTTTAAGATCAATCTTGGCGATAAACGCCGTCACGAACGTCTCGACCCTCGAAAAGCCCATGAGCATGCTATTGAGCGAGCGGGCCATACGGGCGGGCCCAGCACCCTCCCAGGCATAGGCCGTCAGCGCCGTCTTGACGAGCGCTGACATCGACGCCGCCTCGATTCCTTTGCCGGATACATCGCCCAAAATCATAACGGCGCAATCGTCGGGAAGACGGACAAGAGTATAGAAGTCGCCGCCAACCAACGCCGAATTCGTTGCCGAAAGGTATACCGAATCGGTCGCGATACCCGGAACGTCACCAAGCGAATTTCTCATGCCAATCTGGAGGGTCTGAGCGATATGGCGCTCCTCGCGCTTTTGAGATTCGCCCTCGTAGATCAGTTCAAAGTCATGCGCCAAGTGCACCAAGTAGTCATATTCAAGGTCATCAATCGGCTCTTGACTACCGTCACGAAGCAGAAGCGCGCGCGTCGTCGGGCCTTTCGCAACAGAAGCAGGAACGATCGCGTCGTTGCTGTGTTTGCCATCACCCTCAGAGCGCGGGCGCCCCGCCTCGATGCCGGTGTCGACGTAGAGACCCTGGCAAGGCAGACCATGCGCCCTAAGCCAGCCTCCCATAGGCATCGATTCGTCAACGCGAGTTATACGGACGTGTTTAAGATCCTCGGCACTCGTGCCGCCCAAAACAGACGCCTCAAAGCCATCAGAGCCAACCCCCAAACGTGCCGCTGGCGCCGTCGTGGAAAAGAAAAGTTTCTCGGGATCGTCCGGCAAAGCAACGCGACTGCCGCCTTCAAAATCTATGACATAGGAGCCCAGACTGGCGTCATACTCAACAGGGCAAAAATGACAGTTGAGCATATTGCAAATCTCGGACGATATAGCCTGGGTAGCCGCGGCGGAATCGTCTAGAAAGGTAAACAACTCATCACGTAAGACATTGAGCGAGCGGCCAAGCTCGGCCGTGCGACGAGAGCGAAGGCTCGATGCCATGCCGACCAGCTGGATAGACAGGTAATCGCAAATGACCTCGAGTACATTAACGTCATAGGCGAGCGGTGCCTGAGGGCGCTTCCAACCAACTTCCAGCACGCCAAGGATCTGCGTACCGTAAAAAACGGGAAGACAGATCTCGCTGCGGTACGGAGGCATATCCTGCACGCGCAACAGGTGCTTAGAACGATTGTCCAGGTCCATGAACATACCGGAGGCAGCCCTATCACCCTCAAGGTCCTGTTGAATCGACAAGCGACAGGCACGCGACTCGCGAAGAACATACGTCGGAATGCCAGCGCCATACGGCAAAAACTCGGGCAGGTAGCTGTCGTGCAGCTCCTTGGAGACACCGCGAAGCTTAAAACCGCCGCTCTCAGAAAAATAGATAGCGGCACCCGAAGCATCGAGCGTTCCTACAAGCTGGTTCAAAACGGTATCAAGCAGGCTGGGTAACTCATCGGAGCCCACAGTGCTCATAATGACCGAGAGCGTGCCAGAGAGACGCTTGTTCGCCACTCTAAGCTCCGATAACGCACGCTTGAGTTGCCGGTCGTGAGAATACTGTTCCTCGATACTGTGAAGCGCCACCAGGACACGTGGTGCGCGGCGCCCAAAGATGCGTGGAGGCGTTACGGAGCCCGCACGAACCAAGACGGGAATAAAAGAGCCGTCACTCAGTTTGAGCATCAGTTCGTTCTCGGAGCCATCAGTTTCAAATGGCAGACGATGTTCCGTCGCACGTTCAAAAGAGGACGAGTACAGGACGTCTTTAACATCTCCACCGATGACGTCGGCGCGTTCCTCGCACATCAAACCAAGTAAGCGATTATTCACATGCAGAATGGTTCCGTCGAGCTCGCAGATGATGACAGCATCGCTCGTGATCTCGACTAGTTGGGCAACGTCTGCCCACTCGTTGCGTTCAAGCGTTTCCATCGTGGACCCCACCGTCTATCGGTAACAAAAAAGCCTCCGAAGAGGCTTCTCAAATGCGATGGTGTCGGAGGCGGGACTTGAACCCGCATGACCAAAAAGCGGTCACTAGCACCTGAAGCTAGCGCGTCTGCCAATTCCGCCACTCCGACATGCTATGTTGTTGATTCGCGCTTCGTTTTGTTGGACCCGCGCGTTCAACGAGGAAGATAATAACCTATGATTCGAGAACTGTGCAAGCACTTTTTTCAAAAAAGTTTACGAATTTGTAATTGCGCAGGTAGATCCGCATGTCCGGCCCCGAATCGGTGCTGCCTCCCGGCGCGTCCTCGGGCATGAGCGATATTTTGCTGCGCACTTCGTGCTGCAAAATATCGCTCCCCCTGCGGAATGCGCCGGGAGGCAGCACCGATTCGGGGCCTACCAACACATACTCCAAGCACAGTTCTCAAACATGTTCTGGGGCTGATGCAAATTTGGTGGCTCGGCAAAGCCGAGCCCTTATATGGGGAGGCCGGAGCTAAAGCTCCGGCCTCGCTCAATTTCCTATTAGATTAAGTGAGCGATCAAGGAATCTCACCCCTCTACAGTGGTAACACAGGGCCCGTGCTGGACTTAGTTTTCAGAACATTCCGCAGACCAGGAAACCCCCTTATCCGCAGCTCCGAAGGAGCAGGATAAGGGGGTTTCCATGGTCGAGGACGTTCTAAAAACTAAGTCCAGCACGGGCCCGGACGATAACAACCGGCTACAGGTCGATGTGCGATTCCTTGATCGGGAACGGCTCCGCGAAGTGACAGGCGCAGCAGTGGCCCGGGGCAACTTCCTTAAACTCAGGAAGCTTCTCGGAACAGATGCCCTGCGCGATCGGGCAGCGCGTGTGGAAACGGCAACCGGTCGGCGGATCCAGCGGTGACGGCGGATCACCGGCAAGGATGATGCGCTTACGGGTCTTCTGGATATCCGGATCGGGAACCGGCACGGCAGACAGCAGCGACTGCGTGTACGGATGGTGAGGCTCGCTATAGAGCGTCTTCCAGTCCGAAACCTCGACCATCTTACCCAGATACATAACGGCAACGCGATCGGAGATGTGCTGTACGACGGACAGGTCGTGTGCGATAAACAGATACGCGGTACCGAACTTGTCCTGCAGTTCCTTGAGCAGGTTCAGAACCTGGGCCTGAATGGACACATCCAGAGCGGATACCGGCTCGTCACAGATAATCAGCTTGGGCTTCAGCGCAAAAGCGCGGGCAATACCGACACGCTGACGCTGGCCGCCCGAGAACTCATGCGGATAGCGGTTGATGTGCTCGGGGTTCAGACCGACGACGTCCAGCAGCTCGCGGACGCGCTCAATGCGCTCCTCCTTGGTGCCCACGCCGTGAATGGTCATGGGCTCGGAGACAATCTCACCGATGGTCATACGAGGGTTGAGCGAAGCATAAGGATCCTGGAAGATAAACTGCATCTCACGACGCATGTCCTTGATCTCATGCTTGCTCATCTCGGCAACATCTTTGCCCTGGAAGAACACCTTGCCGGCGGTCGGCTTGGTCAGACGCATGATAGTGCGGCCCGTGGTGGATTTACCGCAACCAGACTCGCCAACCAGACCAAAGGTCTCGCCAGGATAAATCTCAAAAGAGATGTCGTTTACAGCAGAGACGACGCGCTTGGAAAAACGCTTGGCGAACATGCCGGACTCTGCGGGGAACTCCTTGGAGAGGTGCTCGACCTTCAACAGCGGAGTGCGCTCGTTATTGTCTGCCATTTACGCCTCGCCTCCCTTCTTGGAATCCTTGCGCGTACGAGACGTCTCGGGAGCGTTCTTGAGGAACTCGGGGTCACCGGAATAATGGCACGCAGAATAGTGGCCGGACTCGGTAACAACACGCTCGGGGCGCTGTTTGCGGCACTTGTCCGTCGCGTAGGGGCAACGAGGAGAGAAGACGCAGCCCTCAGGCAGGTTCATGAGCGAAGGCGGGTTGCCGTGAATCGGCGTCAGCGGCTTCTTCTCTTCGATTGCCTGCTCCGGGATGGAGCGGATAAGACCCCAGGTGTAGGGGTGGCGGCTCTCGTAGAAGATTTCCTCAGCAGTACCGAACTCAACGGGGCGGCCGGCGTACATAACCATGATCTTATCGGCCATATCGGCGACAACACCCAGGTCATGGGTAATCATGATGATGGCGTTGCCGTTCTTCTCCTGCATCTCCTGCATGAGCTCGATAATCTGAGCCTGGATGGTAACGTCCAGGGCAGTCGTGGGCTCGTCGGCAATCAGAATATCGGGATCGCAGGCAAGGGCCATGGCAATCATGACTCGCTGACGCATACCGCCAGAGAACTGGTGCGGATACTCATTGACGCGCTTCTCGGGCTCGGGGATACCCACGAGGTCCAAAAGCTCGGTGGCACGCTTGAGCGCCTCCTGCTTGGAGTAGCCACGGTGCAGACGAAGACCCTCGCCCACCTGCCTGCCGATCTTATAGACCGGGTTCAAGGAGGTCATAGGATCCTGGAAGATCATCGCGATATCGTTGCCGCGAATGTGCTGCATCTCTTCCTCGGTCATTTCGAGGATGGAGCGGCCGCGATAGCGAACGTCACCGCCCTCGATCTTTCCCGGAGGCATCGAGATGAGGCCCATGATGGTCATGGCGGTCACGGACTTACCGGAGCCGGACTCACCGACGACGCCCAGGGTTTCGCCGCGATCGAGCGTGTAGGAGACACCGTCGACAGCGCGAACAACGCCATCCTCGGTGTGGAAATACATCTTAAGGTCATCGACCTCGAGCAGATGCTGGCCCTCAGGAACCGGCTGGTCCTTCAGGTCCACATAGTTCTTGTTCTTCTTCATCCTTATGCGTCCTTCATCTTGACGTCGAGGGCGTCGCGCAGACCGTCACCCAGCAGGGTGAAGGCGAGCACCGTCGAGAGAATTGCCAGACCGGGCATGATCATCATCCAGGGAGCGGTCAGAAGATACTGCTGACCGTCCTGAATCATGGAGCCCCACGAAGGCGTAGGCGGAATAACGCCCATGCCGAGGAAGGACAGAGCGGACTCGGTCAGAATGGCGCCACCAATGTTCATGGTCGCGTAGACCACGATGGAGGCGACGGAGTTCGGGAAGATGTGACGCACGACGATACGAGCATCAGATGCACCCATCGCGCGCGCTGCATCAACATAGTCGTTTTCCTTGACCGTCAAGATTGCAGAGCGGAAGACGCGCGCAATCGAAGGCCAGCCAAGAATGCCGATGGCGATAAAGACGTTCTGAAGACCACGGCCGATAACGGCGATCATGGCGACAACGAACAGCACGTACGGGAACGCCAGGAAGATGTCCGCACAGCGCATGATGATCGTATCCCAAATGCCGCCGTAGAAACCGGCCAGGGCGCCCATGACCAGGCCGATCAATGTGGAGATGGCGGTGGCCATGATACCGACAGAAAGCGAAACGCGTGCACCGTAGATAACGCGGACGAGAATGTCGCGACCGAGGGCATCGGTGCCAAACGGGTGCTCGGCACACGGAGCCAGTAGCGATGTCTCGGCCATGGTGGTCGAATCGGAAGCCGTCGGCGAACCGAGCCAGGGCTTAGCCCACAGATCTGCGGTCAGGGCAACCACAACGACGATGATGATCCAGCAGACACCGATAACGGCGAGCTTGTTCTTACGAAGACGCTTAAAAGCGTCGCCCCACAGCGTGCGGGACTTGGCGGGAGCAGATGCGACCTTGGTGGCGGTAGCCTGCTCCTGAGACTGAGAATCAGTTTCCTGCATGAGACGTACCTCCCTTAGGCCTTATCCGACGGACCGCCAAGGCGGATGCGCGGGTCGAGGAATGCATAGCTAATGTCGACGAGCAGGTTGATCACCATGACGACGACAACGATGAGCGTAACGCCGCCCATAACGATGGGCCAGTCACGCATGCTAATGGCGCGATAGACCTCATAGCCGATACCGGGCCAGTTGAAGACCGTCTCGGTCAGGATGGCGCCCGAAAGCATGCCGCCAAAGTCGACACCAATATAGGTAACGACGGGGATGAGTGCATTCTTAAGCGCATGCTTGACGATGATCGCACGATTGGAGAGACCCTTGGCCTTTGCCGTACGGATGTAATCCTGGTTCATGACGTCAAGCAGCTGCGAGCGCATAATGCGCGCAGCATAAGCGGTCGAAACCGAAGCCAGCGTAATGGTCGGAAGCACATAGTGCATCCAATCCTGATACTGAGAGCTGGAACCGCCGGCACCCGAGATCGGCATGGAGATTGCACCGCCCGTGGCGTCCTTGAGGATGACGCCAAAGAACAGCTGCAGCAACATACCGAGCCAGAAGGCCGGGACCGCAACGAGGATCGACGTGGTGAGCGTTACCAAAATATCCCAGAAGGAATAACGCTTTACCGCCGAAATGATACCCGCACCGATACCCATAATTGCCTCGAGCACGATGGCGCACGCGGCAAGTTTGACCGTATACGGATACTTCTGGGCAAAGATTTCCGTAACCGGCAGCTTGCGCTGATACGAATTGCCCAGATCGCCATGAAGCAGGCCGTTCATGTAATACAAGTAACGGTCCACGAGCGACGTTTGAACGGGGTCGCCGTTCTCGTCAAGGATCGCGTTGCCGTCATCGTCCGTCTGGACCAGGTGATAGCGAACGCGAAGCTGAAGCTCCACCTCGGGGGACAGAGCCTTGTCTCCACCGATCAGCTTGATCGGATCTCCCGGCACGATATTCTGGAGGGCGAACAGAATCAGCGTAACGCCCAAAAACACCGGGATGAACTGAAGCACACGTTTAACGATGTACTTACCCATACCACTCCCCTATCTAGGGATTAACCTAAATGGGATGCCGATCGCCAGACCGGCATCCCAAAATTACCATCAGCCAGTTTACCCCAGGTTAGGGAGAACTGTATGTTTCCCATGAGGTCTACGTAAATACTTGACCCTCACGGAAGCTGCAAACTCTTAGGCGAGCTCAGCGGTACTCAGATCGGCGTGCTTCTGCGGATCGACATAGAGGTGCTTAATGCGATCGGAGCCGGCGATGGTGTGCGTGTAGAACATAATCGGGATGACCGGGCAGTCGGCAGCGACCATTGCGTCGGCCTCCTGCATCTTAGCGACGCGCTCCTCGTCGTCAACAATAGTACGAGCCTCGTCGACCTTGGCGTCGAACTCGGGGTTGTTGTAACCGGAGCGGTTGTCGCCACCGAGGGAGTCGGAGTGGAACAGCGGATACAGGAAGTTGTCCATGATCGGGTAGTCGGCAATCCAACCCAGACGACCGAACTGATAGTTAAAGTTCTGATACTGCTCGAGCAGGGCAGACCACTCAGGGGTATCGGAGACAGCGGTAACGCCAACCTTGGCGAGGTCACCGATGATGGACTCCATGATCTCCTTGTGACCGCCGTCCTGGTTGTAGGACAGGGTCACGCTAATGCCACGATCCCCGTTAGCGCCAGCGGGAGCAACCTTGTCGAGGTACTCGTTAGCCTTGTCGACATCGTAGGCGCAGAACTCCCATGCGCCCTCCTTGTAGCCATCGATGCCCGGAGGAACAATGCCGTCGGCAGGAGTACGGGTACCCTTGAAGATGGTCTTGCAGATGGCCTCACGGTTGATGGCCAGGGAGATACCCCTGCGCAGGTCGGCGTTGCTGAACGGCTCGGCCGTGGTGTTGCAGGTCAGATAGTACGTGGAAGGCTCGGCGCCGAGCAGCATGCGCTCGCCGTCACCCATGGTGTAGCCGTCCTTGGACACGCCGCGATCCTTCTTGGCGGCGTCGATCTGAGCGACGGGAACGTCGCAGACATCGAGGTTACCGGCCTGGAACTCCTTGTAGGCGGTCTCCATGTCCTTGATGACCTGGAAGTGGATGCCATCGATCTTGGCCTTGTCGCCATAGTAATCGTCGAACTTCTTGACGTTGATCTCCTGGCCATCCTCCCACTTGCCGTCCATCATGAACGGGCCGTTACCGACCGGGGCGAGGTAGAAGCTCTTGACATCGGACTCGGCGCACTCGGGAACCGGGGCCAGAGCCGGGTGAGAGGCGACGAAGGGGAAGTCGGCGTAAGCGGAAGCCAGCTTGACGACGAGGGTCTCATCGTCGGGGCAGGTAACACCGCTGAGCTCGGTAGCGTTACCGGCAAGCAGATCGTCATAGCCCTCGACCATGGAAAGGTGATAGGAGACCTCGGAAGGGCCGTACTCGGTAGCGACAGCCGACTTGGTGTTGACCAGACGCTCCCAACCGAGCTTGAAGGACTTGGAGGTAACGTCGTCACCGTTGTGGAACTTGGCCTTCTTGATCTTGAAGGTGAACTCGGTGGCGTCGTCGTTGGCCTCGAAGGACTCGCAAGCCAGCGGAACGATCTCGCCCTTCTCGGCGTCATAAGAGGTCAGAGCATCAAAGAGCTGGTACTCGACCTGAGTGCCCTGGTCCTCCTGGACATTGTAGGGGTCGATGCAGACCGGGTTGTTGATGTAGAAGTTCAGCTTCGAACCGGACTCAGAACCGGAAGCGTCGCCGCCCTTCTTGCCGCATGCGGCAAGAAAAGCCATGGAGCTCGCAGCAAGGGTACCGCCGACAAAGGCGCGACGACCCATAACGGGCTGGTGGAACATAGAATCAGCCATGCCATCCTCCTTATGAGATAGGACAAAGAAATGTTCAGTCGGACACATGTCGAGACAATCCGATCCGAACCATCAAAACGCCGCCCGTTGCTATGGCTGGTTATGCACAACGAACCAACGTTTCTCAATACAGTAGCGCATTTTATGCACGATTTGGGGCTAATTCCGGTCAACGGTCGAGAATTTCTTTAGTTGGGCGAAGTATGTGGGGATATTTTGGCTCTGTTACAAATATGTAAACAAAAAGGGTCCCGCACTTGCGGAACCCTTTTCAAGTATTTATGTGGCTCGTGCTTAGTAGCCGACGATACCCTGCGGGAAGAAGAACATGCACAGGACGACACACACGGCAAAAACGACGGCCATAATTACCGTCAGGCGATCGAGGTTCTGCTCCATGACGCCCGTGGCAGAGCTGGAGTTATACAGCGAGCTAGCGATCATATCCGAAACGCCGGTGCCCTTACCAGAGTGCATCAGGACGAGAATCGTCAGCGCCACGGCAGAGACAGCCCAAACGACAAACAGAAGAATCTGAAACGGACCCATAGATAAGCTCCTTAATAGAACAATTCAAACTCCAGTACTGTACCACAACCCCCAGCACTCCCCCATCAGCCATTTGGTGACGAGGTAGAAATAGCGCAAAAAAGAGGGTTGTCCGGTTGTGGACAACCCCCTTACTAGAAAACGGTATTTGTTTTCTATTAGGCCTCGGTGGCGAGTACGCGACCCGTCATCTCGGCGGAAGGCTCAATACCAGCCATGGCGAGCATGGTCGGAGCGATATCGGAAAGACGGCCGTCCTCGATACCGGTGAGCTGTGCCTTCTCATCAACGATGATGAACGGCACGCGGTTGGTGGTGTGAGCCGTGAACGGATGCTTGGAACCGTCGGAAGCAACGTCAAACATGTGATCGGCGTTGCCGTGATCGGCGGTAATCAGCGCAAAGCCGCCCTTAGCGAGAATCGCCGGGACAACCTTGGACAGGGCATCGTCAACAGCCTCGACGGCCTTAACGGCAGCGTCGAAGACACCGGTGTGACCAACCATGTCGCAGTTTGCGAAGTTCACGATGTAGAAATCAGCGCGATCCTCGTTGATGGCGGCGACAAGCTTCTCGGTAACCTCGGGAGCGCTCATCTCAGGTTGCAGGTCGTAGGTAGCGACCTTGGGAGAAGCGACGAGCACGCGCTCCTCGCCCTCCTTGGGCTCCTCGATGCCGCCGTTGAGGAAGAACGTCACGTGGGCGTACTTCTCGGTCTCGGCGGTGTGCAGCTGCTTCAGGCCATTGGCGGCGATAACGTCGGCCAGAACGTTCTCGGGGAACGTCTTGGGGAAGGCGACCTCGACGTCAAACGTCGGGTCGTACTCGGTCATCGTCACAAAGTGCGAAAGCTTGATCTGCTCGCGCTCAAAGCCGTCGAACTCCTTGTCCGTGAACACGCGAGTCATCTGACGAGCGCGGTCGGGACGGAAGTTGAAGAAGATGGCCGCGTCGCCCTCGTGGATGCCCTCGTTGTGGGCAGCGAAGGGCTCGACGAACTCGTCGCCGCGCGGATCCTTCTCGTAGTAGGCCTTGATACCGGCAACAGGGTCGGTATCGGCATCGGATGCGTTGACCATGACATCGTAGGCGCGCTGGATGCGCTCCCAACGGTTGTCGCGGTCCATGGCCCAATAACGGCCCGAGACGGTGGCAACGCGAGCGTCGCAACCGGTCTCCTCGGAGATCTTAGCCAGGAAGGCGCAGAACTCACTCATGTAACCGGCACCGGACTGCGGGTCAACGTCGCGACCATCCATGAAGGCGTGGACGCGAACGGTCTTGACACCGTGCTCGGCAGCCATCTTGACCAGAGCCTCGACGTGGCTCATATGAGAATGAACACCGCCAGGGCTCATAAGGCCCATGAGGTGGAGAGTCTTGCCGTCAGCCTTGACGTCGTCCATAGCCTTGACGAAGACCTCGTTCTTGGCGATGGAGCCGTCCTTGATGGCATTGTTGATGCGCGAAAGCTCCTGGAACACGATGCGGCCGGCACCGATGTTGAGGTGACCCACCTCGGAGTTGCCCATCTGGCCATCGGGAAGACCCACGTCCTCGCCCGAAGCGCCGAGCGTGGTGTGGGGGTACTTCTCGTACAGGCTATCGAGGAAGGGCGTCTTGGCAGCGGCGACGGCGTTCTCGCCATCGGCCGGAGCCAGGCCGCAACCATCCATGATGATCAGGAGTGCAGGAAGATGACGCTGTGCCATATGTCCTACTCGCCTGCCTTGACGACCATAGAGGCGAAGTCGGCAGCCTTGAGCGAAGCGCCGCCCACGAGGGCGCCGTCGACGTCGGGCTTGGCGACGAGCTCGGCGATGTTGCCGGGCTTGGCAGAGCCACCATAGAGAACGCGGATGCCGTCGGCGAGCTCCTCACCGAACATCTCCTTGAGGGTCTCACGGATAGCGCCGCAGACCTCCTGAGCGTCCTCGGCGGTAGCGGTCTTGCCGGTGCCGATGGCCCAGATGGGCTCGTAGGCGACGACGACCTGCTTGGGGCAAGTGATCTCGAGACCCTCGAGACCAGCCTTGACCTGGTTCACGACGTGCTCGACATAGGTGCCGGCCTCGCGGACCTCAAGGGACTCGCCGCAGCAGAAGACAGGAACAAGACCGGCGGCAACGAGGGCCTTGGCCTTCTTGTTCTGATCCTCGTCGGTCTCGTGGAAGTAATCACGACGCTCGGAGTGACCGATGATGCAGTAGGTGCAGCCAGCGGACTTGAGCATGTCGCAAGAAGACTCACCGGTGAAGGCACCCTTGGCCTCCCAGTACACGTTCTGTGCACCGAGGGCGATGGGGGCAGCCTGAATACGGTCATGAACCGTGGTGATGTCGATGGTCGGAGGGCAGACGAGCACCTCGACGCCAGCCGGAACCTCGGGCAGAGCCTGAGCCAGCTCGTCGGCGAGCTTGGCGGCCTCGGCGACGTCGTTGTTCATCTTCCAGTTACCAGCGATAAGAAGGGTGCGATTAGGCATCGAGAAGCGCCTCCACTCCGGGCAGGGCCTTACCCTCGACGAGCTCCATGGAAGCGCCACCACCGGTAGAGATCCAGCTCATCTTGTCGGCCAGGTTGAACTTGTTGACGGCTGCGACAGAGTCGCCACCACCGATGATCGAGGTGCAATCAGCCTCGGCGACAGCCTCGGCGATAGCCTGGGTGCCGTGAGCGAAGTTATCGAACTCGAAGACGCCCATGGGGCCATTCCAGAACACAGTCTTGGCACCCTTGACAGCCTCGGCGTAGAGCTCCTCGGTCTTGGGGCCGATGTCCATACCCTCACGGTCGTCGGGGATAGCGTCGGAAGCGACAACCTCGGGGACAGCATCCTCGCCAAAGTGATCAGCAACGCGGTTGTCGATGGGGAGCAGGATCTTGACGCCCTTCTCCTCGGCCTTCTTGAGCATCTCACCGGCGCGCTCGACCCAGTCCTCTTCCTTGAGGGACTGACCGACGGACAGGCCCTGAGCCAGGAAGAAGGTGTAGGCCATGCCGCCACCGATGATCAGGGTATCAGCGGAGTCGATGAGGTGATCGAGAACGCCGATCTTGGAGGAAACCTTGGAACCGCCGACGATGGCGACGAAGGGGCGCTCGGGCTCGGCGAAGATGCCGGTCAGCGTGTCGACCTCCTTCTCGAGCAGGAAGCCGGCGACGGCAGGCAGGTAAGCGGCGGGGCCCACGACGGAACCCTGGGCGCGGTGTGCGGTGCCGAAGGCATCGAGAACGAAGACGTCACCATAGGAAGCGAGCTTCTTGGCGATCTCGGGATCGTTCTTCTTCTCACGCTTGTCAAAACGGACGTTCTCGAGAACGAGGACCTTGCCCGGCTCGACGGCGGCGACAGCCTCGGCGGCCTTCTCGCCATACGTGTCGGCAACAAAAGCAACGTCAAGGCCAGAGAGCTCAGCGAGCTTCTTGGCGACAGGCTCGAGGGAAAGCTCGGGCTGGAAGCCAGTGCCCTCAGGACGGCCGAGGTGGCTCATGAGGATGACGCGAGCGTTGTGCTCAACGAGGTAGTTGATGGTGGGCAGGGCAGCCTTGATACGGGTGGTGTCGCCAACGACGCCATCCTTGATAGGCACGTTGAAGTCAACGCGGACGAGAACGCGCTTGCCGTCGACATCGATGTCGCGGACGGTCTTCTTGGTAAAGGCCATGTTTGCTTCTACCTTTCGTACGTGTCTGCCTCCCATTACGGCAGACGATTTCCTATAAAAAGGGCGCGACCCTAGGGTGTAAGCCCTATGAGGCCGCGCCCTTCTTTAGACGCTCAACGAGCTATTCGCTAAAAGCTAAATTAAGCAACGAACTTCTCGAAGTACTTGATGGTGCGGACCATCTGAGAGGTGTAGGAGTTCTCGTTGTCGTACCAAGAGGTGACCTGAACGAGGCTCTGGCCGTTGCCGAGGTCCTGGACCATGGTCTGGGTGGCGTCGAAGATCGAGCCGTGGGTCTCGCCGATGATGTCGGAGGAGACGATGTCGTCCTCGTTGTAGGCGAAGGTCTCGGGGATGGTCTCGGCGTAGGCCTTCATGGCAGCGTTGACCTCGTCGACGGTGACCTTCTTGTCAACGACGGCGTAGAGGTTGGTCAGCGAGCCGGTCGGCGTCGGGACGCGCTGGGCGGCACCGATGAGCTTGCCGTTGAGCTCGGGGAGAACCAGGCCGATGGCCTTGGCAGCGCCCGTGGTGTTCGGGACGATGTTCTCGGAGCAGGCGCGGGAGCGACGGAAGTTGCCCTTGCGCTGCGGGCCGTCGAGCGGCATCTGGTCGCCGGTGAAGGCGTGGATGGTGGTCATGATGCCGGAGACGATGGGAGCGAAGTCGTTCAGGCCCTTGGCCATCGGGGCGAGGCAGTTGGTGGTGCAGGAAGCAGCGGAGATGATGTTGTCCTCAGCGGTCAGCGTCTCATGGTTGACGTTGTACACGATGGTGGGCAGATCGCTGCCGGCCGGAGCGGAGATGACGACCTTCTTGGCGCCAGCGTTGATGTGGGCCTGAGCCTTAGCCTTGCTGGTGTAGAAGCCGGTGCACTCGAGAACGACGTCGACGTCGAGGTCGCCCCAAGGCAGGTTGTTGGCGTCGGCCTCCTTGTAGATCTTGATCTCCTTGCCGTCAACGGTGATGGAATCCTCGCCAGCGACGACCTCGTGATCGCGAGCATAGTTGCCCTGCGTGGAGTCGTACTTCAGCAGGTAAGCGAGCATATCGGGAGAGGTGAGGTCGTTGATAGCGACGATCTCGGAGCCCTCATGACCGAACATCTGGCGGAAGGCCAGACGACCGATGCGACCGAAGCCGTTAATAGCAACCTTTACTGCCATTGTGTCTCCTTTCGTAAGGCCCCCGCAAGCTACAGCGCCTGCCGTTGAGGCCCACAAACTAACCACTCGCCTAATATACCTTTTTTTTGGCTTGAATTTCACGAGAATGCTCGAAATTGAAAATCAAATTTGCGTTAAAACGCTTTAACGTATAAAACAGCAGTTAAACCACCATAAAAGCTATTGCGTTAAACTACCCGCTTGCTTCAATGAGCTTTTCAAGGCGCAAAACACGGTGATACAAGGCCGACTTCGACAAAGGAGGGTCGGCCATTTCCCCCAAATCTCGCAGTGAGAGATCGGGGTAACGCTCGCGTAAGTCACAAAAAACTGCCAGAGCGTCCGGCAGCGTTTCGCGCAAACCGCGCCGATCAAGCTCATCGATGAGCGCAAGCTGATGTTGGGCGGCACCGGCACTTCTGGTCTGGTTGGCAAGCTCTGCGTTCACGCGACGATTCACGTCGTTCTTCACCAGCTTAACCGCGCGGGCCTCTTCAATCTCGGCAACGCTGCGCTTGGCGCCAATCAGCTGTAACAGACGTTTAATCTCCTCGGCACTCTTGATGTACACGGCATACGAGCCGCGACGCGCATTGACGCGGGCGTGAACTCCAATCTGCTCCAGAAGGTCGCAAAGTCCCTTTGCATACTCCTCGCCCTGAACCGCGATCTCCAAATGAAAATCGCCACGCGGGTCGGCAACAAAGCCTCCGGCAATCAGCGCACCGCGAATATAGGCGAGCCTGCAGCAAGGACGGGCGACGATGTGGCGCGGCACACCCGCGACGAGCCCTCCCCTACGGTCGAGAATGCCCAGCAGCACCAGAGCCTTATCCAAATCGGGCTGATCGGGCAAGGTGATGAGATAGTTTCGTACCTTGTGCAGGACCGACTTACGAACCGTGAATTCGGTCTTGAGCTTAAGGATACGATGCGTCAGCGCAATCATCGTGCGCGCCACAGCACCCGTCTCGGTCGCGACCGTCAAGCGGTACCGTCCCGAGCCCGCCAGCGAAAGCGTGCCGCTCACACGCGTTAGCGCAGCAAGCGTCGACAAATCGCAGTATTCGCATTCTGGTTCGCAGCGCGCAAGCTCGTCACGCACCTCAGCGGTAAACGACATGTAAACCTATGCCTTCGTGTTGGCACGCGACAGGTCACGGTGGGAGATGCTCACATGATACTGAGCACCCTCCAGGTAGCGGGCCGTGGCCTCGGCAATGGCGACGCTACGGTGCTGTCCGCCTGTGCAGCCGATAGCAATGGAAAGCTGCGGCTTGCCCTCTGCGATATAACCCGGCATGACCGTATCGAGCAGCTGAGTCCAGGCCTTCCAGAACTCCTGGGTCTTGGGGTGGTCCAAGACAAAATCGGAGACCTTCTTATCGAGACCGGTCATGGTGCGCATCTCGGGATCGTAGAAAGGATTGGGCAAGAAGCGAACATCGATCATGATATCCGCCTCGATGGGCATGCCATGCTTAAAGCCAAACGAGAACACGTGGACATCCATAAGCTGCTGGTCGGACAGCTCGGAAAAAGCCATGCGCAGCTTGTTGCGCAAGGCAGAAGTGCGCAAGCGGCTCGTGTCGATAATCATATCGGCTCGATCGCGAACGCCCTGCAGCTGCAGACGTTCACGCTGAATAGCGTCGGCCGTGGTCTCCCCCGGCTTTGCAATGGGATGGCGACGACGGTTTTCGCTATACCGGCGAATCAGCACCTCGTCAGACGCCTCGAGAAACACAATGTCGCAGCTCATCTCGCGCTCTTCCAGTGCGGCAACAGCATCGAGCAGTTCATCGAACAAGCCCTGGCTACGCAGGTCGCAGGTAACGGCAAGGTGCCTGCCCACGCCCGTATTGATGCCAACGAGCTCAGCAAGCTGGGCAATCAGGCGTGGGGGCAGGTTGTCGATACAAAAATAGCCCATGTCCTCAAACACATGCATGGCTTGCGTTCGGCCCGAGCCGGACATTCCGGTGATGATAACGATATCGGGGATACGCTCCGAGCGCTCCGCCGCATCCATGGCATCTCCCTTTTGCATGTGTGCCTCCTAAAATAAGCGCGGGACCCGGCCAGCGGATCCCGCGCGATCAATTGCCTTTATTGAGTATACCGCCCCAAGCGGATACAAGGCCCGTCTTACGCCTCAAGCGCAGCCTTGAACCAACTTGTAATACTCGTGGGGTGCGTGATAGCGGTGCCGACGACAACGGCCCACGCGCCGGCGTCGATTGCAGCGCGAGCCTCCTCGGGCGTATGCACGCGACCCTCGCAAATGATGGGAAGGCCGGGAAATTCCTCGGTCGCCTGACGCAGGAGCGGCAGGTCGGGGCCATCGGCCATGGTGCAGTCGATGGCGGCGACACCGTGAGAGAGTGTGGTGGATACCAGGTCGAAGCCCATATCAACCGCACGGCGAATGTCCTCGATGGTGGCACAATCCGCCATCAGGAGCACACCCTCCTCGTGCAGCGGGCGGAAGGTATCCTCGACCGACTTGCCATCGGGACGCGGACGATCGGTGGCGTCGATCGCCACGATATCGGCACCCGCAGCAACGCAGGCACGAGCGTGACGCAGCGTCGGCGTGATGTAAACGCCCTCGTGCCCGTCCTTCCACAGACCGATGACGGGAACCTCACAGCGACCCTTAATGGCGGCAATGTCGGCAAGGCCCTGGCAGCGAATGGCGGCGGCGCCGCCAAGCTCGCAAGCGCGAGACATTTGAGCCATGGTCTCGGGCGTACGAAGCGGCTCGCCCATATACGCCTGAACGCTCACGACGAGCTTGCCCTTCAGGGACTGGATCAAAGGATCAACGGTCATGTTCGACTCAACCTTTCTCAAAACAGCCTTCTGAGACACCGCACCTTGACGTTCAAACCGTCGCTCGCGTACCGAAGTACGCTTCGCTCCTCTTTCACGTCAATCTGCGGCACCTCAGAAGGCGCACTTGGTAGTTATGTTTACTTCAACGATGCAAGAAGGTGTTCGGCGGCACCGATGAGCGGCGCGTCGCCCTCCAGAGAGCCGATGAGAATCGGCGTGTCCTGAAGCGGGTCGAGCGCCTGGCTGGCATAGCCCTCGTGCACCGAGTCCTTCCACGTCTGTGAACGCCAATCGGGACCTTGGTGAATCACGCCGCCCGAAAGCACGATGACCTCAGGGTCCAGGATGTTAGCGAGCGAGCCCAGGCTGGCGCCCAGCGCAAAGCCGGCGTCATGAATGACCTCGGTCGCCTTTGCGTCGCCTGCGCGGCACAGGTCGTTCACGTCACGGCCGACCGAAGGACGGCTGGGGTCGACGCGGCCAAAACGCTCATCGTACATGCGCCCGATTGATGTTCCGGAAGCAACCGACTCCAGATGGCCGGAACGCCCGCAGGCGCAGGGAATGCCGGCGGCAGCCGAGCACTCGATGTGGCCCATATGGCCGGCAGCACCATGGAAGCCCTGCATCACGCGGCCGTTCTCGACATATGCGCCGCCGATGCCCGTACCGATGCCCAAACACAAGACGGAGAACTTGCCCTTGCCGACGCCCCAGTGGGCCTCGCCCAGAGCATGAGCCTGCACGTCGCCTACAACGGCAACGGGAAGGCCGAGGTCCTCGCGCAGACGCGGCCCCAACTGAACGCCGGACCAGCCGGGCATAATCTCATTGGCATACGCGATGGCGCCCGTCTTGGGGTCGACGACACCGGCAGCGCCGATGCCAACTCCGAGGACCTCGACATCGGGATTTGCCTCAAGAGCTGCCTTGATAGACGCCTCGATGCGCTGGAAGACCGCTTCGCCACCCTCCTGGGCCTCGGTGGGAACCTCAGCCTCAAAAACGGGATGGGGCACACCGCCGTCAGCCGGGTACTCCATGATGGCAGTCGCGATCTTAGTTCCGCCGATATCGACAGAGCAGACGTACTTGTTCTCCATGTCGTTCTCCTTCGGAGACAAAACAACTACAGGAAATGCGCCGTCAGGCTAGCCGTCACAGCGCGGTAAAGGTTTTCCAGGTGCCCGAGATCGCCGAGAACCGTGCGGCCATTGGCCTAATGGGTCATGGCCGCACGGTTGAACGGCGAGGTCGGGTGCCTGGGAAAGCTTTAAAGGAGACCGTTGTCCTGGAGGACCTTGCGAATCGCCTCGACGTTCTCACCGGTCATGGCCTTCACCGGGCGCGGCATGGTCGGGCTGTCGAAGATGCCCATGAGGTTCATAGCGGTCTTGAAGGCGCCGACGCCACCGGCATAGCCCTGGACGCCCGAGGTGACATCCCAGATGTGCGAAATCTCATTGAGGCGATCCTGCTCGGCCTTGACGGTAGCCCAGTCACCAGCCTGAGCGGCCTTCCACTGACGAACGTAGCCCTCGGGCTCAACGTTGGCGAGGCCCGGAACGGAACCGTCGGCGCCACCGAGATAGGCACCGTCGACGACGACCTCATGGCCGGTAAGGATGCTCATCGGATGGCCGTTCTTCTCGTTCTCCTGAATGAGGTAGCGGAACGAGATGTCATCGCCCGAGGAATCCTTGACGCCAGCCAGGACGCCCTCGGCGCCGAGCTTAGCAAGGAGCTTCCAGGGGAGCTTGGTGTGGACGCACACGGGGATGTCGTAGGCGAAGATGGGCAGGTCGAGTTCCTCGTGAAGGATGCGGAAGTGCTCCTCGACCTCGGTCATGCCCTGCAGGGCATAGAACGGGCAGGTGGCGACGAGCGCATCGGCGCCCAGCTCCTGAGCAACCTTGCCGTGCTCGATCATGCGCTCGGTCTCGGTGTCGATGATGCCGACCAGAACGGGAACGCGGTGGTCGACGATACGGACGGCCTCTGCGACAATCTGGCGACGGCGCTCGTCGGTGGAGAAGACGACCTCGCCCGAGGAGCCCAGGAAGAACAGGCCATCGACGCCGGCATCGATCATGCGGTTGATGCTGCGCTCAAAGGAGGCAACGTCGAGCTGGTGGTCTTCGGTATCGGGAACAACGACGGGAGGGATAACGCCGGTGAATTTCTGAGTTGCCACAAGAATCTCCTTAGTTGTCTGGCGGGCAGCCCTATGCCGCCCACTCTTGTTGGCGGTGTCCAGGCCGTCTAGGCCAAAGAACACGAATAGAACGTTTGGTTAAAGAAGTCGACGACTTCGTTTTCGAACGCATTGATGCGCTCGTGAGCGTATTTGGCATAGATGATATGCCTCCGGTCACACTCAAGACCGTTGAATACGGCAAACTGGCCCTTGGGATCACTCACGGTATCCATGAGCGATGTGCCCATGAGCACCGAGCCACGAACCCGAGGCGACAGCGTCTCGAGACCGCTGGGAAGCGGATTGGCAAGCGCCGTGCAGGCAAGGCCCCGCTCGTCCAGAGCAGAAACCGCCAGCGCGACACCGCCGCCAAGGCCCTCGCCCCATGCAAAGATGCGGTCGGGATCCATGCCATCAAGGTTGCGCGCAACCTTCGCCAACGCGCAGCCCCAACGGACACGCTCGACAAAAGCAGGCGAGGTAATCCCCTGCTGCAGATCGCTGGATCCAATAGTCTCATCGTCCAGCGCAAGCACGGCATATCCCATGGCGGCAAACCGCGTCATGTGATGCCATCCCCGCACGGGTCGGTCGATGTCATGGAACATCAGACACAGCGGAACAAGCTCGGATCTTCGGGCGCAACCAGAGGGCTCAATCAAACGGCCGTGCACGACATACCCGCCGAGCTCAAAGGAAACCTCGGAGTAGCGCGCGCACGGATTGGCGAAATCAATCGCCGTAACGGTCAGCCCGCAAACCTCAAGGTCCGAAGCGGCTGTCTCCAACTCGGAAACATCCGCAGAAGCATCGCCGCGCCAATCCCGGAAATCAGAGAGCCTTGACGAAACCGTCCCAGCAATTCCCGCAAGCTCGGGGACAATCAGCTCATCGATATTGCTCTCGCACTTAGACATGAGCCTCCCCTCCCTTGCAGAAAAATGGAATGATCAGATCGTCAAAATCCTGAATCTCCTCGTGACCGAAGCCTTCAAAGAACTCATGACGCTTTTCACAGGTCAGGTTGTTGTAGACTGCAAACTGCGTCGCCGGAGGACAGACGATATCGGCTGTGCCCGTGCCAAACAGCACGGGGCATTTGACTATGGGGGCAAAGTTCTTGGAATCGAAGTACGCCAGCTTGGCATAGGCCTCGTCAATACGAGTCGAGTCCTCGTCAAACCAGCGAGACCAATAGCGCAGACCCTCGTAGGCAATGTCGTCGGCATCCAAATCCCAGACCAGGCGGAAATCCGACAGGAAGGGATAGAGGATGGCGGCGCGATTGATAAGCTCGCTGTTAAGCGCACAGGTCGCAATGCCCAAACCGCCGCCCTGCGATGCGCCGTTCACAAATACACGGGCAAGATCGATGCCCTCGAGCTCACGAACAATACGGCAAAGAATGCGGATATCTTGGTGCAAGCGGACATAGTAGAGGTTGGCCGGGTCGCCGTCGATACCGGCGACGATATGGCCCGCGACCGTCGTGCCCTCAAATCCACCAATGTCCTCGGAGGGACCTCCTTGGCCGGGGCAGTCGAGGGCGATGAGTGCCATGCCCATGCCCGCAAACGACGCCTGCTCAAACCAGCTGCGGCTTGCACCCGGATACCCATGGAACTGAAGTACCAATGGCACGGGCTCGTCCGAGACAGGTTTAAGGTACTTGGCGTGCAGGCGAGCGCCGCACATGCCGGTATACCAGAGATCGAAAAGCTGGCAGGTCACGGCATCGGTGACCGATGCCGCCTCGATCGCATAGTCAAGCCCGACGGCGTCAGCCTCGGCCATGCGATCCTTCCAAAAGAGATCGAAATCTGATGGACGGGACATAGCGCCTCGATATTCACCAAATTGATGTTGTAGCTCCTGAGCACTTGGCATGGCTCGTGAACCCAACCTTTCGAAATCGCAACGGAGGTGCGCCCGGCAAGGGAACCGGGCGCACGGGAGGGAAAGCGAAGTTACTCGCCGAGCTTGGGATGCAGCAGCGACGGCGCAGCGCCGAGCAGCATCTTAGTGTAGGGGTCTCGAGGATGCTGGAAAACCTGCTTGGCCTCGCCCTGCTCGACGATCTTGCCGCCATTCATGACGATGATGTCGTCGGAAATATAGCGGACCGTCTGGATGTCATGGCTGATGAACACCATAGCCAGGCCGAGTTCCTTCTTAAGGTCGGTCAGCAGGTTGAGAATCTGCGCGCGGACCGAAACGTCCAGAGCCGAGGTGGGCTCGTCGGCGATGATGGCATCGGGGTTCAGCGACAGGGCACGGGCAATTGCGACGCGCTGGCGCTGGCCGCCCGAAAGCTGGCCGGGAAGAACCTCGGCGGCGGAGGAGGGCAGACCGGTGAGCTCCAAGAGCTCCTTGACGCGCTTCTCCTGCTCGGCCTCGGTACCCAGGTTGTGGACGCGCATGGGGTCGAGCAGTTGCTCGCGAACGACCATGCGGGGGTTGAGCGCCGTGGCCGGGTTCTGGAACACGACCGAGATGACGCGACCCATGTGGCGACGGTCCTCGGCGGTACGCTTGGTGACGTCCTTGCCCTTAAAGTAGACCTTGCCGCTCGTGGGGGCCTGCAGGCCGCACATGACGTTAGCCGTGGTGGACTTTCCGCAACCGGACTCGCCGACGATGCCGATGGTCTGTCCGGGCATGAGCTTAATCGTTACACCCTGGACGGCGTGAACCTGGTTGGGGTGCAGAATCGAGCCGGTACGGGTCCTAAAGGTGACGTGGACGTCATCAAGGAAGATGATCGGCTCGACGCCGTTGACTGCGGTCTCGCTCATCTACATCACCTCCGCGTGAGGGGTCAAACCATTTGCCTTGAGCACCTCGTCGGGGAGCTCGGAATAGAAGTGCTCGGTGCCGGGCACGCGCTTGAAGACCGGACGGGTGTCCAGGCCAATGCGCGGATGGCTCGAGCGGGGCGCGAAGCGATCGCCCTTGGGGAAATCGCGCGGGCTCGGAACGGCGCCGGGCACCTGGTGCAGGCGGCCCGAACCGCTCTCGATGGACAGGACGGAACCCAGAAGGCCGCGGGTGTACTCGTGAATCGGGTTGGTGAGCAGCTCCTTGGTGGGCGCCTGCTCAATAACCTGGCCGGCGTACATAACCGTGATGTTGTGGGCGACCTCGGCGACCAGCGCCAGGTCGTGCGAAACGAAGATCATGGCAAAGCCGAGCTTGGCCTGAAGGTCGTTGAGCAGCTTGATGACCTGCTTCTGGACCGTAACGTCCAGAGCGGTCGTGGGCTCGTCGCAGATAACCAGCTTGGGGTCGCGGGTAAGGGCCATAGCGATCAGAACGCGCTGACGCTGACCACCGGAAAGCTCGTGCGGATAGCTCTCGAGCGTACGCTTGGGGTCGAGGCCCACGAGCTCCAGGAGTTCCTCGGCGCTACGGGTGCCGCCGCGCTTGGTGAGCTGCTTCATCTGGGCAGAGATGAGCATGGAGGGGTTGAGCGAGGACAGGGCGTCCTGATAGACCATGGCGATATCGGTACCGCGCAGGCCGAACCACTCCTTCTTGCTCATCTTGAGCAGGTCGCGGCCCTCCCAGAGAACCTCGCCGGAAAGATGCTCGTCATCGTCGGTCAGGCCCATGATGGCCAGCGTGGTGATGGACTTACCGCAGCCGGACTCGCCTACCAGGCCCATGGTCTGGCCGGGACGGACGTCAAAGTTAACGTGGTCGACGACGTTGATATCACCGTGGTGCTCAAACTGGATGCAGAAATCGCGGACCGAAAGGATCGGCTCAACGGACTCATCGGGCACATGGCGGTCGTTACGCTTGAGCTCGACATCGCGCAGTGCGCCAAGACGGGCGGACAGGGACTGAGCCTGCTCCTTGTAGGCACGAACGGGGTCGGAAACCAGCAGGTCGGCCTCGCGGCGCTTGGAGGAATCGGTCGGATCCAGGGCGGCGGAGGGAGCAGCGGCCATGGCGTCGGTAATGCCCTCGGAGAGGATGTTGAGCGCCAGGCAGGTGATCATGATGGCCAGGCCCGGGAACAGTGCCTGCCACCAACGGCCAGCGAGCACGCCACCGCGTGCGTCGGCGAGAATGTTGCCCCAGGTAGCGGTGGGCTCCTGGATGCCGGCGCCGATGAAGGTCAGCGAGGCCTCGAAGATAATGGCGTCGGCGACCAGGGTAACGGTGAAGACCATAATCGGAGCGATGCAGTTACGCAGAACATGCTTGATCAGAATCCACGGAGCCTTGGCGCCGGACACGATGACCGCGCGGACATAGTCCTCACCGTACTCGGACACGATGTTGGCGCGCACGATACGGGCGATCTGCGGGGTGTACATAAAGCCGATCGCAAAGATGATCGACGGCACGGAATTGCCCAGGATGGAAACGAAAACGGCTGCGAGGGCGATACCCGGGATGGACATGATGATGTCCAGGATACGCATGATCGCCTCAGAGATAGACTTGCGCGAAACCGCTGCAAGAGCGCCGACAACGGAACCACAGACCAAAGCCATGGCGGTAGCACCAAAGCCGATAATCAGCGAGTAACGTCCGCCGTAGAGCATGCGCGACAGAATGTCGCGACCCTTATCGTCGGTACCGAAGATAAATCCGTTGCCGGGAGCCTGGCGAGCCGTAAAGATCTCGACCGGGCTATAGGGGGCAAGAAGGGGCGCCAAAATCGCAGTCAGGGCGACCAGCACCAGCACGACGGCGGCAATCTTAGAAGACAGCGTCATCTTCTTCCAGCCACCGAGCTTGAGCCCCTTGGAGGCAGCCTTCTCGAGCTGCTCGGTTTGCTTCTCTCGAATCTTTACCATAATCTACACCGTCCTGATGCGCGGGTTGATGAGCAGGTAGAGCATGTCAACCACGATGTTGATGATGATGAAGGCAAGAGCAACGACGATAACGACGCCCTGAACCAGGTTCGCCTCGTTGCCCTGAACGCCCTGCAGAATCGCAGTGCCCATGCCGGGGAGGTTGAAGATAACCTCGATGACGACGGCGCCGCCCATGAGGTAGCCGATCTTAAGACCGAGGGTGGTGACCGGGGTGATCAGCGCATTGCGAAGAACGTTGATGCCGACGACGACCTTCTCGGGAACGCCGGCGCCACGAGCCATACGGACATAGTCCTTGTCGAGCTCCTCGACCATGGCGGTACGCACGATACGAGTCATCTGGCCCGTCAGCGGAAATGCCAAGGCGATAGCGGGCATGATCATACGTCCCAGATAGCCAACCGGATTCGTGGTGAAGTGAGGCAGAGCACCCGATGCCGGGAGCACCTTAAGGTAGGAAGAGAACAGCAGGATCAACAGAACGGCAAGCCAGAACGACGGGGTTGCCAAGCCGGCGATGGAAAAGACGCGGATCACTTGGTCCGGCCATTTGTCGCGATACAGTGCCGCGATGACGCCGAGCAAAAACGAAACGACCGCACCGATGGCAAGACCGATGAAGGTCAGCTGCATCGTGACGGGCAGGGCCGTGGAGATGCGCTTGGCAACGGAGTTGCGGGCAGCGCCGTAGGTACCCATGTCGCCATGAATCAAATCGCCCATATAGCGCACGTAGCGCACAGGCCAGGGGTCGTCCAGACCATACTTCTCATGGTACTCGGCAACCGCCTCGGGCGAGGCACCGTCACCCAACGCCGTGTAGGCGGGGTCGGTCTTGGAGAACGACATAAGGAAGAACACCAGGACGGTGACGCCCAATGCCATGATCGGCAGCGCCACAAGACGCCTTCCAATCAAACGTAGCAAGTTGTTCACGTTCTCTCCCCTTTCTTTTGTCGGTAGGACCAACTGGTATATGAGTACGGATACTCATTACAAGACCCGAGCGACATCGTTGCCGCCCGGGTCTTTGTTTCAACTATGAGGATACGGTCCCAACGGCCGACATCCTGCATACAGACTCAAGCGAGTCTTACGCCTTGACGGTCGCAACGCCCCTGAAGGACATGCTCGTCGTGCCGATGCCCTTGAAGCCGTCGAGAGCCTCGCCGTTGGGCGCGGTGGACGGATCGTCCCAGGAAGCGGAGACGGTCTTGACGTGGACAACGGGGTACAGAACGGCGTTGTCGGCGATGATGTCGAAGCACTCGTTCCACTTCTTCTGCTGCTCGTCGCCCTCGGCGGCAAGAGCCTCGTCCATGAGACCGTGAAGCTTCTGCCACTCAGCGGACTCCTTCCACGGGCAACGGGTCTGCATCCAGACGTTGTCGCCATACCACCAGTTGAGCAGCAGGTCGGGGTCAGCGCCGAAGCAGGAAGGATCGCCAGGGGCAAGGAGGATATCGTAGGCCTCGCCGCCGTCGATGGCAGCGTAGGTGGCCGGCGAGGTATCGGTCTGGATGGTCACCTCAAAGCCGAGAGCGTCGAGGTCGTTCTTGACCTGGGCGGCCATGCCCTTGATCTGCTCGTTGTCGGTGGTGCGCAGGGTGATGGCACCCGGGGTGATGCCGGACTCCTCGATGAGCTTCTTAGCCTTCTTGGCGTCGGTCTTGTACACCGTGGAAGCCTCATGATAATTGGTGAAGCTCTTGGGCAGGTAGCAGCTGGCAGCGGTGGCAAGGCCGGCAAAGGTGTTGCTGACCATCTTCTCGGTGTCGAGCGCATACATGACAGCCTGACGGACCTTGACGTTGTTCCAAGGCTCCTTGGCGACGTTGAACATGATGAAGCGGGTGCCGAAACCCTGAACGTTATCGATCTTGCAGCCGGCGCTCTCGAGCTGGTCGACGGCGTCAGCGGTAACGAGCTCCATAACGAGCGTGGAGCCCTCCTGCTGAGCGGTAACGCGAGCGGTGGGGTCGGTCAGGATGCTGTACTGGATCTTCTTATCCTCGGCAGCATACTCACCGTTGTACTCGGGGTTGGGAACCAGGGTGATCTCGGTATCGGAGATAGAGTCGTACATCCAGGGGCCGGAGCCGATCGGCTGCTTGGCGCGATCCTCCTCGGTCTGGGTGGCCGGGGTAACGCGGATGATGGCAAGACGATCCTTGAGCAGAGAGAAGTTGGGGACCTTGGTCTTGACCGTCACGGTGCTGGCGTCCTTAGCCTCGATGGACTCGAAGGGCTGGAAGAACGGAGCATAGGTAGCGGAAGCGGCGCAAGCGGTGTAGGAGGCAACGACATCGTCAGCGGTGACCTCGGTGCCATCGGAGAACTTGGCGCCCTTGCGGATGGTAACCTCGAAAGTGGTGTCGTCCACAGACTTGGGGTCGTCGGTGGCGAGCTCGTTGAAGGTGCTGTAGTCGTGGTAATCGATGCCGTAGAGGCCCTCGACGACGTGCCAGTTAGCACCCAGGCCCACAGCGGAGCCGGTGCTGGCGGGGTCGAAGCTGGACGGAGCGTAAGCGGAACCAGCGGTGATCACGCCGCCGCCACGGTTGGCGGAATCGGTGGAACCGGAAGCGGAACCCTCGTCGCTAGAGCTGCCACCGCAGCCGGTGAGACCAAGCCCTGCGACAGCAGCGACGCTGCCGGTGAGGCCGAGGAACGAACGCCTGGACATACCCTTGTTGATGATGGCCATGTCTTCTCCTATCAATAGAGAATCTTACCCGGGAGCACCTAGACTTGCCCCCGCGCAACTTGCGGACGATATATACCTTACCTACCGACAAACCCAACTTGGGTGCCGCGCTCGGCGACCGATACATACATACGCTTGAACGGTATTTACTACCGTTCACCGAATTCATTGACAAACGATTCGACAGACAGTATGTATCGACGAGGTGAGATATCAGTCTTCGTCAACCCGCAGGATAGCAGGGTTATTCACCATGGCTAGTCAAACGTTTTAGCGTTAATAAAACCCGAAATCAGCAGGTAATCGCCGCGAAATAAATGATTGAAAATCAGCCAATCATGTATATCAGTTGTTTAGAAGCGCGTTTAGTTTTCGGAACGGCTGGCCGATGCTTGGGCGCGCTCGGCATTCCATGCAACAAGTGCCTCGTGGACCGCTTTGGCGACATCGGCCGGAACGCCTCGAACTTCCGCAATCTCCTGCTCGCTTGCCGCGCGCAAACGCTTCATCGAGCCAAAATGGCGCATAATGGCACGTTTTCTGGTGGGTCCCACGCCCGGAACGTCGTCAAGCACCGAAACCGTCATAGCCTTATCGCGCAACTCGCGATGGAACGTAATCGCAAATCGGTGGGATTCATCGCGAACCTGCTTGATCAGATAAAGCGAAGCGGAGCCGGTCGGCAGCACGACGGGGGTCTCGTCCCACGGCACGAAAACTTCCTCATCGGCCTTTGCCAAGCCACAAACTGGTATATCGAGGCCAAGCGCCTCAAGTTGCTTAATTGCAGCGGTCAATTGCGGCTTACCGCCATCGACAACGAGCAAATCGGGGCGCGAGCCAAAGCGCTCGTCCGCCATGCGCTCGGGAGCATAGCGACGCCCCAGAACCTCGGACATCGATACGAAGTCGTTCGCCTCGTCCAATTCGGCCTGAATTTTAAAGCGACGATACTGGCCCTTGTCGGCACGGCCGTTGGTAAATACCACCATCGAAGCGACGGTAAAGGTGCCGTGCAACGTCGAGATATCGAAGCACTCGATGCGCAACGGCGGCGCAGGCAGCGCCAGCGCGCTTTCGAGCTCCAGGAGCGCCTGATTAGTGCGATCGTCAGCATACCCCGTGCGCATCATGTAGCGCATGAGGGCATGGCGCGCATTTTTGGAAGCCATATCGAGCAGGCGGTGCTTTTCGCCGCGCTGCGGCCTATGGAGATGGCAAGAGCGTTCGCGCTTGCCCGCAAGCCACTCCCCCAACGCTTCGGCGTCCTCAAGCTCGACAGAGAGATTGATCTCGGCTGGAATATCAGCCGTCTCGTCGTAATAGCGCTTAAGAAAGCCCGATTGAAGCTCTTCCTCGTCGACATCCAGGCCTTTATCGAGGATGAACTCACAAGTTCGAACCGTTCGGCCCTCGCGAACGACAAAGACACAGGCGGCAGAGATAGTCTCTTCGCGATAGAAGCCGATGACGTCGATATCGACGCTCGATGGAAAAACGACCTGTTGGCGATCGTCCAGGCCCCTAATGACTTCCAGGCGACGCTTGACGCGCGCCGCACGCTCAAAATCGAGCGTCTCGGCTGCCTCCGTCATCTCGGACGTAAGCTCGTCAACGACATCCTTGCGATGGCCCGACAAGAAACGTTCGACACGTTTGACGTTCTTGGCATAGTCGGCAGGGGAAATCGCGCCGATGCATGCGCCCGGCCCGCGCCCGACATGGTAGTCAAAGCAGGGACGCCCGTTTTGCGCGCAAATCATATTGACGATGTCTTCTTCGCCCTTATGAGATTCGACGATGCGGCGGCAGCGGCGCCATTCCGCACAGGATGCCGAGCAAATAGGAATAACCTTGCGTAGCGTATCGATGGTCTCACGCGCCGCACGGCTATCGGTATAGGGGCCAAAATAGCGCGTTCCCGGTTTATGACGCTCTCGCGTGTATTTAATAGCCGGAAACAAGTCGCTCTTGGTAATGGCGATAAAGGGATAGCTTTTATCGTCTTTGAGATCGACGTTAAAGTACGGATGGTACTGGCCAATCAGATTGCGCTCGAGCACCAATGCCTCGTGCTCGGTCTCCACCACGATATAGTCGAAGCTCGCCACCAGCTGCATCATGAGCGGGATCTTTTGACGCTCGTCCTGCAGCGTCACGTATTGACGCATACGGGCACGCAGGTTTTTTGCCTTGCCCACATAGATGACATCACCCTTGGCATCTTTCCAAAGGTAGCAGCCGGGTTGCGTGGGAACGCGCGAAACCTGCTCGGCAAGTGTTGGAATGTTGTCGTGACCTGCCACGCGCACCTACTTGCGACGAAGCAGCGCCGAGACCTCGGGCATCTTAAAGACGAAGGCAAGACCAAAAGTTACAGCGAGCGAGACGACGCCTGCAACACAAACGTAGCCCAGGGTAATGAGGATCGAGCTGCCAAGCGCTCCGACAAAGTGCTCAAGTGCCCACATGACGCCGGCGCCCGCGGCAGCGCCCAAGCCACCGAACAGTAGGCCGAAGAAACCGCCATGCAGGATAGACTTGACCTGAAGGCCATGCAGACGACGGCGCAGCCACCACAGTGAGCATCCGACCAAGACCACGTAGTCAACGACGTACGAAAGCGCAATTGCCGGCATACCGTAGCCCAGCACCACGCCAAACAGCAGCACAGAACCGGCCTGGCCGATAGCGGAGTACAGGCAATAGCGGCTATAAGGTTTCATATCGAGCAGGGCCGAGAAGCTCTTCTGCATCAGCACGACCACGCCGTAGAGCGGCAGGGAAAGTGCCAGATAGATAAGGAACTCCGACACCAGCGCCACACCGGATTCATCGAACTTGCCGGCGCAGTAGATCATGTTGAGCGGACGGGCGAAGACGATCAGATACATCGCAAACGGAATCAGGAAGAAGAGCATCTGGGCGACACCGCGCGAAATGCCCGTGCGGACGCTGTCGTAATCCTTCTCCTGCGCATCGTGAGAGAGTTCGGTATAGAGTGCCGTCGAAAGCGAGGCGGCGATCAGCGCATAGGGCAATGTGTACCACAGGCGCGCATATGCGATGACGGAAGGGCCGGTCTCGGGCTGCACCACCAGCGCGGCGGCATTGGTAATGGAGGTCGAGACAAACATGCACACCGTGGCGAGCAGCGTCGGGATACCAAGCGCGATCGTCTGTCGCAGCGCGGGATCCTTAAAGTCGATATGGATATGAGGATGCACGCCATGCTTGCCAAGCGCGGGAATCTGGCAGGCCATCTGGACAAAGACGCCGAGGGTCGTACCAACTGCGATCAAGATAATACCGGCCTGCTCGCCAAATTGTGCAGACACGGGAGCAAAGCCCATAAAGCTGGCGATGACGATGACATTGTTGAGAACCGGGGCAAACGTCGACCAGAAATAGTCGCGGTGTGCGTTGAGAACGCCCGAGAACACCGAGCCCAAGCCATAAAACAGAATTTGAATAGCAAAGAAGCGGAACATGAACGCAGCGGTATCCATGCTGCCGCCATCGCCCGAAAGGAACGACTGCGTCCAAATAAAGCCGGGAGCAAACACGGTGCCCAGCAGCGAGATACCGCCCAGCAGCAGAAGCAGAATACCAAGCAGGTTGCCGACATACTCGTTCGATGCCTCGCGACCCTGCTCGCGCCTCACACCCATATACACCGGCAAAAACGCCGTAACGAGCATGCCGCCCATCACGAGCTCGTAGAGCATGTTGGGCAGGTTGTTGGCAACCTGATAGGAGGACGAGAGCAGCGACATACCGATGGCGGCCGCCATGGCCCACGTGCGGATAAACCCGGTGACACGCGACACGATGGTCAGCACGGTCATAAGGCCAGCAGAACGACCAACCGTGGAGTAGTCCGACGAACCCATATCGTCTACGTCGTCCTGAGAGTCCTCATAAACCTCATCTTGTGGCGGCAAATCGTCCACGACGGCAAAGGAGCCGGTCATCGCAAAGGGATCGTCAACCAAAACGGCGTCATCAGCAGGTGCGGCGTCATCGCTGTTCGGCATGTTGTTACCGGATACGGCATCATCATCGAATATGGCATGGTCGCCAAACACCGTGTCAACTTCATTGGCGGCGACGGTTCGGGCAGAAAACGACAGAGGGTCCCAGTCGTCATCACCGTCGATGGCCACGCCCTCGACGGGATCGGTCGAACCAAGCGGCGACCATTCGTCATCCGAAAGAAGCGGTTCGCCATCATCATGAGCCGTGGGCTTGGCGGAATGAGCGGCAGGAGCGCTCTGCGGTGTGCTCTTTCCCTGGGCTGCCATCAAAAACACCGCCGTCTCATCGGGACGCGGCTCACGAGGAGCCTCGGAGGCGATCGGCATCACGCTGGCGCTCGATTGAGCGGCGGCCAAAAAGACAGCCGTCTCATCGGGACGAGCCGAAGAAAGAACCGTACGGGGAAGTGCCGTGCCGGCACCGGCGGCACGCAAGTACACGGCCGTCTCGCCCGGGTCAGCGGCAGCGGACCAGGCGTTTCGAATCTCGTTATCGAACGAAGCGGCCTCGGGCGCGGGCGTCTGAGGAGCCGACCCTTTTGCAAAGTGAGCTCCGCGCTTTGATTCTTCCTGCGGCATCGCTCAGTCCTCTCTCGTGATCGGGGCAACCGTCGCCCCGCAAAATGCAACTAAGTCATCGGGAGCAAGCTCAAGCTGATAGCCGCGCTTGCCACCCGAGATAAAAATGGTATCCCAAAGGACGCATGTCTCATCGATCAGAGTCCGGAAGCGTTTTTTCATACCGACCGGACTGCAACCGCCGCGGACATACCCCGTCGCGGCAAGCAAATCTTTGACATGCATCATGGTCAGCGACTTTTCGCCTGCGGCGCGCGCGGCGGCCTTGAGGTCGAGCTCGTCGGCAACGGGAATGCAGCACACGACATGGTCGTTGGACGGCGTCGTGCAGACCAGGGTCTTAAATCCCTGACCGGGCTCCTCGCCAAGCTGCTCGGAAATCGCGACGCCCAGCCCCGACGATTCGTCGTCATCGTCTTCGTACGTATGGAGAACATAGGGGATGCCGGCGCTTTCCAGCTCACGCATGGCGTTGGTCTTTGGCGTCTTCACGGCCTTCGGCATGGCATATCCTTTCCCTCATATAAGAACGCAATTTTTAAGTATATGTCCATTTGCGCGGCATACGCTATCTCGACAAAGAGAGCGCCACCGAATCGCAAGGAATCGGCGGCGCTCATGTTTCAAAAACACCTATGTATTAGGCATCGAGTTGCGCTTGACGCTCCTTATCGCGTTTGAGCAACGGCGCCAAGAACTTGCCGGTATAGCTCTGCGGGCATGCCGCAACCTGCTCTGGCGTACCCGAGACCACGACAGTTCCGCCACCGTTGCCACCCTCGGGACCCATATCGATCAGACGGTCGGCGACCTTGATGACATCGAGGTTGTGCTCGATCACCAACACCGTATTGCCCGCATCGACTAGACGCTGCAACACATCAAGTAACTGGCGAACGTCCTCAAAATGAAGACCGGTCGTAGGCTCGTCCAAAATATAGAACGTCTTACCCGTCTGACGGCGATGAAGCTCCTTGGCGAGCTTTACGCGCTGCGCCTCACCACCCGAGAGCGTCGTGGCGGGCTGGCCCAAGCTCACATAACCTAGGCCGACGTCATACAGGGTTTGAAGCTTTCGCTTGATCTGCGGAATATTCCCAAAGAAAGCCAGTGCCTCGGCCACGCTCATGTCAAGTACGTCCGAGATAGTCTTGCCACGATAGGTAACCTCGAGCGTCTCGCGGTTATAGCGCTTGCCGCCACAAGCCTCGCAGGGAACATAAATATCGGGAAGAAAGTGCATCTCAATCTTGATCTGGCCGTCGCCCTTGCACGCCTCGCAGCGTCCGCCGCTCACATTAAAGGAGAAGCGTCCCGGCGAGTAGCCACGCGCCTTCGACTCCGGCGTGCTCGCAAACAGCGCGCGCAGATCATCCCACAGGCCAATATAGGTCGCAGGGTTCGAACGCGGCGTGCGACCGATCGGCGACTGGTCAATGTCGATCACCTTATCGATGCACTCGATGCCCTCAATCTTCTTGTACGGACCCACGGGACGCGTCGAACGGTGGATGGCATTCGTAAGCGCGGGCGCAATCGTATCGGTGACCAGGGAGCTCTTGCCCGATCCCGAAACACCGGTAACGACTGTGAGCGTACCGAACTCAATCTTGGCGGTAACGTTTTTGAGGTTGTTGGCGCGGGCGCCCGTGATCTTAAGGCAGCCGCGGCCGGGCTTGCGGCGCTCGTCTGGCACGCGGATCATCCGCTTGCCGGTCAAATAAGCACCCGTCATGGAATCGGGGCACGCCATGATATCGGCAGGCGTTCCCGCGGCGACCACGTGCCCGCCGTTGACGCCCGCGCCTGGCCCCATATCGATCACATAGTCGGCAGCGCGAATCGTGTCCTCATCGTGTTCAACGACGATAACGGTGTTGCCGATATCGCGCAGGCGCTCGAGTGTCTTAATCAGCCGCTCGTTGTCGCGCTGGTGAAGACCAATCGAAGGCTCGTCCAGAATATAGAGAACGCCCATGAGGCCCGCACCGATCTGCGTAGCCAGGCGAATGCGCTGCGCCTCACCGCCGGAAAGCGTCGCCGAAGCACGATCGAGCGTCAGATAATCAAGGCCGACATCAACCAGAAAACGCAAGCGTTCCAGGATTTCCTTGACGATACGACCGCCGATGAATTGTTGACGCTCGGTGAGCTCAAGGTCCTCAAAAAACTCGAGCGACTCGCGGCACGACAGGCAACAAACCTCATAAATGGACTTGCCGCCCACGGTGACGGCGAGCATCTCGGGGCGCAGGCGAGCACCATGGCAGCTCGAACACGGCTCCTCGCGAATGTACTTCTCCAGGCGCGCCTTAGTGTTCTCGTTGGTCGTCTCGGTATAGCGCTCGTACAGGATATTGCGCACGCCCGAAAACTTGGTGTCCCACTGGCTGCGACGACCGTCGAGCTTTTGATAGTCCACCGAAATCTTCTTGTCGCCCATGCCATCCAAAAATGCACGGCGCACTCGCGGAGGTAGGTCTTCCCACGGTGTATCCGCGCTCACCTTAAAGTGCTTACAGACCGCGGCGAAGATCTGGGGGTAGTAGTTCGAATTGCCGAACAGGCTTCCAAAGACCCCATCGGCAATCGACTTCGACGGGTCCTCAATCAGCGCCTCGGCATCGACCGTTTTCTTAAAGCCCAGACCATCGCACTCGGGACACGCACCATAGGGCGCGTTGAACGAAAAGTCGCGGGGTTGTAGGTCGTCGATGGAGTGCCCGTGCTCCGGGCACGCCAGAGCCAACGAATACTCCAGCAGCTCGCCCTCGGTTCCCTCGGGAGCATCGCGATCGGGCAGCATGTACACGTTCACATTGCCGTGTGCCAAGGCAGTCGCCTGTTCAACCGACTCGGCGATACGGCCCAGAGAGTTTTCCCGAATCACGATGCGGTCGACTACGACCTCGATATCGTGCTTGAACTTTTTGTCCAGATCGATGGGGTCGTCGAGCGAGCGTACTTCGCCGTCGACACGCACGCGGCTAAAGCCCTCAGCCCGAAGATCCTCGAACAATTTTGCGTACTCGCCTTTGCGCCCGCGCACCACCGGTGCCAGCACAAACGCACGACGACCCTCTCCCGCTGCCAGGACCTTATCGGCGACCTGGTCGGTGGTCTGGCGTTCGATAACGCGACCGCACTCGGGGCAGTGTGGCGTGCCCACGCGTGCAAAAAGCAAGCGAAGGTAGTCATAAATCTCAGTTACAGTACCCACCGTCGAGCGCGGATTCTTGGACGTCGTCTTCTGATCGATCGAGACGGCCGGCGAAAGGCCGTCGATCGAGTCTAGATCGGGCTTGTCCATCTGGCCTAAAAACTGGCGCGCATAACTCGACAGGCTTTCCACGTAGCGACGCTGACCCTCGGCATAGATCGTGTCAAACGCCAGCGAGCTCTTGCCCGAGCCCGAAAGACCGGTAATGACCACGAGCTCGTCGCGCGGGATGGAAACATCGATATTGCGCAGGTTGTGTTCGCGCGCACCACGGATAACGATAGAAGAATCAGACATGGAAGCTCCTTGCCTCCTATAACCTCAAATCACACTGTCGATGAGTTTAACGCACTCAACGCGCACAGATGTTCGTAATACAAGATTCGCAGACCTTTTGCTTTGCGTGTCGGGTGCTTTGTTTCTCGAAATGCCGTGGAAAGGTTAGAGTAATCTAAAACTGAACTTAATTTGCTGTAACAGAGGAACGTCCATGACCGAAGATATCCCCCTTGAAATCACTTCGAGTGGCATGGCCAATCTGCCCATATTCATCGCCGTCCTTATCGTGGCCGCCGTCGTCGTGCGCGTGTATTTTTCAATCAGACACAACGAAAAACCGCCCATTGCCCGCGTCTTTTGGTGCGCGATGCTCCTCATCCCGCTCGGCATGGTAGCTGCATGGATTACGAATCAATTGCTCGTAAATGAGGACTGTTCCCTATGGGTCCTTTCTTATTCGGCGCTCGGTGCTGCCGCCGTCATACTTCTTGTCGAGCCCTTGGTTTCGGGACTTATCGACCAAACCGATCTTGCGACGGGAACGGTTGCCTGTATTTGCCGCGACATCCTTGTCGTCGCCGCTGTTTCAGCGCTCTCGTTCGTTTCACTCGAAATTGCCTGCAACGAAACGTTCTATCGCATTCCCGCCAACTCATTCGGGTTTTCCGTTGGGCTGCTCGCGACGGTTCTGCTCTCCCTTTATTTGCTGGGACAGCGTCATGGAGGCGTCATGGCCCTCGTGCCCGTCGTCTGTTGCACCCTTGGCATTGCCGAGCACTTCGTCATAACGTTTAAAGGCGAGGCCATCCTGCCGAGCGACATTTTGGCATTGGGCACCGCAATGGAAGTAAGTGAGGGATATGAGTTCACCTTCACTGCAGGAATCGTAACCTCACTCGCCCTGCTGGAGATTTCCCTGGGGCTTCTTTCGCTTATCCGACCGCGAAAGCTCCGTACGCCCGCCCATGTCTTCCCCGCAATCGCCGCTAACCTCTGCGCTTTTCTGCTAGTGACCGTTGTGGGGCTCTTGGGCTTTTCCAACATCGACTTGGAGCAGTCGCTGGATTTTGGATTTGACCGTTGGCAGCCCATCACCACGTATGCGTCTCAGGGTTTTATCACTTCGTTCACCGAAATGGTCAACGAGTTGCCCATTGAAAAGCCCGAAGACTATACGCCCGATGAGGCGCAGAGCATCGAACAGGAGCTCGCCGCCGCCTACGACAGCACGTATGGCTCGAGCGAGCAGCGCGCGGCGGCCGTTGCCCAGTTCAATGAAATCAAGCCGACGATTGTTGCCGTCATGAACGAGAGTTTTAGCGACCTTTCGTGCTTTGAGCAGCTCCAGGCGGCCGGGTACACCGGTCCCGCATTCTACAACTCGCTTCCCGACACACTTGTTCGCGGCACCATGCTCGCTTCGGTCACCGGTGGCGGAACGGCGAACTCCGAATTCGAATTTTTGACCGGAGCGACAACGGCCTTTGTCGGATTAGGCAAAATCCCCTATCAGCTGTATCAGATGAATAGTGTCAACAGCCTGGCAAAGGACCTTAAAGAGCTTGGGTATACTACTACTGCTATGCACCCGCAAAACCCCGTCAACTACCATCGAGATAAAATCTATCAGCAGCTGGGTTTTGGAGACTTTCTTTCAATCGGCGATTTCGAAGGTGCGCCCTATTACCATGCCGGCGTATGCGACTACGCCACCTACGACAAGATACTCGACCTGCTCAGAACCGACGAAGCCCCGCAGTTCATCTTTGACGTCACGATGCAAAATCACGGCGGCTACGACTATGGCACCGTTCCCGCCGAAGAGCTGACAAACTATTGGGTCGAGGGAGCCAGCGAGGGCGCCAATAGCGCGCTCAATACCTATCTCACCTGCATCAATGCATCCGACCGGGACCTCGAGTACTTTATCAATGAGCTCCGCAATATCGGCAGACCGGTTGTTCTTGTCTTTTTTGGCGACCATCAGCCGAGCGCCGCAACGACTCTCAACGACGAGCTGTACCCTCAGGAAGATACGGCAAGCCACGCTTTCCGTATCTATCAGTCGACCTATTTCGTCTGGGCCAACTATGAAATCGCCGGCAATACCGAGCTCAACGTCTACGACACCGTCGGGGCAAACGAGATTGCAGCTATTACCCTTAATAAGATCGGCGCCCCGCTCACTGACTATCAAAAGGCCCTGCTTGCAACAAGGTCAGATGTGCCCACCATCAATGTCGCCGGCTATATTGGTGCCGACGGGCTGCGCTACGACTTGGAATCTGAAGACAGCCCATACGCCTCGACGATCGACAAGCTGCAGCGCATGCAATACCTCGAGTTCGCCAGCAAAGTTCAGTAAGCCCGCCCATTCGCTTGGACCCATCGTATTGCAAGCACGCTCGGCCCAAATGCATCGCAAATGACTCCCGCTCGCAAACGAGGGTACAATGACGCTCGTGTCACACCGCGGGGCTCCGGCCCCAACATATACAAAGGAGTCATACATGGGTTGCGAGCACGCACAAGCAGCCGGCGGACAATCAACGCCGTCGCAATTTGAAGAGAATACGCTGTCGGAGGTCAAGCGCGTTATCGCTGTGCTTTCCGGCAAGGGAGGCGTCGGCAAGTCGTTTGTGACGGGCGCCATCGCAACCGAGCTCGCCCGCCGCGGCAACAAGGTTGGCATTCTCGACGCCGACATCACCGGCCCCTCCATCCCCAAAATGTTCGGCATGAGCGGACGCCATGTCCATGCCCTCGGCAACCTCATGCTGCCCGAGATCTCCGAGCACGGCGTCAAGGTCATGAGCTCCAACCTGTTGCTCCAAAACGAAACCGATCCCGTCCTTTGGCGTGGCCCGGTTATCGCGGGCGCCATCAGGCAATTCTGGAGCGAGACCTCGTGGGGCCCCATCGACTACCTGCTGGTCGATATGCCTCCGGGAACGGGTGACGTCGCGCTCACCGTTTTCCAATCGCTGCCCGTCGATGGCATCGTCATCGTCACGAGCCCGCAAGACTTGGTCTCGATGATCGTCGCCAAGGCAGTCAACATGGCCGAGAAGATGAACGTCCCTATTCTGGGCATTGTCGAGAACATGAGCTATATCGAGTGCCCCGACTGCGGCAAGAAGATCGAGGTCTTTGGTAAGAGCAAGCTCCCCGAAGTCGCCGAGCGCTACAACCTCGACATCTTGGGTCAGCTTCCCATCAATCCGTCACTCGCCGAGGCCTGCGATAAGGGTGAAGTCGAGACCGCACTGCCCGATGACATGCTGCCCAAGGCCGTCTCCGCCGTTGAGGCCATCGCCCCGCACAAGACAGACGAGGCCTAAGTGAACGCAAGCGCCTTCTATGACGTCTTGGTGATCGGCGGCGGGGCCTCGGGCCTCGCCGCCGCCATTACGGCGGCGCGTGTCGACAAAAGGGTCTGCGTCGTCGAGCGCGACGTCGCCTGCGGTCTCAAGCTGCTCGCAACCGGAAACGGCCGCTGCAACCTCTCAAACGAATCCATCGACATTCGGCGATATAACCGCCCCGCCTTTGTCGAATCCATCATGGGCCCCCAACCCGAGCAAGATCTCGAGAGTTTTTTCTCCTCGCTGGGCATCATGACGATCCGTGAGGAAGGCCGCCTATACCCGCGCTCCCTTCGCGCCGAGTCGGTTCGCGATGCACTCCTCAATGCATGCGAGCGTTTGGGCATCACCCTACTCTGCGGAACTAACGTCATTGCGGCTCATAAGGCTTCCGAAGGCTGGACGCTTCAGATCGACCGTCCCGCTCATGTACTCAAACCCAAAAAGCACGGCGACCGAAAGACGGAGCTCCGTTCGCTTCGAAAGGCGTTAGCCGATACTCCTCGCACGAGCGATGCCCTGCAGGCAAGGGCCGTGGTTATCGCTACGGGCGGCAACCCCACCGGCATCGCCGAGGTGTTTAGCCTTCCCTTGACGCCCCTGCGCCCCGTCCTGTGCCCCGTATCGGCATCAGTCGTCGGCGACCGGACGGCACTCGGAACTCTGGATGGTCTGCGCGTCCGAGCCCGCTTAACGCTCTCGCGCAGCCACGAAGAGCTCTGGCGAGAAGATGGCGAAGTGCTGTTCCGTGCCTTCGGCATCTCAGGCGTCGCCGCCTTCAATCTCTCTCGCCGTATCAACCAGGGCGACACTGTTCTGATCGACTTCTTTCCAGATTTCTCCAAAGATGAGCTGCTCGATACGCTCGAGCAGCGTGTCAACGTGCTCGGCGATTTTTCGCCCCGAAACTCCCACTGGCTTGACGGCATGCTCGCCCCGCAGCTCTCACACGTCGTCTGTACGGCATTCGAGCGGTGCCATCCCGGCTCGCGCGATGTCATCCACCTGGTCTCAATCCTCAAGCACTTTAAACTGTCCGTCGAAGGGACGGCAGAGGAGCGCTCAGCACAGGTCACGCGTGGCGGCATATCTATCGAGTGCGTCTCGACACCCAATCTTTACGTGAACAGCACCACAGGCGCCCCGCTTTACGTCTGCGGAGAAGCGCTCGACATCGACGCCGATTGCGGAGGCTTTAACCTTGCGTGGGCCTGGATCTCGGGTATTCGCGCTGCAAGCAGCCTGTAGCCGCGCAGTCTATAATCAAAAACGCATTCGGGCCGTCTGGGATACCGGACGGCCTCTTTCTTGCCTCTAAGGAGACCTCGATGATCGAAATCACCCAAGTCAACGCGACGCTCGATGAGGCCGGCGACGAAAACGCCTGCCTTGCTATTGGCAGACGCGCCGTCAAACGAGCCCTGCGATGCGAGGATTCCCAGATTAAAGCCATTGAGCTCCATCGCAAGTCAATCGACGCCCGTAAAAAGCGAGATGTTCATTTTATTTTGAGCTTTCGAGTTGAGCTGACAAGCTCCCGACTCGAACAGGAAGTGGTCGACCGCGTCGCCGAGCGCAACCGCTCGCGCATCCGCATGGTTGACGGCGAGGCTCCTTCATTCCCCAACCCCGTCCCGAATGCACCCAAGGGGCGTCCCGTCGTTGTCGGCGCCGGTTGCGCCGGTCTCTTCGCCGCCCTGACCCTTGCCGAAGCGGGCCTTAAACCCCTGCTCATCGAGCGCGGCGACCCGGCATTTCGCCGCTCACATGCGATCGACCTCTTTCTAAAGGAGCGCATCCTCGACCCCGAGAGCAATATCCAGTTTGGTCTGGGCGGCGCGGGGACCTTCTCGGACGGCAAGCTCAATACGGGAACCAAAAATCCCGCCCATCGCCTTATCCTCGAGACCTTCGTCGAAGCGGGCGCTCCCCGCGATATTCTATGGGATGCAAAACCGCATATTGGCTCCGACATCCTCCCCGCCGTTGTTACCAGCATCTCCCAGCGCATTGAACAGCTCGGAGGAACCGTTCGCTATCGAACGAAACTCGTTGACATTCACACTGACACATCTGGCGCCATTGTCGGTATCGACATCCAGTCGTCCCACGACGCGACAAGCGAGTCAATCAACACAAAGCATCTCATCCTTGCTTGCGGTCATTCTGCCCGCGACGTATTCGAGGTTCTCAAAACCCATGATGTCGCCCTCGCTCAAAAGACGTTTGCCATGGGCGTTCGCATCGAACACCCGCAGTGTGATATCGATCGGGCGCAATATGGCCCCGCGGCGGGTCATCCCGCGCTCGGAGCAGCCCCCTATAAGCTCGTTACCCATCTTCCCAACGGCCGCAGCGTATTCTCATTCTGCATGTGTCCTGGCGGACAGGTTGTCGCAGCCTCTTCAGAGCCCGGCCATCTGTGCGTCAACGGCGCCAGTCTCAACGCCCGCGCCGGCCGCAACGCAAACGCCGCTCTCCTCGTTAACGTCACGCCCGACGATCTCCCCAGCGACGATCCTCTTGCAGGCGTAGAACTCCAGCGCATTTGCGAGCGGGCTGCCTATCGCCTTGGCGGCTCCAACTGGAACGCACCGGCACAGCTCGTCGGCGATTTCCTTGCAGAACGCGCCAGCACGACATGCGGCAAGGTAAAGCCCACCTATCCGCTCGGCGTGACTTGGACAGCAATCGATGAGTCATTGCCG
The DNA here is from genome assembly GCA_019419645.1 of Collinsella sp. Taxonomy (GTDB): domain Bacteria; phylum Actinomycetota; class Coriobacteriia; order Coriobacteriales; family Coriobacteriaceae; genus Collinsella. The sequence goes on along the minus strand of DXZN01000009.1, from coordinate 4,015 downwards.
CAACATATCATCGAGTCGCTTCGTCTGGGAATTCCCTTACTCGGCAAAAAACTGCGTGGCTACGACCATCCCGATGCCGTCCTCACCGGTGTTGAGACACGCTCGAGCTCTCCGGTCACCGTTACTCGAGACCGTCAATGCCACGCTGTATCGACCCCGGGGCTCTACCCTTGCGGCGAGGGGGCCGGATATGCCGGAGGAATCATGAGCGCAGCTACCGATGGCATCCGTTGCGCCGAAGCCCTGATCGCAGACCTCTAGCGCACGAATTCCAGCACGCAAAAGACACAGGCCCCGAGCTCCACAGGGAACTCGGGGCCTGTTCGCTATTTCTTAAACCGTGCACCCTGGCGTTTTCTGCCCGATGCGAACGTGGAACCCTTGCGGGCCTGCGAACGTAAGCGCTCGATCGTCTCGTCCTCAGACGCACCCTCGAGCATCGCCCGAATCTGAACGACAGCATCGCGCAGGCGCGCCGCCTCCTCAAAGTCCATGGCGGCAGAAGCGTTGCGCATATCCTCTTCCATGGTTTCGACGATCCGCACAAGCTCGTCATGCGGCAGTTCTTCCAACTGCTCCGCAAGTGTCTGCTCGGGTGCCACCGTTTCCGGCACGCCGCCCTCGCCCGACTCATCGGGCGTATAGAATGCGCCATGGCCAAGGGAGTCGCCCTTCGAGCGCCCCTTGGAACCCACAGTCTTTTCGGCCTCGGCAATAAAGCTCGAAATGTCGTTAATGGCCTTGCGGACCGTCTTGGGCACAATGCCATGCTCTTCGTTATATGCCATCTGAATCTCGCGACGGCGCTGCGTCTCCTCGATGGCTTCTTTCATCGAATCGGTCACAACGTCTGCATACATGATGACCTCGCCGTCGGCATTACGGGCCGCACGGCCAATCGTCTGAATCAACGAACGGCGATTGCGCAAGAAGCCTTCCTTGTCAGCGTCGAGAATTGCCACCAGCGAGACCTCGGGGAGATCCAGACCCTCGCGGAGCAGGTTGATGCCAACGAGAACATCAATCTTTCCCTCGCGCAGCGTTCGCAGGATCTCGACACGGTCCATCGTCGCTGTATCGGAGTGCATGTAGTTGACCTTAATGCCGGCATCGAGCAGGTGATCGGTCAGATCCTCGGCCATGCGCTTGGTCAGCGTGGTCACCAGCACGCGCTCCTTACGGGCCACGCGCTCGCGAATCTCGTCCTCAAGATCGTCAATCTGGCCTCGGACCGGACGAACGTCGATTTTGGGATCGAGCAGGCCGGTCGGTCGAATGATCTGTTCAACATCGTTTTGACTCACACGCAACTCATAGTCGCCTGGCGTGGCCGAGACGTAAATGAACTGCGGAATCCTCGCCTCAAACTCATCGAAACGAAGCGGGCGGTTATCGAGCGCCGACGGAAGACGAAAACCATGCTCAACAAGCGTAACTTTGCGCGAACGGTCGCCTTCGTGCATACCGCGAATCTGCGGCACCGTCACATGGCTCTCGTCGATGATGCAAAGCATATCCTTGGGGAAGTAGTCAATCAAGGTAAACGGCGGTTCACCCGGCTTACGTCCATCCAGATGGCGCGAGTAGTTTTCGATGCCGTTGCAAAAGCCCATCGTCTCGAGCATCTCGAGGTCATAATCGGTCCGCTGCTGCAGACGTTGCGCCTCGAGCAACTTGTCGGTCGCCTTGAGCTCCGCCACGCGCTTCTCGCACTCTTCGCTGATTGATTTCAGGGCCGCCTTGACCTTTGGCTTCTCGGTCACGTAGTGCGAAGCCGGCCACACGGGAATCGCTTCGTACTCACGTAGCATTTCGCCGGTGACCTCATCGATCTCGGCAATCAGCTCGACCTCGTCGCCAAAGAACTCAAAGCGCAACGGATGCTCGGCATAGGGCGGATATACGTCGACAACATCGCCGCGCACGCGGAAGGTGCCACGTGCCAGGTCATAGTCATTGCGGTCGTATTGAATGTCAATGAGCGCATGGATGAAGTCGTCGCGCTCGAGCGGCACCTTCTTATCGACGTTCGGCGCCAGGCCCGCATAGTCCTCGGGAGAACCGATGCCATAGATGCACGAGACCGATGCGACGACAATCACATCCCGTCGAGAAAGCAGCGATGCCGTCGCCTGATGGCGCAGCATCTCGACCTCCTCGTTAATCGAGGAGTCTTTCTCGATATACGTATCACTCTGCGGTACATATGCCTCGGGCTGATAGTAGTCGTAGTACGAGACGAAGTAGACCACGGCGTTGTTGGGAAAGAATTCTTTGAGCTCGCTCGCGAGCTGGGCGGCGAGGGTTTTGTTGGGGGCCATGACCAGCGTTGGCTTACCGAGAGCTTCGATGGTCTTGGCCATGGTAAAGGTCTTGCCCGAGCCGGTTACGCCCAGCAAAACCTGATAGCGGTCTCCGTCCCTCACACCCTGCACAAGCGACTCAATGGCCTTTGGCTGGGAACCTGCAGGCTCATAGGGAGACACGACCTCAAACGGCACCTCAGAGCCCTCAACGCCAAAGCGTTTGAGCTCTCCGCCAACACGCTCAACTTCAAAATCCGCCATGGATACTCCTAACTCATACATCTGCAGTATACGCAGGCGGCAGGCATAGTCCTATACGAACCGGTCGGGATAGAGGGTCTTATAGCGAACCCAGGCATTATTGACACGAATCAAATAAGCTTGCGTCTCGGGGAAGGTAATCGCGTTATGGAGCGATGTGTTTTGCTGCGCCCACCCATCGACATTGCCCATTCCGGCATTGTAAGCAGCAATAGCGCTATCCGTCGAGCCATTGAAATATGTCAGCAGGTACGAGAGATATGCGCACCCAAATTCAATATTCGAAGCGGGGTCATTCAGGTTATCGGCAGAATACTCGTCCCCGTCGACAAGGCCCTTGGCGATCATATCCTGAGCGGTTTCGGGCATAAGTTGCATGAGACCTTGGGCGCCCTGGTTTGATTCCGCCTCGGGATCCCAGTTTGATTCCGACTTGATGACGGCACATACCAGATACGGATCGAGATTATGCGAAATGCTGGACTGCTTTACATACGCCTCATAGTCAATCGGATAGAACGGTTTAAAGAAAGCGGCGGGAGCACACGAGTAAACGAGCGAGATAAGGCCAAAGACGAAAACGACAGTCAGGGGCACAAGGCGATACCACGTAAAGAAGCGCGTCTTAGGCATCTGTCGTCCCCTTATCCGTAGCGTCCATAAGGCCATGGCGGGCAAGCCATGCGTCCAGTTGTACAAAGAGCGAGCTATCGCCCGCCGCGTTATCAATCACGGTAGTGGCTAGACTGCAAAGCGAAGACTCATCGGGCTGGCAAGCACAGCGAGCATCAAAATCGGATGCCTCCATACCACGGTGAATAGCGCGTTCGCGACGGACCTCCAAAGGAGCGCTAACAACCATAATTTCATCCGCAAGGCCAAAGGCGTCCTCAAAGCCAGCTGGAGCAGATACTTCGACCGCCGCAAAGGGATAGCGAGGAGTCGAAACCGTACAGCAGACAGGATCGAGAATCCTCAGCGAAAGCTGCTCAATGAGAACGGGGTGCACAATGCTATTGAGCCTTGCAACCGCATCAGGAGAGGCAAAAGCTCGAGAAGCGAGGATGTTACTTCGAACGCCGCCCTCCTCGTCCAAAATATCCCAGCCAAACTCTTCAGCAAGAGCATTGACGATATCCGACCCCGGCACGTACAGCGATTTGGCAAGAACGTCTAAATCGATAAGCAGGGCTCCGCGAGATTCCAGATAGCGGCAGGCAGTCGATTTACCCGAAGCAATATTGCCCAAAACAAAAACGGTAAACATCAAGCCCTCCCTAACGTCAATGCGAGATATTATCGCGCAAATACAAAGCGACAGTTCAAAAAACAGCCAAACAGTAAGAGAGTCAAAAGAAGGGCCCGTTCACAAGGGACAGCTTGTATATAACGCAAAAAAGGGGGAGGCCGCGAGGCCTCCCCCTTCTACATTCCCAATGGCGGCTCGG
>DXZN01000089.1 GCA_019419645.1 Collinsella sp. | reverse complement strand
TCCGCGCCGCGCTGGGAAGGGCCGCGTGACGGTCCAGGAAATCGTCCGCAGTTCCAACCTGCCAAAATATACCTGTCCCTTTTTGGCAGGTTTTAGGCCAGATGATCTTGGATAAGGTCGCAGATGGCTCGGGCGTCGTTGATGTTGATGGCTCGGGTCGCGAAGCCGGCGTCGAAGGCCTGACGCGCCAAGGCCTCATTGCAGGCAAGGGCCAGCGTGTGGCCATCGACCAGGTCGAGCGAGCTCTTGCCGCGCAGACGGTCGACACCGGAGCGCGCGACCACGATATTGTCGAAGCCCTCGGTCTTGTAGCCCTCGATGATCACCACGTCGACATCGTTGTAACGCAACAGCAGCTCGCGAGCGGGCATCTCGTCCTCCTCGCGCGTGTCGGCGTACTCCGCCCAGCGCGTGGCGCAGATGAGGCCCACGTGCTTGGATCCGGCCTGGTGATGGCGCCAGGTGTCCTTAGCGGGCACGTCGATATCAAAGCCATGGTGCCCGTGATGCTTGAGCGAACCCACGCGCAGGCCGCGGCGGGTGAGCTCGGCGATAACTTTCTCGACGAGCGTTGTCTTGCCCGAGTTTTGGTAGCCGATAAACGCGATTGCGGGGACGGCCGGTGTCGGAGCTGCGGGCGCGACGACGACGGATGCGCTCGCGGGTGCGTCGCCCGCGGCTCCCACCGCCTCAACAGCAGCGGCCTGACGCTCTGCGCGATCCCACACGCCCGAGCGGCCGCCCTCCTTGTGCAACAGGCGCACATCGACGATCTCCATGCCGCGATCGACCGCCTTGCACATGTCATAGATGGTCAGGCACGCGGCACTCGCGCCGGTCAACGCCTCCATCTCGATACCCGTCTTGCCCGTCACGCCCGCCGTGACCAGTACGTGAAAGCCGACCTGCCCGTCCGCGCGCGCCGGCGCCCAGCCCGCGGGCACGTCATCGACAGGCGTCCCCGCCGGAGCGATGGGCACAATGTCGCACTTACTCTTGGTAATGAGCAACGGATGGCACATGGGAATGATGTCGCTCGTGCGCTTGATGGCCATGATGCCCGCCACGCGTGCGCAGGCAAGCACGTCGCCCTTTTTGGCGCGGTCCTGCAGCACCATGGCCTGCGTCTCGGGGTGCATGAGGATGGTGCCCTCGGCAATGGCGATGCGATGGGTCTCGGCCTTGTCGGACACGTCAACCATGCGCACCTCGCCCTTGGCGTCCACATGCGTCAGCTCGTCGCGACGGGCGTCACGGGCGGGCTCGGCTGCAGCGCTGGCAGACGGCTGTGCGGACGCGTCGGCGTTGCCAGCATTCGCCGCAGCCGTGACTTTGTGGGCAGACATCGCGGCCCTGCGAGCGGCCTTGGTGGCATCGGCGTACCTGCTCTTGGCCATATGATCATCCTCCGATTTGGGACATAAATCGTTGCGTGCCCTCAATTATCGCGTGTTCCTGCGGTTTGTGGGCCACGGCATCGCGCCAAATCGAAAGTACCTGCATATCATCACCACGGCGCAGCGCCTCACGCACCGAATACTCGGCATCGCTGAACAGGCACGGACGCACGTTGCCGTCGGCCGTCAGACGCAGACGGTTACAATTCGCGCAAAAATGATTGGACATGGCGCTAATGAAGCCGACCGTTCCCGCCGCGCCCGGAAAGTGCCAATAGCGCGCAGGACCCGCGCCGGCAGGAGCGTCGTTGATGTCGAGTGGCTCGAGCTCGCCCAGTCCCGCCGCTGCGGCCCCGACATTGATGTGCGCCCGCAGCTCGTCACTCGGCACGGTATCGCTCGCGTCCCACAGCGCCGGATTGAGTGCGGGCGCATGCGGGTCCACAGCGCAATGCGAGCTCGTGTGCTCGTCGCCGATGGGCATGTATTCGATAAAGCGCAGGTGGATGGGACGGTCGAACGTGAGCCGCGCGAGGGCAGCCACATCCTGGTTGAGCCGGCGCACAACAACGCAGTTGACCTTAACGGGCTCAAAGCCCCAAGCCAGCGCCGCGTCGATGCCAGCCATGGTCTGTTCGAGCCGACCCAGGCGCGTGATCTTTCCAAAGAGCGTAGGGTCGAGTGTGTCGAGCGAAATGTTGACGCGGTTAAGCCCGGCATCTTTGAGCTGCGGTGCCAGCTTGGGCAGCAGGGCGCCATTGGTGGTGAGCGAGATGTCCTCGATCTGCGGGATCGCGCGGATGTCGCGAATGAGCGGAATGATACGGCGGCTGACCAGCGGCTCGCCGCCCGTCAGGCGCACGCGGCGAATGCCCTCCCCCGCCACCAAGCGCACAAAGCGGGCGATTTCCTCGGCACTGAGTAGCTCGTCGTGTGCACGGGGCGCCACGCCATCGGCCGGCATGCAGTAAATGCAGCGGAAATTGCACTTGTCGGTAACGGCAATGCGCAGGTAGTTGATATCGCGGCCAAAACCGTCATGTTGCACGTGCCCGTTCACGCAGCCTCCCCTCACGCGGCGTTTTATTCTTCGGAAAACATAATACCGCACGAGAGAATCATGCCGACACCCGTACGACAGGACAGGTCGCTTCGAGCAAAACGGACTTTCCAAGCCCATCCTCAGCACGCAAACCATCACAACATTCGATGCTTTTCTCGTTTTTGGCAAAAAACGTCGAATGTTGTGATGGTTTGAGGCGAGATGGGAGGCACGAAGGACCAAAGCATCGTGCTCGAACAGGTTAATCCAACTCTTTTAAGCCATGCGCCAGCTGCCAATATTCACCGTGCTGGGCGAGCAGCTCCTCGTGGGTGCCGCGCTCGATGATACGGCCGTGCTCGAGGACCATGATGGCATCGGCGTCGCGGACGGTAGACAGGCGATGCGCGATCATAAACGTGGTGCGCCCACGCATGATGCGGTCCATACCGCGCTCGATGAGCTTTTCGGTACGCGTGTCGATGGAGCTCGTGGCCTCGTCCAGGATGAGCACCGGTGGATCAGCCACGGCAACGCGCGCGATAGCGAGCAGCTGGCGCTGGCCCTGCGACAGGTTGGCGCCATCGGCCGTGACCGGCGTATCGTACCCTCTAGGCAGGCGACGGATAAACGAGTCGGCGCAGGCGGCCTCGGCGGCGGCGCGCACCTCCTCGTCGGTCGCGTCGAGCTTGCCAAAGCGGATGTTCTGCGCAATGGTACCGCTAAACAGGTGCGTGTCCTGCAGCACAATGCCGAGCGATCCGCGCAGGCTGGCCTTGGCAATGTGCTTGACGTCGATGCCGTCGTACGTGATCTCGCCGTCATCGACCTCGTAGAAGCGGTTGATGAGGTTGGTGATGGTCGTCTTTCCGGCGCCCGTCGAGCCCACAAACGCAATCTTTTGCCCCGGCTTGGCAAACAGGTTGAGGTCCGTAAGCACGCGGGTGCCCGGCACGTAGGAAAAGTCCACGGCATGGAAGCGCACGTCGCCGGCAAGCGGAACCAAGCCGCACGTGAGCTCGGTACCGTCGGCGGCCACCGCGCGGCCCGACTCATCAACGGTAGCCACGTCATGCAAGTGCCCATACGCGCCCACGCCTTGGCCCTCGGGAATCTTCCACGCCCACGCGGCGTCGCCCGTCTGCACCAGCTCCACGCGGCCCTCGTCCACCTCAGGCTTAAGGTCCATAGCCGCAAACAGGCGCTCGGCGCCGGCCAACGCATTGAGCAAGAAGTTGCCCAGCTGCGTAAACTGGTTGATGGGCATGGCGGCCTGGCGCACAAAGACCAGGTAGCTTGCAAGCGCGCCCACGTCGGCGAGCCCTTTGATGCAGAGCATGCCGCCCGCCACGGCGACGATGGCATAGTTGACGTAGCCAATTACGACGGTCATGGGCACCATGGAGTTGGCATAGCCCACGGCGGCGGTGCCGGTGCGGCGAAGCTCGTCGTTGCGGCAGGTGAAGCCGGCGACATTCGCTGCCTCGCGGTTAAAGACCTTGATGACCTTTTGGCCCGAGACCATCTCTTCGATATATCCGTCCAGGTCGCCAAGCGATGCCTGCTGGGCGGCAAAGAAACGCTTAGAGCGTGCGCCCGAGTAGCGCGCATACAGCACAATGGCCGTATCGCACACGAGCGTGATAATCGTGAGCTGCCAGTTAAGGATGATGAGCATAGCTG
>DXZN01000088.1 GCA_019419645.1 Collinsella sp. | reverse complement strand
GCCGACCCCTGTCCCGATTGCGGCGGCAGCGGGCGTGTCCGTGTGACCTCCGAGCAGACGATTGAGTTTCCTGCCGGCACGCACGACGGCGACGAGGTCCGCATTGGCGGCATGGGTCACGCCGGCACCAACGGTGCCTCGGGTGGCGATCTGGTCGGCCGCGCCCATGTTGAGGCCGAGCGCCTGGAAGGCAAGGCCCGTACCGGTTTTTACCTGATGGGCATTGTGGCGCCTTTTTTGGTGCTGTCGGCCATCTCGGGTGTGTTCTCGGCCTTTGCCGTGATGTGCTTTATTCCGTTTGCCATGGGCCTGTTCATGGTGCTCTCGGACGGCGTACTGCATCGCAGCCTGCTGTGGTGGAAGCGCGGCGCGATGCAGTTTGCCAACGGTTTTGCCAACGGATTTATGTTTGCGCTCGTGTCGGTTTGGTTTGCGAGCTGCTCGCAGCGTGCCATGCTTTCGCCTTACGGAATGCAATAACATCAACCCCTCTGTTTGCGGCCGGCCCAGCTTGGGTATAGGACGCACTGTGACAATAACGAAAGTCGGAAGGATTCGGTCGTGTCGGAAAATAGGGATTACTACGAGGTACTTGGCGTCGACAAGGATGCCGACGCGCGGACGATTAAGCGCGCGTTTCTAAAGAAGGCCCGTACCGTACACCCGGACGTTTCGGACGACCCCGAGGCCGAGGCCAAGTTCAAAGAGCTCAACGAGGCTTATTCCGTTCTTTCCGACGAGCAGAAGCGTGCTAACTACGACCGTTACGGCACTGCCGACGGCCCTGGTGGTTCGGGCTACGTCGACATTAACGATATCTTTGGCGGCATGGGTATGGATGACCTGTTCTCGTCGTTCTTTGGCGGCGGTGCCGGCGGTGGCGCCCGAAATCGCCGTGAGCGTCGTCGCGGCCGCGACATGGCTATCTCCCTTTCGGTTACCCTTGAGGAGGCGGCGCTCGGGTGCAAAAAGACGATCAGCTATGACCGCCTTGCTCCCTGCGAGGATTGCAACGGCACCGGTAGGGCCGAGGGTGCACAGGAAAAGCAGTGCAGCCGTTGCCACGGCACGGGCTATGTCACGACGGTCCAGCGTTCGTTCCTGGGCCAGGTTCAGTCCTCTTCGCCCTGTCCCGACTGCCACGGCGAAGGCACGGTCATCGACCATCCCTGCGAGACCTGTGATGGCCAGGGCCGCACGCCTTCGCACGAAAAGATTGACATCGATATTCCCGCCGGCGTTTCGACCGGTCGCCAGCTGCGCGTGAGCGGTTTTGGCGAGGCCGGCCTTCGCGGCGAGCCCTCGGGTGACCTGATCGTCAACGTGCGCGTCGCCGACCACGAGCGTTTTAAGCGCAACGGCGACGACCTGTACCTCGTGAGCGATATCTCGATTGCGCAGGCTGCGCTCGGATGCGAGATCGAGGTCGAGGGCATTATGCCTGACGAGGTCGTCAAGGTGTGCGTCCCCGCTGGCGCCCAGTACGGCGACACCGTGAGCGTCAACAATTACGGCATGCCGCGTATCGGCGGTGGCGGTTCGCGCGGTCGTCTGATCGTGCAGCTGCGTGTGGTCGTCCCCACGAACCTTTCCAATAAGCAGCGCGAGCTGCTTCGCGCCTTTGCCGACGAGATGGGCGATGACGTCGCATCCGGTAAGAAGTCGGTGACCGACCGTATCAAGAGTGCCCTCGACGACATCCTCGATTAAGGAGCCCGCGTGCTCGCACCTCATATCTCTGTCGTCAACCTCGGCTGCCGTGTCAACCGGGTTGAGTCCGACCGTATCACTGCCGATCTAATGCGCCTGGGCTTTGCGATGGTGGAGCCTCAGGATGCTGAGCTGATCGTCATTAACACCTGTGCCGTTACGGGCGAGGCCGAGGCCAAGACCCGTAAGGCCGTTCGCCATGCGCTGGCCTATCCAAATGAGCCCTATGTGGTCGTGACCGGATGCGTGGTCAATCTGCATCCCGAGGAGCTGCTGGAGCTTTCGGACCGCGTGATCGCCGAGCCGTACAAGATCGATGTCGCCGAACGCGTCTGCGAGGTGCTGGGCGTTGAGTCCGATAACGTTCCCGCCTGCAGCGACGGCGAGGTTGTCGACGCACTCGGTCGCTCGCGTCTGGGCGTGAAGATCCAGGACGGCTGCAACCATCGTTGCACCTATTGCATTGTGTGGAAGGCTCGCGGCCCCGAGCGCTCCGTGCCGGTCGAGTCCGTGCTCGAGCAGGTTCGCGAGGCTCAGGTGGCCGGCGTGCCCGAGGTGGTGCTGACGGGTGTGAACCTTGGCGCCTACGATGGCAAGAGCGCGACTGACGAACACGTCGAGATTGATGAGCTTCTCGAGGCGATCATGGAGCGCACGTCCATTCCGCATGTGCGCATTTCCTCGGTCGAGCCCATGGATATCTCCGAGTCCCTGCTTAAGGTCATGGCGCGCTATCCGCAGCGCATCGCTCCGTTTTTGCACCTGCCCGTGCAGTCCGGCTGCACAAGGACACTGCATCGCATGGGCCGTCCCTATAGCGCCGAGGCCTTTGAGGAGACGGTGCGCATGATTCGCACCAACTTGCCCCAGGTGTCTCTTTCGTGCGATGTCATCGTCGGTTTTCCCGGTGAGACGGACGAGGAGTTTGAGGAGTCGCTGGCTCTGTGCCGCCGCGTGGGCTTTTCGCGTATGCATGTGTTCCGCTACAGCAAGCGTCCTGGTACCCTTGCAGCCGATATGCCCGACCAGGTGCCGCCCGAGGTTATGGCCGAGCGTAGCCGCCGCATGAGGGCCGCGGCGCAGGAACTCGCCATTGCCGACGCTCGCCGTCGCGTGGGAACCGTCGAGCGTGCCGTGCTTGAGTATGGCGACAACCTGACGCTCGGTTCGTTCCATCATGCCCGTCTTGACGATACCTGTGGACTCACAGCCCCGTGCCTGCTCGATGTTGCTATCATCGGAGTCGATGATTCCGGCTTGGTCCATGCACGCAGGGAGGTTCATGGAAGCCTCGAAGATTAGACTTACCGTTCCCGAGGGAATTGATCCCTCGCGCGTTTTGGGTGCCGGCGACGGCGTCCTTCGTGCGCTGGAGAGCTTGGTTCGCGCCCACGTGGTCGCCCGTGGCGACAGCATCGCCGTGAGCGGTGACCCGGACGAGGTCGAGCTCGTGGCGCGCTTTTTCGAGCATGCTTTTCGTGAGGCGGCCGCCGGACGCACGCTGTCTGCCGACGATGTCTCTCGTTGCTTGGCCATCTTGCGCGACGGTGAGCACGAGGCTACGTCGCTTCGCGATGATGTGCTGCTTTCGTATCGCGGTCGTGTCATTCGTCCCAAGACGCTCGGCCAAAAGCGCTATGTGGATGCCATCCGCTCGCATACCATCACGTTTGGCCTGGGTCCTGCCGGTACCGGTAAGACCTATCTGGCCATGGCGCTCGCCGTTGCCGCGCTCAAGCGTCATGAGGTGGGTCGTCTGATCTTGACGCGTCCGGTTGTCGAGGCGGGGGAGAACCTGGGCTTTTTGCCCGGTACCCTCGAGGAAAAGATTGACCCCTACATGCGTCCGCTCTACGATGCTCTTTTTGACATGATGGATCGCGAACGCATCGATGAGCTTATGGAGCGCGGTGTGATCGAGATCGCCCCGCTTGCCTACATGCGCGGCCGCACGCTGAGCGATGCCTTCGTGGTGCTCGACGAGGCGCAAAATACCACGCCCGAGCAGATGAAGATGTTCCTGACGCGCCTGGGCTTTAACTCCAAGTTTGTGATTACCGGCGACCTGAGTCAGCGCGACCTGGTGGGTCGTCGCGGCGGTCTTGCCGACGTCGAGCAGATTTTAGGCCGTGTCGACGATGTCGCATTTTCTCACCTCGAGCGTGCCGACGTGGTGCGCCATGCCTTGGTGGGGCGTATCGTCGAGGCGTACGATGCTTATGATGATGTGCGCGAGAAACGCGTGCACGACCGAAAGGAGTCCCGTTGAGTGTATTGATCAGCAACGATGCCGAGCTCGATACGCTGCTCGACGCGCAGGAGGTAGAGCACATCTGCGAGGTCGTGCTTGCCGCCGAGGGCGTTGAGCGTGAAGTCGAGATTTCCCTTTCATATGTCGATGAGGACGAGATGCACGAGCTCAACCACGAGTGGCGCGGTATCGACCGCACCACCGATGTCCTCTCGTTTGAATGCGACTCGGCCTTTGACGAGGATATTCCCGCCGACGAGACGCTCGAGCTCGGCGATATCATCTTGGCCCCGCAGGTCATTGCCCGTCAGGCCCCCGGCTTTGGCAATAGCCCTGCCGACGAGTGCCGTCTGATGCTCGTTCATGGCATGCTGCACCTGCTGGGGTATGACCATATTGAGGACGACGAGGCCGAGGGCATGGAGGCCCGCGAGGACGCCATCCTGCGCGATCTGGCGCTTGAGCGCGGTGAGGACCCCAAGCTGGTCCACGT
>DXZN01000087.1 GCA_019419645.1 Collinsella sp. | reverse complement strand
GTCTGTATCAGACCATCGTGTCCTACGCTGACGAGGACCAGATCGGCGAGGTCATCGATTCCTTTAACAACGGTTATCTCCGAACGCCGCTGTCCACCCGTCAGGAGCTGTCGCAGAGTGCCTACGCCCTGCGCGACCAGATCAAAAAGACGCAAGATGAGCTTAACAACCTGAAAGTACAGGACGATACGGTCTATGCGGATGACATCGCCCACTTAAAGCAGCTTGCCGAGTGGATGTATGAGCGCGTCGACGTGATCTGCCAGAGCTGGGATATCTCGCTGGCCATTCCCGATGGCGAGTCGATGAGTTCCCACCAAAGCGAGATCCTGGCGCCCATCGCGCAGGGCGGCAACAGCGCGCTGAACCAGTACGATGCCAATGTGGGTTCCTGGAAGCCGCAGCAGCGTTCCTTAAATTAGTTCGCCATAGTCGGCATAACCTACGTGCGCAATTGATGTAAGTCCGTGCTTATTGCTACAATTCGTACAAATATGCTTTAAACGCACGAGGAAGGAACCACATGTTTGGTTTTAAGAAAGAGCTCTACACGCCCGAGTATCAGCTTGTCGGCGACGAGTGTGCCGTAATCGAGACGTCGAAGGGTACCATCAAGGTCAAGTTTGACGGCGAGGGCGCTCCCATTCATGTCGCGAACTTCTGCGAGCTTTCCACGATGGGCTTCTATGATGGCCTTAAGTTCCATCGCTATGTGCCCGGTTTTGTTATCCAGGGCGGGGACCCCAATACCCGCGACATGTCCGGCGCCGACGTCGCTGCCGGTCTTGAGGGCCCCGACGGCATGCCCGGTACCGGTGGCCCCGGCTACTGCATCAAGGGCGAGTTTGCCACCAATCCGCGCAACAGCCATGTCGATGGCGCCCTTGCCATGGCACGCTCCATGGACCCCGATTCCGCGGGTTCGCAGTTCTACTTCTGCCTGGGTGCCCAGCACAACCTCGACTCCGGCTATACCGTCTTTGGCACCACGGTCGAGGGCCTCGACGTCATCTCGCAGCTGCGTGCCGGTGACGAGATCGTCCATGTCGAGATCGTTCACGAGTAAAGGGGACTTCCTTGAATAGCCAGCTGATCCAACAGGGCCGCGCCGCTTATCGCGCGGGTGATTATTCCGCTGCCGCCCAGATGCTCGGTGCGGCAAAGACCCCCAGTGAGATTATGGGTGAGGCCGACCATCTGCGCGGCAACGCCTTGATGCACCTGGGCATGTATGCCGAGGCCGCCGAGGCCTACGCCGCCGCCCTCAACGACGGCACCTATGGCAAGCGCGGTGCGCTGCTCACCAACCGCGGCAAAGCGCTTGCTGCCGTGGGTGACTATGTGACCGCAGCCCAGGCATTCTCCGCCGCAACGCAGGATGCATCCTATGCCACGCCGTTTAAGGCCTATCTGGGTCTGGGCAACGCCCTGTTCCAGTCGGGCGATTATGCCAATGCCGGCACTGCCTTCCGCCAGGCTGCCATCGATGGCGCCAATCCGGCTCCTGCCGCCGCACTCGGCGAGCTCGGTCGTTGCTTCATTAAGCTCGGCCGTCCGGCAGACGCCGTGGAGACCTACCGCACGGCCATCGACTTTGCCGGTCCGCGCGACGACACGCGTGCGCTCAACGCCGGTATGGGCGAGGCACTCTCTGCCGCCGGTCGTCCTTCTGACGCGCTCGATGCCTTTAACGCCGCCACCGCCGACGGCATCTACCAGCTTACGCCCGAGCAGGCCGACGAGCTTGCCCGCGTGCACGATTCCCTCGCTGCGCTTTCGGCCCAGACGGCCATGGCCACGGCGCCGGCTCCCGCGATGGATGCTCCCGCCGTCGACCCGCTCGACCCCACGGGTGCTACCGGTCAGTTTATGCCCGACCCCTCGGACACTGGCTTCTTTACCCTGTCCGAGTCCGAGATGGTTCAGCAGGACCGCAAGGAGGCCAAGGTCCGTCGTCGCCATCGCCACACGGGCCTCAAGGTTTTCTTGGTGCTGCTTCTGCTGATCGTCATTGCCGCAGGCGGTCTTGGCTTTGCCTACACGCGCGGCCTGGGCTTCCCCTCGCAGGAGTCTGTTGTCACCGACCTGTTCCAGGCCGCAGGTGATGGCGATACCGCCAAGGCTGAGTCCTGTCTTGCCTCCAGCCTGTCCGAGGACGCCAAGGCGATGATCGTTTCCTCGATCCCGCAGGGTGCCACCGTCTCCATCGAGGGCATGGACCAGTCTATGACCGAGACCACCGCCAAGGTCAAGGCGTCGCTGTCCAAGGGCGGCGAGCAAGAGTACACCGTCAAGTTCGTGCGCTCCGACAACCATATCGGTTGGGCCGTCTCCTCGCTCGACATCGATCTCTCGGCCGCTGACAACCAGTAGTGACCTTATGAGATTTGGCGCTGCCCGGTGCTTCACCGCAAGTGAGGTGCCGGGCTTGCGCTAGTATGATGGGCTAGTAGTTTTCCAGCAATCATCCAACACATCAGGAGTTGCGTTGTTTTCTTTGATGGATATGTTCTTCGGTAGCTATGCGGGCGATCTTGCCATCGACCTCGGCACCGCCAACACGCTTGTCTCCGTGCGCGGCAAGGGCATCGTCATTCGCGAGCCCTCCGTTGTCGCCATCGACAAGAACGATGAGCGCATCCTGGCTGTCGGTATCGAGGCAAAGCGCATGCTCGGCCGTACGCCCGGCAACATTGTGGCTGTGCGTCCCCTTAAGGACGGCGTTATCGCCGACTTTGACGTTACCGAGGCCATGCTTCGCTATTTTATCGACAAGGCGTCCGAGAAGCGCTATCCGTGGACCCCGCGTCCGCGCGTTGTCGTCTGCGTCCCCTCCGGTGTCACGTCGGTCGAGAAGCGCGCCGTTTTTGAGGCTACGATCCAGGCCGGTGCCCGCCAGGCATACCTGATCGAGGAGCCCATGGCCGCTGCCATCGGCGCCGACTTGCCTGTCGAGGAGCCCACTGGCTCCATGGTCATCGATATCGGTGGCGGTACCACCGAGGTCGCCGTTATCGCCATGGGCGGTATCGTCGTGTCGCAGTCCATCCGCATTGCCGGTGACGAGTTTGATCAGGCCATCCTTACCCACGTTCGCGATGCCTATAACCTGGCTATCGGCGAGCGCACGGCCGAGGACATCAAGATCAAGGTCGGTTCTGCCGTGCCGCTCAAGGACGAGCTCGACGTCGAGGTCAACGGCCGCGACGTGATCACGGGCCTGCCCAAGACCGTGCGCATCGAGAGTGAGGAGATTCGTCGCGCGCTCAACAAGCCGCTCGACGAGATGGCCAAGGCCGTCAAGGACGCCCTCGACGCCACGCCGCCCGATCTTGCCTCGGATCTTATGTACTACGGCATCCTGTTGACCGGTGGCGGTGCGCTGCTGCGCGGTCTCGACGTGCGTCTGCGCGACGAGACCGGCGTTTCGGTCAACGTCAGCCCTACGGCGCTCGACAACGTCGTCAACGGCTGCGCCCGCGTGCTCGAGGCCAACGCGTTTGACGGTGGCTTCGTCCAGACCAATGCTTAATTTCCAAAAGGTGGATTCCATTTGGCACGATCTTCGGGTTTCTCTTCAAATCTGAATACCAAGCGACAATCAACGGGTATGCGCCCGTTGATTGTTTTCAGCGTAATTTCGGTGCTGCTGCTCACGTTTTACATTCGCGAGGGCGAGGCGGGGCCGATTCATGCCGTGCGTTCGGGCGTGACGACGATTACCTCGCCGGTGCGTTTTGTGGGCTCGGCTGTGGCCGCGCCCTTTAACGCAATCGGAAACGTGTTCTCAAACCTTACGGCTTCGCAAGACACCCTCGACGAGCTTAAGAAGCAAAACGAGGTCCTGACGTCAAAGGTTGCTGAGCTCTCCGAGGCTCAAAAGACCGCCGAGCGACTCGAGAGCCTGGTCGGTCTGCAGTCGACCTACAACCTCAAGTCCACCGCGGCTCGCATTGTCGGCGCGTCGGGCGATGCCTGGACCTCGACCGTTACCATCGACAAAGGCTCTGCCGACGGTCTTACCATCAACATGCCCGTGACGAGTTCTGCCGGTGTCATCGGTCAGATTATCGAGGTTTCGGCCAAGACCTCCACCGTCCGCCTGATTAGTGATGAGAACTCGGGCGTGTCCGCCATGGTGCAGGATACGCGCGCTCAGGGTATGCTGCAGGGGCAGCCCGACGGTACCCTGCGCCTGGAGCACGTGAGTGTCGATTCCGACGTGAAGGTGGGCGACATCATCGTGACCTCGGGCATCGGCGGCGTATTCCCCAAGGGCCTGCCGCTCGGTACGGTCTCGTCGGTGGAGAAGTCTGCCAACGATGTGTACTACACCATCGTCGTGCGCGCCCAGACAACGGCCGAAAACAACGAGGAAGTGCTGGTCATTACGTCGCTGACCGATGAGCAGTCGGCTTCGGACGAGGATGTGAGCAGCGCCAACAGTACGCCGCAGGGCACCTCGCGCGATGCGGCCACCAAGTCCAAAGACGAAAGCTCGGATGAAAGCTCCGATGCGTCCGACACGACTGACTCGGGTTCGAGCGAATAGGGAGGCATGTCCATGGATCTACACGAACAGGGGACTGGCTCCCGCACTTTTGCGATT
>DXZN01000086.1 GCA_019419645.1 Collinsella sp. | reverse complement strand
CGACGGCACGGCACAGCTCAAACGCGCGCTCGGCGTCCTCGTCAACATACTTGGCGTAGTCGGCGGGCTCGGGCCACTTGGCGATCATGAGCGCCTCGGCGCGGTCCACGTTGCCCTCGGCGTCCAGATCGAGCACGCTCGCCGGCATGTTGTCCCAGATCTCCTCGGTGACAAACGGCATAAGCGGGTGCATCAGGCGAATGGAGGTGTCGAGCACAAAGATCAGGTTGCGCTGCGCCTGCAGACGACCCTCGCCCTTCAGGCGGGACTTGGTGACCTCGACGTACCAGTCGCAGACCTCGTTCCAGAAGAACTGCTGCACGCCGCGGGCCATGTCGCCAAAGGTGTAGTTCTCGATGCCCTCGGTGACCATCTTGACAGCCTTGGCCAGGCGGCTGTACATCCAGGCGTCGGCCGGCGTCTCAACGACGGGCTCGCCGGGCGTGTAGCCCTCCATGTTCATAAGCAGGAAGCGGCTGGCGTTCCAGATCTTGGTCACAAAGCTCTTGGCCTGCTCGGTGCGCGGGCTGTCGATGAGCTTCTTGGTCTTCTTATCGATGTTCGCGTCGAACTTGACGTCCTGGTTGTTAGTGCACAGCGTGAGCAGGTTGTAACGCATGGCGTCAGCACCGTACATACCGATGAGGTCCATGGGGTCAACGCCGTTGCCCTTGGACTTGGACATGCGGCTGCCGTCCTTGGCAAGGATCGTCGGGTAGATGACGACGTCCTTAAACGGCACCTCGTCCAGGAAGTACAGCGAGCTCATGACCATGCGGGCGACCCACAGCGCGATGATGTCGCGCGCGGTGACCAGCGCCGTCGTGGGGTGATGCCCCTCGAGCAGCTCCGGCTTTTGCGGCCAGCCCTGCGTGGCGAAGGTCCACAGCTGCGAGCTGAACCAGGTGTCCAGCACGTTCTCGTCCTGATGCACGTGATGACCGCCGCACTTGGGGCACACGTCGGTGTCCTCGGTGAGGGCGTCCTCCCAGCCGCAGTCCTCGCAGTAGAACACGGGGATGCGGTGGCCCCACCACAGCTGGCGGCTGATGCACCAGTCCTTGAGGTTCTCCATCCAGGTGGTGTAGGTCTGCGTCCAGCGCGCGGGGTGGAAGGTGACCTTGCCGGAGTTTACGGCGTCGAGCGCCGGCCCCTTGAGCTTGTCGACGGCGACGAACCACTGCTCGGACAGCCACGGCTCCAGGGCGGAGTCGCAACGGTAGCAGTGCATGACGGAGTGGTCGAGCTCTTCGACGTGGTCGAGCAGGTCGTGCTCCTCGAACCACTTGATGACCGCCTCGCGGCACTCGTCGCGGTTCATGCCGGTGAACTCGCCATAGCCCTCGACGACCACCGCGTGCTCGTCGAAGATGTTAATCTGCGGCAGATCGTGGGCCTGACCCATGGCGTAATCGTTGGGGTCGTGGGCCGGGGTAACCTTGACAAAGCCGGAACCGAAGTTGGCGTCGACATGCCAATCCTCAAAGATGGGGATCTCGCGGTCGACGATGGGGAGCTTGACGGTCTTACCCACAAAGGCGGCCTTCTCGGGGTCCTTCGGGGAGACGGCAACGCCCGTGTCGCCGAGCATGGTCTCGGGGCGCGTGGTGGCGACGACGATGTAGTCCTGGCCGTTGACCGGCTCGGTCAGCGGGTAGCGCAGGTGCCACAGGTGGCCCTTCTCGTCCTTATACTCGGCCTCGTCGTCCGAGATGGCGGTGGTGCAGTTGGGGCACCAGTTGACGATGCGCTTGCCACGGTAGATCAGACCGTCGTGGTACCAGTCGCAGAACACCTTGCGCACGGCCTGGGCGTAGTCCTCGTCCATGGTGAAGCGCTCGTTGTCGAAGTCGACGGAGCAGCCCATGCGCTTGATCTGCTCGACGATGATGCCGCCGTACTCGTGGGTCCAATCCCAGCAAGCGTCGACAAACTTGTCGCGACCGATCTCCAGGCGGCTGATACCCTCGCTCTTGAGCTTCTTGTCGACCTTGGTCTGCGTAGCGATACCGGCGTGGTCGGTGCCCAGCACCCAGCGCGTGGACTTGCCGCGCATGCGAGCCATACGGATGATGGCGTCCTGGATGGAGTCGTCGGTGGCATGGCCCATGTGGAGCTTGCCGGTCACGTTGGGAGGCGGAATGGTGACGGTGCAGTCGCCCACGCCCTCACGGCGCTTGTAGTAGCCGCCGTCGAGCCACTTCTGCAGGATCGCCGGCTCGTTGGTCGACGGATCGTAGTTCTTGGGCATTTCTTCCATATATCTCTCCCTTGCCCATCGGGGAGGAATGTAGGCCCGATTTTCGCTCGGTCAAGTCCTAGGCTCGCTCGAAGACCACATTAAGTGGTCTTCGGCTCGTGCGGAATCTACGAAAATCGGGCCTACATTCCTCCCCTTAGGTATCGATTACTTCAGTCTGATATGACTGCGCTGAGGCTTAAACAAACACACAGAATAACACAGGTAGTTGGGTGTTTTGCGTATATATAAAATAGCCTCCGACCGTGGATGGTCGGAGGCTATTTGCAAGCACGTTTTTGGCTGGTTTACCCGTAGATGCGTTGGGGCTGTTCTTCGCCCTTTACGGAGGCTTCGGTTACGACGACCTTGGCAACGCCCTCCTCGCTGGGGAGGTCGAACATCGTCTGCTGCAGCACGTCCTCGCAGATGGCGCGCAGGCCGCGGGCACCGGTCTTGCGGGCGAGCGCCATGCGGGCGATCTCGTGCAGGGCCGCGTCCTCAAACTCAAGCTCGACGTCCTCGAGCTGGAACATCTTGCGGTACTGACGCACCACGGCGTTCTTGGGCTCGGTCAGGATCGACACCAGGTCGTCCTCGTCGAGCGCCTGCGTCTGGGTGACGACGGGCGTACGCCCCACGAACTCGGGGATCATGCCAAAGGCGTTGAGGTCCTGCGGGAGCACCTGACGCAACAGGTCGTTCTCGTCGACCGAGGTGGGACCGGCGATCTCGGAGTTAAAGCCCACGCCCTTGTTGCCCACGCGATCGGCGATGATCTTGTCCAGGCCCACAAAGGCACCGCCGCAGATAAACAGGATATTCGTCGTGTCGATCTGCAGCAGCTCCTGCTGGGGATGCTTGCGGCCGCCGGTGGGCGGAACGCTTGCCACCGTGCCCTCAAGAATCTTAAGCAGTGCCTGCTGAACGCCCTCGCCCGAAACATCGCGGGTGATGGAAAGGTTCTCGGCCTTGCGGGCGATCTTATCGATCTCGTCCACGTAGATGATGCCCACCTGCGCGCGCTCGATATCGCCATCGGCGGCGTTGATGAGCTTGAGCAGGATGTTCTCCACGTCCTCGCCAACGTAGCCAGCCTCGGTGAGCGCGGTGGCGTCGGCAATGGCAAACGGCACCTCGAGGATGCGCGCAAGCGTCTGGGCCAGCAGCGTCTTACCGGTACCGGTGGGGCCGAGCAGCAGAATATTGGACTTGGCGAGCTCTACCTCGTCCATGTCATCGTCAAACTGGGCGCCCATACCCGACGCCTCGTCAAAGGCGGACACCGCAGCGCCACCCTCGATCACGCGGCGGTAGTGGTTATAGACGGCCACCGACATGGCGCGCTTGGCGTCCTCCTGGCCCATGACATAGGCCGAAAGCTCGGCATAAATCTCGTGCGGCGTCGGCACGTGCGTAATAACCTGGCGGGCGTCGTCCTCGAGCTCAAAGCCCTCGGTCTCGGGGTCCACAGCGGGCTGCCCGGCAGCCTGGCCGTGGTCGTTGAGGAAGCCCGGCAGCTTGCCATTGCGGGCAGCGTCCATAAAGTCCGAAGCCAGCGACTCCTCCAGAATCTCGGAGCAGGCGGCGACGCACTCGTCACAGATAAAGATGTTGGTCGGGCCCTTTACGAGGCGTCGGACCTGGCCCTGTTCTTTTCCGCAGAAGGAGCAGCGAATGGGGTTGCCGTTCTCGTCAAAGATGTCCTGCATGTTTCCTGCCATCCTAGGCGTCCTTCGCGGCGAGATCGCGAGAGGTGACGATACGGTCAATCAGGCCGTAGTCGAGGGCCTCGGCAGCGGTCAGGTAGTTGTCGCGCTCGGTATCGGCCTGGACCTTCTCGATGGGCTGGCCCGAGGCGTCGGACAGAATCTGGTTGAGCTCGCGACGGGTCTTCTTGATCTCCTCGGCCACAATCTCAATCTCGGTCTGCTGGCCCTGGGCACCGCCGCTGGGCTGGTGAATCATGACTTTGGAGTGCGGCAGGCAGAAGCGCTTGCCCTTAGCGCCGGCCGAAAGCAGCACGGCGGCCATGGACGCGGCCATACCGACGCAGATGGTGGAGACCTGCGGCTTGATGAAGTTCATGGTGTCAAGAATCGCCAGGCCGGAGTAAACCTCGCCACCGGGCGAATTGATGTAGAGCGAGATATCCTTCTCGGCATCCTGGCTCTCAAGATGCAGTAGCTGGGCAACGACCAGGTTGGCGCTGACGGAGTTAATCTCCTCGCCCAAGAAGATGATGCGGTCGTTGAGCAGGCGCGAATAGATATCGTAGCTGCGCTCGCCGCGCGGCGTCTGCTCGATAACGTATGGCACGAGGGCGGAATCGAACTTAGCGATCATACGCATCTCCATTTCTCTCTTGCGGACCAAATTGGTTTTAGATAAACGTACGGTGCCCGCATGCTATGCATTGGCTGGCACCGTACGAAGC
>DXZN01000085.1 GCA_019419645.1 Collinsella sp. | reverse complement strand
CCTCTGCACCACCACGCATATGTTTCCCGTCGCCGGCGTGCCATGGGACGGGTCGAATCGTCGCCTGGACGCCGCGCCTTGGAAGCCGGGCGCCGCGCATGTCCCCGGTTGCACCTGCGAGGCCTGCACGGGCCTTGTGCACGGAAGCATCTGCCAGGCAGGCGTCTTGGACCCGGAGACAGGCAAGCTCTCCGCCCCCGCCGAGCCGCTCGGCGAGCTGGCACGGCGCTTTAACTATGTGTTGGCCGAGGCAGATGGCAGCAAGCGACTCCCGCTCAAGGCGCATGCCGCCTGGGAGCCGGTAATTCCCGCCGCCACGGCAAACGTTGTCTGGGTCGTCGGCGCCTCGGGGCTGGGCAAGCCCGTCGCCGAGGTTGTCCACCGCCCCGAGCTCTTCTGCGAGCGCTGCGGCTGCGAGCCTACCGACATCGCCACGCCCGAGCGCGTCGCCCAGGTGCTCAATGCCGAGATGCAGATGCTGAACCTAAACAATGCCCGTATCATGCTCAACCAAGTCGACACGCTTGCCGATCCAACGATGGCAGATCGCTTCGAGGCGGCCCTCGGCCGCCCCCTCATCGCCACCAGCCTCAAGGGGTAGCTAAAAGAGCCCCGTCCCAAATTAGCTACCCCGGCGGTCTTCCCGTTAGCGGGGCACGTAGCGGCCGGGTTGGGCTCCGGTGGGCTCGCCGTCGCGTGCCGCCAGCACGCCGTTCACAAACACGGCCTTGGCGCGGCCATGTGCCTCAAAGCCCTCGAGCGGCGTGTAGTCCACGGCCTGATGCTGCGTCGCGGCGCTGATCGTCCAACGCGCGCACGGATCCCACACGCACACGTCGGCATCGGCGCCCTCGGCAAGACAGCCCTTGCGCGGATACATGCCAAAAACGCGCGCCGGATTCTCGCTCATCAAGCGGCACAGATCCTCGGGACCCAGCTGTCCCTCAAAGCTCGTGGCAATCGCAACGGGACGATGCTCCACGCCGGGCCCGCCGTTGGGAATCGCGCGGAAATCATCGCGTCCTCGGTCCTTTTGCCCGTGCAGGTTAAAGCTGCAATGATCGGTCGCAATAGTATCGATCTCGCCAGCCACAAGCGCCTCGCGCAGCGCGGCACGGTCACCGGCATGGCGCAGCGGCGGGCTCATCACGTACTTGGCGCCCGCAAAGCCGTCCTCGCCCTGCTCCAGATAGCAGGTGTCGTCGAGCATCAGATATTGAGGACAGGTCTCGACATAGATGTTCTTCTGCCCGCGCGCTTTGGCAGCGCGAATGGCCTCGAGCCCCAACTTGGTCGAAAGGTGTACCACGTTGACCGGTGCGTCGCCGGCCAGGTGTGCCAGATACAGCAGACGGCTCACGGCCTCGGCCTCGCACACATCCGGACGGCTGAGCGCATGGCCCTCGGGCCCGTGGATACCCTGCTCAAACACGCGCTTCTGCAGCTCATTCACCAGCGTACCGTTCTCGCAATGCACGCACAGTATGCCGCCAATACGCTTGAGTTCCTCCAGCACCTCGAGCGTCTCGGCATCGTCCAGGCGCAGATGATCGTAGGCAAAGTAGGTCTTGAACGACGATACGCCCGCCTCGCGCATGGCCGAGAGGTCGGCGCGGTTGCGCTCGTTCCACTCGGCGAGTGCCATATGAAAGGCGTAGTTGGCCGTGCAGGTTCCGTCGGCGCGGCGATGCCACTCGGCCAAGGCATCGGGCATGGTCACGCCGCGATCGGCCGTCGCGTAGTCCACGATGGTCGTCGTACCGCCGCAGGCAGCCGCACGCGTACCGGTCTCAAAGCTATCGGCCGTCCAGTCCATGCCGGTCCAGCACTGCATGTGCGTGTGCCCATCGATAAAGCCCGGGAACACCCAGCAGCCCGCAGCATCCTCGACGGTATCGCCCTCGGCCGGCTCAATCGCCGCGGCAATCCGTACGATCTTATCGCCATCCATGGCAAGATCGGCGCGGCGAAGCCCTTGGGGCGTCACGAGTGCGCCGTTTTTGATGATGATCATAATTGCTCCTTATTGATTGATGCAGTTGGCCACGCGATCAAAATACGAGCAGGCGGCGATATGCTCCGTTATGCGTCGCTGTCCCTTGACGGTATCGACGTCCCACAGCTCGTAGGCACGCGCCTCGACCAGCACCACGTCGGTACGGTCCTTGAGGATCGAACCGCCGCCGTCCTTACCCTCAAGACACATAAGTGCATCGAACAGTTCCGCCGGAAAGAGCACCGGGCTCGAAGGCTCACCGTTGCACGCAAGACGCACCGGATACTTGCGGCCACGCTCATCAAACGCGCGAACCATGGCCTCAAAAGAATCCGAACTCACGAGCGGCTGGTCGCCCGGCAAAAAGAGGCAACCCTTCCAGCCGCGGCTCGCCCCCCACGAAAGGCCCGCACGGACGCTTTCGCTCCTGAGCTTGCCATCGTGCAGCACGCACGGGCAATGCTTGTCCTCGCAAATCTGGGCGACCTCGGGCCAACGCGTCGAAACCACGACGTCAAAGCCCCAGGGAACCGAATCGATAGTCCGGGCAATCAGCGGCTTGCCATAGATATCGGCAAGCATCTTGTTAGAGCCAAACCGCTTGCCCTCGCCCGAAGCCATAATGACGCAACCGAGTTTCATGGCGATACCTCCCCTGAAACCATCGTACCCATAACTCGCGTCGCGGGGCATCTACATCGAAAGCGCTTATCCCGCACGCCCACGATGCAAAAAGGGGCACCCCGCCGGTTGGCAGAGTGCCCCCTTTACATGGCTTACCTCAGCGCGGCTTTAGGCCTGGAACCAACGGGCGGTGTTGCGCTCGTCGAGGGCCTTGAGGGTAGCGGCGGGATCGGCAACCTTCTGCAGGAACATCATGGCTGCGATGGCGTACGGCTTGTAGCTGGCCTCCTTGTACATGCCCACGCGGTGCATGTCAAAGACGTCGGCCATGACCTCGCCGTGCTCGCAGGAGACGCCGGAGATGTCGGCGGGCAGCGGGTGCATAAAGATGGTGTCCTGGCCGTTGGCGGTCTTCTCCATGAGCTCGGTCGTGGAGCACCAGTCCTGATGGGTGGCGTTCTGAGCGAGCAGCTCCTTCTCGAGCGCTGCGATACCGGCGTCGTCGCCCTCGGCGTACAGGTTGGTACGCTTCTCCATGGCGGCAAACGGAGCCCAGCTCTTGGGGATCACGATGTCGGCGCCCTCGAAGGCCTCGGCCATGGTGTTGACCTGCTTAAAGGTGGTGCCGGACTCGGCGGCATAGCCCTTGGCGCGCTCGACGACCTCGGGCATGAGGTCGTAGCCCTCGGGGTGGGCCAGGGTGACGTCCATGCCAAAGCGGGGCAGCAGGCTGATCAGCGACTGCGGGCAGGACAGCGGCTTGCCGTAAGAGGGCGAGTAGGCCCAGGTAACGGCAACCTTCTTGCCCTTGAGGTTCTCGAGGCCGCCAAACTCGTTGATGAGGTAAAGCATGTCGGCAGAGGACTGCGTGGGGTGGTCGGAATCGGACTGCAGAGAGATGAGCGTGGGACGGTGATCCAGAACGCCGTCCTCGTAGGCCTGCTGGACAGACTCGGAGACCTCGGCCATGTAGGCGTCGCCCTTGCCGATGTACATGTCGTCGCGGATGCCGATGACGTCGGCCATGAAGGAGATCATGGTAGCGGTCTCGCGGACGGTCTCGCCGTGAGCGATCTGGGACTTCTTCTCGTCCAGGTCCTGCAGCTCAAGGCCGAGCAGGTTAGCGGCCTTGGAGAAGGAGAAGCGCGTACGGGTGGAGTTGTCGCGAAACAGGGAGACGGCCAGACCCGAATCGAAGATCTTGGACGAAACGTTGTTCTCGCGCAGCTCGCGCAGGGCGTCAGCGACGATGTAGAGCGCCTTGAGCTCATCGGTGGTCTTATCCCAGGTGTGCAGGAAGTCGCTGCCGTACATGCCCTTAAAATCGAGGCCGTTCAGCTGCTCGACGAGCTCGGTAAACTTGGCATCCATGTAAATATCCTTTCCAAAGATGAAACGATTGCAATGAGTAGATGTGCTCCGGCATGCGCGTGTGGCTAGAACATGCAGAGCGCTATGACGAGGACCCACTACCGTTGAGGAAGCATGGGAGATAACGACCGCGGGCCCCAAGTCAACAGGGGGTGCCGGGGACACGAGCGGCCCCCGGCTCAACAAGATCAAGGAATGGGACTAGTCGATCTTGTTGTTGGTCAGACCGGCGCGGAACACGGTGGCGTCGCCATCGGCCTGGCTCGGATCGTAGAGGTTCAGGGCAGCCACATACATGGCGGCAGCGGTGACCAGGTCGTCCTTGTAGGTGACCTCGTTGGGAGCGTGAGCCTGAGACTCGGCACCCGGGCCAAAGCCGACGCAGGGGATGCCATAGCGACCCTGGATGGAAACGCAGTTCGTGGAGAAGGTCCACTTGTCGCACAGCGGACGACCGGTGCGCTTGTCCATGCTGGGCTCGCAGCCGATGCGCTCGTCACCGAACATGGCCTTGTGGGCGTCGACGAGGGCCTTGACGTGCGGAGCGGTCTCCTTGTTGATCCACGTGGGGAAGTAAGCCTCGGTCTCGTAGACCTCGCCGGTCCAGGACGGACGGTCGTACATGTACATGGAGACCTTCACGTCGTCGCCGTACTTCTTGGCGGCCGGCAGGTTACGGATCTCGTCCAGGCAGGACTCCCAGGTCTCGCCGGCGGTCATGCGACGGTCGATGGAGATGGCGCAAGAGTCAGCGACAGCGCAGCGGCTGGGGCTGGTGTAGAAGATCTGGCTGACGGTGCAGGTGCCGCGGCCCAGGAAGCGGGCGTCCTCAAAGTGCTCGGGGTTGTACTTGGGGTCGAGCATCTTGACGAGGCCCTTGATGTCGGTGGACTCGTCGCAGCCGTTGTTGTTGAGGGCGCGGACGTCGGCGACGATGTCGGCCATCTTGTAGATGGCGTTGTCGCCGCGGTCGGGAGCGGAACCGTGGCAGGAGGTGCCGTGAACGTCGACGCGGATCTCCATGCGGCCGCGGTGACCGCGATAGATGCCGCCGTCGGTGGGCTCAGTGGAAATGACGAACTCGGGCTTAATGCCGTCCTTGTTGTAGATGTACTGCCAGCACATGCCGTCGCAGTCCTCTTCCTGGACGGTGCCGACGACCATGATCTTGTAGCCCTCGGGGATGAGGCCCATGTCCTTCATCATCTTGGCAGCGTAGGTAGCAGAAGCCATGCCGCCCTCCTGGTCGGAGCCGCCGCGGCCGTAGATGATCTCGTCGGTCTCGTAGCCCTCATAGGGATCGGCATCCCAGTTCTCGATGTTGCCGATGCCGACGGTGTCGATGTGGGAGTC
>DXZN01000084.1 GCA_019419645.1 Collinsella sp. | reverse complement strand
GATGTGTATAAGAGACAGGTTGAAGACCGTGCGGGCAAGGCCGTGTGCAAGGCCAAGCTGCAGGAGGAGCTGGGGCTCGAGGTTCGCGACGACCGTCCGCTCATGGTGATGGTCACGCGCCTGACGCGCCAAAAGGGTATGGACCTGGTCATGTACGCGCTCGACCGCATCCTGGCCGGCGGCGTTCAGGTGGCCGTGCTGGGCACTGGCGACCGCGACTACGAGGACGGCCTGCGCTACTTCCAGGACAAGTACCCCGGCACCATGGCCGCGCGTATCGAGTTTGACCCTGCGCTGTCGCAGCGCATGTACGCCGCAGCCGACATGTTCCTGATGCCGTCGAAGTTCGAGCCCTGCGGTCTGTCGCAGATCATCGCCATGCGCTACGGCACCCTGCCTATCGTGCGCGAGACCGGCGGTCTGAAGGACACCGTAATCCCGTATAACGAGTTTACCGGCGAAGGCACGGGCTTCTCGTTTACTAACTTTAACGGCGACGAGATGGGTGACGCCGTGTTCCGCGCGGCACGCCTGTTCTGGGATAACCGCGATGCCTGGAACCAGCTGGTCACGCAGGCCATGAGCCAGGACTTTAGCTGGACGCGCTCGGCCGACAAGTATCTGGACCTGTACTTCTTTATGCACCCGGAGATTGAGAGGCCTGTGGCTGTTGTCGACGAGCCTGTGGTTGTTGCTGAGCCGGTGGCCGCTGAGGAGCCCAAGGCCGAAGAGAAGCCGGTTGAAGCTGAGCCCGTTACGGCCGAGTCTGAGGTGAAGGCTGAGGCTGCTCCTGAGGCAGAGTCCGAGGTCAAGCCAGCTGCAAAGCCTGCAGCTAAGAAGACCACGACTCGTAAGACGACGGCTAAGAAGGCCACAGCGGCCAAGGCGACGGCAACCAAGACCACCGCTGTCAAGACAACGACCTCGCGCAAGCGCACCACCGCAGCAGCCAAGAAGGCTGCCGAGGCCGAGGCCGCTCCTGAGGTAAAGGCTGAATCCGCCGTCGAGGCCAAGCCCGCCGTCAAGGCACCGGCCAAGACCGTTGCCAAGAAGACAACTGCGACCGCCAAGAAGGCAACGACCGCCAAGAAGACCACGGCAACGAAGTCGACGACCACGAAGGCCGCCACGACCAAGGCAGCCGCAAAGCCGGCCGCCAAAGTCGAGGAGACGCCCGCCGAATCCAAGGCCAAGGTAACCGTCGAGGCCAAGCCGGCCGCCAAGACCACCACGCGCAAGCGCGCAACGACGACGGCCAAGAAGTCCACGACCAAGGCTGCTGCTCCCAAAGCGGAGGCTAAGGTCGAGGTAAAGGCCAAGCCCGAGCCCGCCAAGAAGGCCCCGGTCTCCCCCGTCGCCGCGACCGAGGAAAAGGCTCCGACCAAGAAGACCTCCGTCCGCAAGGCAACGGCCACCCGCAAGCGCCGCTAGTACGCAGACGATTCAAAACCTCATCAAACCCTAAGCAAGGGGCGCTCCAACCGGGCGCCCCTTCTCTGTAGGTAGTGGTAAAACGATTTTCTAGGGCAACCGTTCGCCGATGGTAAACGGATGTTGTTTATACACCCTGTGTACTACAGATATACTTACATCTTAGGCGTAAAACCCATGGCCCGCTGGCCATGATTGTATAGAACTGGACCGTACTATGAGATTGATTCACAACAGCCGCCTGCCGCAGTTTCGCACTCCGTTTGGCGCTGTGACCACTGGAACTTCCGTTGCACTCTCCGTGATTCTGGAGGATGCCGACCCCAACCAGGCAACGCTTACGCTGCGCACCTGGGTCGATGAGATCGGTGAGTCTCGGTATCCCATGACGCACGAGGGCGACGGCATTTATACCGTAGAGCTTGAGTGTACCGAGTCCTGTCTTATCTGGTACAGCTTTATCTGCAATATCGAGGGCCAGCCCGAGGTTCGTCTGGGAGCACCGCAGGGCCGCACCGGCGGCGAGGGCGTAACTTACGACTACGCCGAGGTGCCGTCCTTCCAGATTACCGTCT
Source organism: Collinsella sp. (assembly GCA_019419645.1). GTDB lineage: Bacteria > Actinomycetota > Coriobacteriia > Coriobacteriales > Coriobacteriaceae > Collinsella. Next base: position 3,357 of record DXZN01000084.1, on the reverse strand, counting down.
ATAAGCACCGCGAAGTGCGTCCCGAGTGGTACGAGCGTGGCATGGTCTACCAGATCTTCCCCGATCGCTACGCCCGAGATGAAAACTGGCGCGAGCGCACGCTGGCCGAGGTCGAAAAACCACGCAACGGAATCCAGCGCCGCATGGTCGAGGACTGGAACGAGCCGCCCGTGTACGAGCGCGCCGAAGACGGCTCCATCAAAACCTGGGACTTCTACGGCGGGTCGCTCAAGGGCATCCAGGAAGACCTGCCTCGCATCGCCGAGCTAGGCTTTACAGCCATCTACCTCAACCCCATTTTTGAAGCCGCGAGCAACCACCGCTACGACACGGCCGACTACACCAAGATCGACCCGATCCTGGGCACCGAGCAGGACTTTACCGAGCTGTGCCAGGCGGCCGAGAAGCTGGGCATCTCCATCATTCTGGACGGCGTCTTTAACCATACGGGTGACGACTCGATCTATTTCAACCGCTACGGCAACTACCCCGGCGTGGGCGCGTGGCAGAGCGAGGATTCGCCATGGCGCGATGCGTTTTATTTCCACGAGGACGGCTCATACGACTGCTGGTGGGGCGTGGGCAATATGCCCGCCATCAATGAGAGCTCTGAGCTGGTACGCGAGCGGCTCCTGGGCAAGGACGGCGTGATCCGTAAATGGCTACGTGCCGGCGCTCATGGCTGGCGCCTAGACGTGGCCGACGAGCTTTCCGATGACTTCCTGGCCGAGATCAAAAAGGCCGTGCTCGCCGAGAAGCCTGATGCACTGTTGCTCGGCGAAGTCTGGGAAGACGCCTCCAACAAGATCAGCTATGGCCATCTGCGTCGCTACCTGCAGGGATCGGAACTCGACTCCGCCATGGATTACCCCTTCCGCGACATGGTCATCGGCTTTTTGATGGGCTACAAGAACGCCTACGAGGCCGCTGAGGATATCGAGACCCTGCGCGAGAACTACCCGAGCGAGGCATTGTCCTGCGCGCTCAACCTGCTCTCGAGCCACGACCGCCCGCGTATCATCTCGGTGCTCGGCGGCGGCCCCGACGAGTCGCAGCTGCCTGAATGCGAGCGCAGCAAATGGCGCCTGGACGAGAACTCGATGGGCCTGGGCAAGAGCCGTTTTTGGCTCGCGACGCTTATGCAGATGACCTTCCCGGGCGTTCCCTCAATCTATTACGGTGACGAATACGGCTTGGAGGGTCTCACCGATCCGGGCAATCGCCGCACCATGCCGGCCAAGGAAAACCTGCACGACTTCGATACGTTCGCGATCGTCAAGAATGCATCTGCTGTGCGCCGCGCGCTGCCGTTTATGGTAGACGGTGAAATCAAGGCCTTCGCGCTCAATGATGAGGTGCTGGCATACAACCGCACGGGCAAGGATGGCGAGTCCGCGACGGTTATCATCAACCGTAGTCTGCGCAATTCGCACCGCGTGACGATTCTGGCACTCGGCGAATGCGCGAGCGATGTGATTAGCGGTCACGAGTGCGAGATCCACAACGGCACGGTCACGCTCGATCTGTACCCGCTGGGTTCTTCGATCATCTATCACCATGCCGAGCAGCGCCTGCAGGAGCCGCTCGATCACGGCGCAGGTGTTGTGTGTCATATCACATCGGTGCCGACCGACGACGGTAAGCCCGGTACGATCGGCGCGTCCACGCGTCGCTTTATCGACCATCTGGCCGCCATGGGTATGCGCTACTGGCAGGTTCTCCCCGTCAACCCTACGGACTTCTTCCGCTCCCCTTACGCCGGTCCCTCAGCTTTTGCGGGCAATATCGACCTGCTGCCCGAAAGCCACGAGGAGCTGGCGGCCGACTTTGAGACCTGGAAGGCCCGCGGAGGCGAGGATGCCGATCCGCTGTACACCGCGTTTAAACATCGCAATGCCGATTGGCTCGAGAAATACTGCGTCTACATGGCCGTTAAAAAGTACTTTGAGGGCGAATCGCGCCATGATTGGCCGGCAGATGTTGCGCGCTACAACGAGCATCTGATTGACGACAAGCGCTTCCACGACGAGGCCGAGCTTCAGGCGTACATGCAGTACCGCTTTGACCTGGCCTGGTGCGAGCTCATGAACTATGCGCACAAGAAGGGCATCGAGGTCATCGGCGACATTCCCATGTACGTTTCGGACGATTCGGCCGACGCATGGAGCGAGCCCGAGAACTTCTGGCTTTCCGATACCGGCAAGGCGATTGAGATTTCTGGCGCGCCGCCCGACAATTTTGCGCCCGAGGGCCAGGTGTGGGGCAACCCGACGTTCCGCTGGGACCACATGAAGCAGAACGGCTACCGCTGGTGGATGGACCGTCTGCGTCGCGCGTTCTCGCTCTACGACCGCGTGCGCCTGGACCACTTCCTGGGATTCCACAGCTACTTTAGCATTCCCGCAGGAAAGGCTTGCGCCGACGGTCGCTGGCTGGCGGGCCCTGGCAAGGACCTGTTCCAGACCGCCTACGACGAGCTGGGACCGCTCAGTTTTATCGCGGAGGATCTGGGGTATCTGACGCCCGGTGTTCGCGCTATGGCTTCGACCTGCGGCTTCCCCGGTATGGACGTACTGGAGTTTAGCGATTACGACGTCCGCTGCGGCGTGCACCCCACGCCGGGCAAGATTCTGTACACCTCGACGCACGACACGTCGACGCTCGCCGGTTGGTGCACGCGCTCCTTCGCGGGCGACGACGAGCCGAGCGGTGTTGAGGTGGCGGCCAAGCTGATGGGCGACGCGCTGGCAAGCGACGCTCCGCTTGTGATGATGCCGCTGCAGGATGTACTGGGGCTAGGCGACGATGCACGCATGAACGTACCGGGTGTCGCCACGGGCAACTGGACCTGGCAGGCCGATGAGGCCGACGTTGCGGCCGCCGAGGGCAAAACTGCACAGCTCCTGCGCAACACCCATAGATTCTGGGGCGAAGCGTGATAAAACCCCCGATATAGGGTACAGTTACAGCTGTTTGAATTTATGCGGGCAGAGCGATCTGCCCGCTTTGTGCCGAAAAGGAAGTATTATGGCGCGCTACGATTACAAGTGCTCGAGCTGCGGCAACGTGTTTGAGGTTGAGCATCCCATGTCCGAGACCCCCGAGATCGTGTGCCCGAGCTGCGGTGCCCCGGCGGCCAAGACGTTCTCGGCAAGCGGCATCAAGTTTGAGGGCAGCGGATTCTACAACACCGACCAGCGAAGCGGAGGCTCCAGCACCAGCGCCACCAGCGGCTGCTGCGCCAACTGCCCGCATAACCACTAGCGTCAAGCGGTCCCGCTACCCAAGTTTCCTGATGAGTTGCGATCGCGCGCGCGAGCGTGGTGTAAGAAGGCGCATCGCCTGCTGCCGCCGTCA
>DXZN01000083.1 GCA_019419645.1 Collinsella sp. | reverse complement strand
GCACGCGGGCGTGGCGGAATTGGCAGACGCGTACGGTTCAGGTCCGTATGGGGGCAACCCCATGAAGGTTCAAGTCCTTTCGCCCGCACCATTAAATGAAAGAGCTCCCAGCAATGGGAGCTTTTTTTGTTATGGGCCCATCGCGGGGACTTGAACCTGTGAAGGAGCGAGCGCATGCCGCGTGCGGGCGAGACCGTCGGCAGGCGGGCGAAGCCGGTGCGGATCCGCGAAGCGGATACGCGGACGTCCTTTCGCCCGCACCACTAAATGAAAAAGCTCCCAGTAATGGGGGCTTTTTTGTTATGGGCCTCCTGTTGGTGTCACGTGGCTGCTTCGTGCGGGTATCCTAATGCCAACGTGTGCCTATCAGAGGAGAGACCATGCTGTTGTCCGGTATCATCGCTGCTCTTACGAGCTTTCTACTTCCCATCATCATTTTGTTGCTGCTGCTCCCCAACGCCTGCTATGTCGTTGAACAGCAGCATGCCGTGATCATCGAGCGTCTGGGCAAGTTCAATCGCATCGTCAACGCGGGCTTCCACATGAAGGTGCCCGTGATCGACCGCAAGGCCGCCACGGTGAGTCTGCGCACCATGAAAAACGGTTTTGGCATCGACGTTAAGACCCAGGACAACGTGACCATCGGCCTTGAGGTCTCTGCTCAGTACCACGTGAGCTATGACATGGGCGCCGGCCCGGCAGATTCGGGCATCTACAAGAGCTACTACATGCTGCAGGAGCCCGTCGACCAGATGCGTGATTTCATCACCGACGCCCTGCGCTCTTCCATCCCTGTCTATACGCTCGATGAGGTCTTTGCCAAGAAGGATGACATCGCCAAGGACGTTAATGCCACCGTGTCCGAGCAGATGGCTGCCTACGGCTTTACCCTCGTGTCGACACTCATCACCAAGATCGCGCTGCCGACCGAGGTCGAGAACTCCATGAACGACATCAATGCTGCCCAGCGAAAGCGCGCTGCTGCGCAGGAGCTCGCCGAGGCCGACCGCATCAAGCGCGTCACCGAGGCGACCGCCGAGGCCGAGGCGATGGAAAAGGCGGGCGAAGGCATCGCCAACCAGCGCAAGGCCATCGCGCTGGGCATCAAGGATTCGCTCGAGATCATCCAGGAGACGGGTGTCGGTAACGACGAGGCCAACCAGCTGTTCATGTTTACGCAGTGGTCCGAGATGATGACAGAGTTCGCTCGCACGGGTAAAACATCGACGGTCGTACTGCCGAGCGATTTCTCGCAGTCGGCCTCGATGTTCGAGCAGATGCTGACCGCCAGCAAAGTTCAAAACGATTCGAAGGAGTAGACGCGCGTGAAATACACCGTCGTTTGCGTCGGTAAGCTCAAGGAGCGCTTTTGGAAGGACGCGTGCGCTGAGTACACCAAGCGCCTAGGTGCCTATGCCAAGGTGGATATCCGCGAGGTGGCCGATATCGACCCGGCTAAGGCGGGCGGCGTGGATGCCGCACGCGACAAGGAGGGTGCGGCGATTCTTGCAGCCCTGCCGCCTCGAGCGCATGTGATCCTGCTTGCCATTGAGGGCAAAGAGCGCTCGAGCGAGGAGCTTTCGGCGCGGCTCGACGATCTTATGCTGCGTGGTAACAGCGACATCGCCTTTGTGATTGGTGGATCGGACGGCGTGAGCGATGACGTGCGCACACGAGCCGACGAGATGCTCAGCTTTGGACGTATTACCTTGCCGCACAACTTGGCGCGCGTGGTGCTGCTGGAGCAAATCTACCGCGCCTGCAAGATCAGCCGTGGCGAGCCGTATCACAAATAGGTCGGCAATACGAAACAATGCCGTGGGACAATAGCCTTCGTTTTGAAGAGCGTGTCTGAGAGGACTATGAGATATGAAGATTGGATTTGTCGGTTTTGGCAATATGGCGAGCGCTATGGCCGATGGCTGGATCGCCGCCGGTGTGGCTGCGAGCGATATATGCGCCTGCGCGGGCCACTACGATGCCTTGGTTGAGCGTTGTGAGACGCGTGGGATGGTTGCCTGTCGTGATGCGGCGGAGGTTGTCGCCGCATCCGATATCGTGGTTGCTGCGGTCAAGCCGTACATGATAGAGAAGGTCTTCGCTCCGCTTAAGGACACTCTTGCCGACAAGGTTGTCCTTTCGGTCGCCTGGACCTGGGATAGCGCCAAGTGGGAGCAGGTCCTGCCGGGTGTCGCACACATCTCGACGGTGCCCAACACGCCGGTTTCGGTGGGCGAGGGCGTCATCGCCTGCGAGAAGTCCTCTACGCTCAACGGCGAGCAGCGTGCCGTGGTACTCGACCTGCTCGGTAAGCTTGGCACCGTCGTCGAGCTCGACACGAGTCTGCTGTTTGTGGGCGGTACCGTGGGCGGTTGCGCACCGGCATTTGTCGCCATGGCGATTGAAGCCTTGGGCGACGCGGCCGTCAAGCACGGTATCCCGCGCGCCGATGCCTATCGCATTGTGAGCCAGATGGTGCTGGGCACGGCAAAGCTACAGCTTGCGACTGGCCAGCATCCTGCGGCGATGAAGGATGCCGTATGCTCACCCGGTGGCGCCACCATCAAGGGCGTCGTCGCGCTCGAGGACGCCGGCATGCGCAGCGCTCTGGTCAAGGCCATCGACGCCACCCTCCAGTAAAACCTGCCATTTAGGGACAGGTTTATTTTGGCAGGTTTTCCTGCGGTTTTATCTCTATAGCAAAAAGCGCCTCGCAACTGGCTCAATTCCAGTTGCGAGGCGCTTGCGTTTGCCCAGATAAAACCGACCAAAATAAACCAGTCCCTTTTTGGCAGGTTAGTCCCAGAAGCTGTCTTGATCGTCCTCGTCCTTGGGGCCGCGGTCGACATACATCTTATGGGTGCGCTTCTCCATTACAAAGGCAAGAATCGCAAACAGTAGGATGCCGCCGGCGAAAAGGATGGCAAAACCGGTGCGGGTGCCAAACAAAAAGGAAAAAACTGCGTCCATTGGGTGCCTTCTTGCGTAGTTGGGTTGGGTCGTAAACGCTCATAAGTATATACTTGCCCATACATGTACAAGGTTGCAACCTAAATGGAATGTATATCGCCGGAGGATCTAATGCTTGATATCAAGTTTGTTCGCGAGAACCCCGATGCCATCGATACCGCCATGGCCAACCGCCAGACGTCTTGGGATCGAGAGAAGTTCTTCGAGCTCGACGACGAGCGCCGTGCCGTCATCACCGAGGTCGAGGAGCTCCAGGCCACGCGTAATGCCGAGTCCAAGAAGATCGGCGCCCTGATGAAGGAGGGCAAGAAGGACGAGGCCGAGGCCGCCAAGGAGGCCGTGCGCGCCGTCAACGAGAAGATTGACGGTCTGGCCGAGCGCCGCACCGCTCTCGAGCAGGAGCAGTACGACTTTATGGCTCACCTTCCCAACATCCCTTGCGAGGCCACGCCGTACGGCAAGGACGAGGACGAGAACATCGAGCGCCGTCGTTGGGGCACCCCGCGCGAGTTCGACTTCGACTTTAAGCCGCACTGGGACCTGGGCACCGACCTCGACATCCTCGATTTCGAGCGCGGCAACAAGCTCTCCGGTAGCCGCTTTACCGTTCTCGGTGGCGCCGGCGCCCGTCTTGAGCGTGCCCTCATCAACTTCTTCCTTGACACGCACACCAGCCGTGGCTTTAAGGAGTGGTGGCCGCCCATCGTCGTCAAGCGTCAGACCATGTTTGGCACGGGTCAGCTGCCCAAGTTCGAGGACGACGCCTATCACGTCTCGGGCGACAACTTCCTGATCCCCACCGCCGAGGTCGTGCTTACCAACCTGCACGCCGGCGAGGTTCTCGATGCTGATACCCTGCCGCGCCGCTACACCGCCTTTACCCCCTGCTTCCGCGAGGAGGCCGGCTCCGCTGGTCGCGACACTCGCGGCATCATTCGCCAGCACGAGTTCGACAAGGTCGAGATGGTCAAGTTTGCCAAGCCGGAGGAATCCGACGAGGAGCTCGAGAGCATGACCGCCGAGGCCGAGTACCTGCTGCAGCAGCTGGGCCTGCCGTATCGCGTGATTAGCCTGTGCACCGGCGACCTGGGCTTCTCTGCCCGTCAGACCTACGACATCGAGGTCTGGCTGCCGAGCTATAACGCCTACAAGGAGATCAGCTCCTGCTCTAACTGCGGCGATTTCCAGGCCCGTCGCGCCAACATCAAATATCGCGACCCCGAGAACTTCAAGGGCTCGCGCTACCTGCACACCCTCAACGGTTCCGGCCTGCCGGCTGGCCGCACCATGGCCGCCATTCTGGAGAACTACCAGAACGCCGACGGCACCATCACGGTCCCCGAGGTTCTTCGTCCTTACATGGGCGGCCTCGAGAAGATCGAGCCGGTCGCGTAGGTTGCCTGCATAAGCGATTTGCAAGGGCGCTCCTTTCTGGGGCGCCCTTTTTGTGTGCGGAGCTATACCATATCGTGCGGACAGCTCAATAGAAAACACACGAACAAACGTTCTGTATACAGCCATCTACCTGCTATGCTTATGTTAAATAGAAGCGAGAGGAAGGGGATGCGATGGAGCTGTTTGATGAGCGGGTAGTTTTGTTTGAGAGCGATGAAGGTGGGGAGCACTTACTAGTTACGTGTGAGCCATCGGGTATGGGTGGTTTGGTGGTGCGGCAGACGAGCGAGGGCCCGTTGACCCAATGGTGTTTTGAGGAGTCGTCGCATGTAGTCGAGACTTTTGTGACGCACGAGGGGCTTGTGGCGCTTGAGCGGTTCTATGGAGTTGGGACTTCTAACCAGGTCGCGCGCATGCTGAGTATCTCGTTTGCCGATTATGACTGTGCCCAGCGGGTGCGCTCGCTTTTGAGGGAGCTCGGTGCTGGGTTCGATGTGGTTGAAAAACCGATTGATCGCATGGGGGACGCTGACGCATACGGAGCTGCGTAAGGAACATATTCTCAAAAAAGTTTGAGATTGTGCTTGACTCCAACTAACTAAAGTGGTTTTATATATCTTGCGCTGCGGCGTTACCTCAGCTGGATAGAGGGTCTGACTACGAATCAGAACGTCATAGGTTCGAATCCTATACGCCGCACCAATCGAACTTGAAGCCTCCGGCAACGGGGGCTTTTCTTTTATGGCAACCATGCATGGATTCGAACCTCGGTCGAGGGCTATTAGGGCAAAATGTGTGCCCACGTTGGGGCATCGGCGCAGGTCGATGCCCCTTTTTCAGCCGTTTAGATTCCGTGCCCGCTTTTAGCCGCTCGGACAGAATGCGTGACCGGTTGCCTATCGCTCCCGCCGGTAGATAACCTTTTCCGGAACCGTTAAATAACCGTTCGGAAGAGGTGCCCATAAAGGTCGTTATCGCCCCTGCTGTGGCGGTCGGACCAGGCGCAGTGGCAGGACATGATCGAGGGAGGGGTGAACTCGCAGCCGGGGGCCGTCCTGCGCAACCACCGGGGGCTGACGTCGGCCAAGCGCGTGAAGGCGGCGTTCCGGTGGCGCCGCGCGCGCTCGGGGGACGCGAGGACGGCGCGCGAGAAGCCCGCCGCGATGCCGGCCGACGCGGACATCGACTTCCCGCTCCGCGTCTGCTCCGCCTCGCCGTCGCGCGAGGACGGAGGGCCGGATTGGGGCGGCGGTGCCGTGTGGGAGGACCTCCACCACAGGGACCCGTACCCCTTCTGGCTGGATTAATGGATGGAAACGGATGTTCCATCGGGACACACATTTTGTCCTATAAGCCGCGCAAACAGCCTAATCACCACTCCGTAAAATTTTTTCAAATTGTCGCTTGACCCATCGGGGGCTCGCGTGCATAATAATCCGTGCGTTGCGGCGTTACCTCAGCTGGATAGAGGGTCTGACTACGAATCAGAACGTCATAGGT
>DXZN01000082.1 GCA_019419645.1 Collinsella sp. | reverse complement strand
GCTCTGGCTTGGTATTGGCGCGCTTGTTGCCCTTCATGGACTTTTTGATGGCGGCGCGACGGCGGACCAGTTCGCGCTCGTCAGCGGAGAGGTCCGAGGTATCGATGCCGTCGAGCAGACCTGGTTTGGGGCGTTTTTTGCTACGGCGCTTAGGTGCGCGCTTGGGTTTGGCGGTGGGTTTGTCGGCTGTGTTGGGCGCGGCGTCATCAGCGGAGCTTGCCTCAAGCCGGTCTTCCTTCAACTCAATCAGAGCATCGATAAGCCCTTTGTCGGCGGGCATCCATTCCACCGTGGCAAGTGAGGTGCGTGGAATCCAGCGGATATCGAGCTGGCGGTCGTGCTTCTGAGGTTCATCGGATTCATCGGCGAGCGAGCAGTAGTAGCACTCCATGGAGAGATGAAAATCGGGGTAGTCATACTCAACGGTGTAGAAATCACGCAGGTTGATGACTTTGACCTGCAGCTCCTCCATGAGTTCGCGGCGTACGGCGTCCTCGGGCGTCTCGCCGCGCATGAGCTTGCCACCGGGGAACTCCCAAAGTCCCTGCATGTCGCCATAGCCGCGCTGCACGGCAAGCAGCTCGTCAGATCCTTCCTTGCGAATGATCCCAGCGGCAACATGAACAGTCTTCAACAGGAGTCCTCTCTCAACATCAACAAGTGACAGGCTAGCTACCCGTACCTTACACAACGGTAAGGCAAGCGTAAGCCATATCGATGGTAGCCGACTCGGCTCCCTGCGACTATAGATGCCGTAGACTAATCGCAAGAAAGGACTCGGTATGCAAACCACGCACATGGCGACCCCGGTACTGGAGGTCGCGCATCTCGAAAAGGTATATGGAGCGCTGGGCAACGTGACCCGCGCGCTCAACGATGTTAGCTTTACCGTCAACCGCGGCGAATTCGTTGGCATCATGGGCGCTTCGGGCTCGGGCAAGTCGACGTTGCTCAACTGCGTGTCGACCATCGATAGCGCCACAAGTGGCACGATCCGCATCAACGGCCAGGACGTGACGCGCATGAAGCAGGCCAAACTTTCGCAGTTCCGCCGCGAGGAGCTCGGCTTTATCTTCCAGGATTCCAACCTGCTCGATACTCTCACGGCACGCGAGAATATCGCCCTGCCGCTCACCATCGCCCGCGTGAATTCGGCCGAAATCTCGACCCGCGTGCAGGACGTGGCCGCGCGTCTGTCCGTGAGCCAGGTGCTCGACAAATATCCCTACCAAATGTCCGGCGGCCAGCAGCAGCGCGTCGCCGCCTGCCGCGCGCTCGTCACCGACCCCACCATGATCATGGCTGACGAGCCCACCGGCGCCCTCGACTCCAAAAGCGCCCGTCTGCTGCTCGAGAGCCTAGAGGCCCTCAACCGCCGCCTGCGCGCCACCGTGCTCATGGTTACGCACGACAGTTTTGCCGCCAGCTACACGAGCCGTGTGCTGTTTATTCGCGACGGCAAGATCTTCACCGAGCTGCGCCGCGGCGACACCGACCGCAGAGAGTTCTTCGACCGCATTATGGAGGTCGTTGCCATGATGGGCGGTGAGGGCTCCGATGCTCTGTAAACTCGCTTGGGGCAACGTCCGCCGCGCCGGGCGCGACTACCTCGTCTACCTTTTGACGCTCACCCTGGGCGTCACGGTCTTCTATGCCTTTAACACCATCTCGATGCAGGTCGACATCGCCGGAATCGATGAAGAGGGCTTGGCACAGGTTATGGGTAGCATGCTCGGCTACCTGACGTACTTTTTGGCCGGTGTCATGGCCTTTTTGATGGTGTACGCCAATAACTTCATCATGAAACGCCGCAAGAAGGAGTTTGGCCTGTACCAGGTGCTCGGCATGGGGCGCGGGCGCGTCGCCACGATCATGGCGCTCGAGACCGTGATAGTATCGGTCGTGGCCTTTGTCGCCGGCATTGTGCTGGGTGTGGGACTCTCCCAGCTCATGACGTTCTTTACGGCCTCGCTCTTTAAGACGCAGATCGCCAATTTCCACTTCTTTTTCTCGGTGCATGCGTTCAACCTGACCCTTGCCTGCATGCTCGTAATGTTTGTGCTCACGCTACTGCTGAACCTTCGCGCCGTGCGTCGCACCAGGCTCATTGAGCTCATGGGTGCCGAGCGTCGCAACGAGAGCATCAAGACGCGCAACCCCTGGATCGCGATTGCCATCTTTGCCGTGGGCGTGGCGCTTGTGGGCGTGGCCTATTACCGTCTGCTACGTGATGGGTTCCCACTAACCGCGACGGACAGCAAGCTGCAAGAGGCCATGAGCCAGTTTGGCATTACGACCGCTATGGTTACCGTGGGTACCTTTGCGCTGTTCTGGGGACTCTCCGGCATGCTCATCAAGCTGCTGCAGAGCCTGCGCGGCGTGTACTGGCGCGGCCTCAACATGTTTACCGTGCGCCAGCTTGCGGCCAAGGTCAACACGGTGTGCTTTTCGATGGGCGTCATCGCGATGATTCTGTTTTTGGCCATTACCTCGGTGACCTGCGGTATGTCGATTGCCAACGTGATGAACGAAAACCTGGAGCGCTATAACCCTGTTGACGTGTCTCAGACGTATGTCTATTACACGCCCGAAACGCTCGACTACTACAAGGAGTATGTCAATCCGTCTGAGGCCGATCGCATGGTGCTGGCCGATGCAACGGTCGATTTGTACGCTGCATGGCATGGCGATCGTAAAGATCCCGATAACGTTGCAGACGGTATTAAGGGCAAGTCGGCGGACAACAACGACGAGACCGGCAAGAAGGTCAATATCGCCGATGTTGCCGGTGAGCATGTGCAGATCGATTCGTATCTGAGTTACCCGCTTGGCGGCTCGGGCCCCTCGGTGGTGGCGGGTGAGATGTGCAAGGCCATGGGCGAAAAGCTTCCCAAGGCGCTCGAGGGAAGCAACGCCGATGCGATGGGTCTGTATGTGACGCCGGCGAGCCAGTACAACAAACTGCGCCAGATGATGGGCGAGGAGCCGGTGAGCATTGGCCGCGACCAGTATCTGCTCACGTGTGATATGGGCGGTGAGCTGGGCGACCTGTACACCAAGTATATGGCTGGCGGCCATGCCCTTACCTTGGGCGGGCATACGCTCAAGCCCGCAACCGATAAGTCGGACGAGGACACGGCGGCCATCGCCAACTCGGCGATGGGCAGCAATCCCGGTACCGTGGTCGTAGCCGATGAGCTGCTGTCCCAGCTTAATCTGCAACCGTATTCCAGTAATCTGCTCGTTAATTACAAACAGGGTATGGATACGACCGAGGCAGACGAGAGCATTAAATACACCTTGCTCGATAATCTGCTCGTTGACGGCAAGGAGCCGGGGTCGTGGGGAGTCTTCATCACGCGTTCCGAGATGTACACGCAAGCAGCGCAGATGAACGGCATGATTAGCTATCTGGCCATCTACATTGGCTTTGTACTGGTCGTTGCGTGCGCGGCAATCCTATCGATCCAGCAGCTCTCCAATGTGGCCGACGGCAGCCGCAGCTATCGTGTGCTGGCACAGATCGGCTGTGACGACCGCCAGATTCGTCATTCGGTGATGGCGCAGCAAGCGGTATTCTTCCTGTTCCCGCTGGCAGTGGGCTTGGCGCACTCCTTTGTGGCGCTCAAGGTGATCATCGAGCTGGTGAGCGTATTCGGCGATATGAGCATCGCCGGCACCGTGGGCCTCACCTGCGCGATTTTCCTGGCGGCCTATGGTGGCTACTTCCTGGTAACGTACCTCATGAGCGCCGGCATGGTACAAGCTGCCATCGCCACCCGCTACAGCGAGTAACAAGCGGGCAAAACCGTCGCAAAATCAGAGCGAATAACCGCCGCGAAGGGAGTTCAGCTCCCTTCGCGGCGTTTTTTGTCTGACTGATGAGTCTCAAGGCCAAGTGAGTAGACTTTTTTGGATCTGTCGAGCACATTGCGGGTAGCGCCCAACAAAACCGCAGGTCAGAACTGTGGCGCATTTGGTCGTGCTTCGCCTCCTGCAAAAAGCCTACTCACTCAGTTTTTTCTGTTAGAAGATCGCCGCGAGGGAAAGCAGCTCTCCTACGGCTGTTGACGTTTGCCCAGATAAAACCTGCCAAAATAAACCCGTCCCTTTTTGGTCGGTGTGGGTTTTTGGACGCTTGCCCGACGAGAGTGGATAATCTCCCACTTTGAGCGCGAACATGGGCCAAAAACGGGAGATTATCCACTCTCGTGGTGAGCGGGCTCTTGTGTCGATTCATTCCCTTTTTAGTAGGCTGTGCTTGCACTTTAGCGTGCGACAGCGGATAATGCCGAGCACTCGACAATACGCTTATTGCTCTTTCTATAGATTGAGGAGGCCCCTATGGCCATGGAATTCAAACGCAAGTTGCCGATCCCCATGGAGATCCGCGAGGAAATGCCACTTTCTGCCGAGCTTACCGCCAAAAAGCAGGCATTTGACGCCGAGGTCGCCAAAGTCTTTACCGGCGAGGACGCACGCAAGGTGCTTATCATCGGTCCGTGCTCTGCCGACCGCGAGGACTCGGTGCTTGAGTACATGAACCGACTGGCCAAGACCGCCGAGGAGGTCAAGGACAAGCTCATCATCATTCCGCGCGTCTATACCAACAAGCCGCGCACCAAGGGCACCGGCTACAAGGGTCTGCTGCACAACCCCAACCCCGAGGCTCCCGACGACCTGCTCGAGGGCGTCAAGGCCATCCGCCACATGCACCTGCGCGTCATCGAGGAGACGGGCTTCTTCACCGCTGACGAGATGCTCTACCCGTCCAACTACCAGTACCTCGTCGACTTGCTGAGCTACGTTGCCGTGGGCGCGCGCTCGGTCGAGAACCAGGAGCATCGCCTGGTGTCGAGCGGCATTTCGGTACCCGTGGGCATGAAGAACCCCACTGCCGGCTCCACCACCGTCATGCTCAACTCCATCTACGCCGCCCAGGCGCACCAGAGTTTTATCTTCCGCAACTGGGAGGTCGAGTGCGACGGCAATCCGCTCGCGCACGCCGTCATGCGCGGCTACATTGGCCTCGACGGCCGCACCTACCCTAACTACCACTACGAGCATCTGGAGCGTCTTGCCGAGCGCTACACCGAGCACGCCGGTTATGCCAACCCAGCGGCGGTCATCGACTGCAACCATGACAACTCGGGCAAGCGTCCGCTGGAGCAGTATCGCATTTGCAAGGAGGTGCTCGACAGCTGCCGCCGCAACGAAGCCATCTCCAGGCTGGTCAAGGGCTTTATGATCGAGTCCTACCTTGAGGACGGCAACCAGCCGGTCGACGGCGGCGTCTTTGGCAAGTCGATCACCGATCCGTGCCTGGGCTGGGAAAAGACCGACTACCTCATTCACGAGATCGCGGAACGTATTTAGTTACGCGGGTTTACCAACCCGCGTAACGGCGCTCGCTGTCCGCCCTCTACCTGCGGCGTTGTCTTGCTCCAGGGGCACTCATTGGGGACGTACTTAAATGAGTAGTCGTTGGGGACGTTCTTGTTTGACTAGTCGTTTAAGAACGTCCCCAATGACTACCTTTCAAACCTGGCAGTTAGGGACGTTCCTTATCTGCCGGCACTTGGGGACAATCCTTGCATCGGCTGACGCGGTTTGCTCGCTGGCATTGCTAGATTTTTTGGCGTTCTCTAAGTCCTGTGGGCAAAAAATGGCAAATATGAGTACTGTTGCTAGCGTAGTATCATATCGATCTTACAAGATAATAGACACAACAGTAAATATGTTCATTAACGTTGGCACACAGAAGCATGCTACCGGGCATTTTGATCAATTTGAAGGCATATCTAGGCCGCAATGAGGTCGTTTGGGGCAGTTTTGGCTGTTACTAAAAAGGTGACAGTACTCATATTTGCCATTTTTTGTCCACGGGGCCTTGAGGGAGGGCGTCAATCAGATCGCGCGCGCGAGCGTGGTGTAAGAAGGCGCATCGCCTGCTGCCGCCGTCA
>DXZN01000081.1 GCA_019419645.1 Collinsella sp. | reverse complement strand
GTGATAGGCAAGCAGGCGCTTGATGTCGTGCTCGTGGAGGGCGTAGACGACACCCAGGACCGACGAGATGGATCCGAAGACCAGGACCATGAGGCCCCACCAGAGCTGGACGCCCGAACCCGCGAGCAGGTCGAGACCGACCTTGAGGATTCCCAGGATGCCGATCTTGATCATGCCGCCGGACATGAGGGCGGACACGTTGGACGGCGCCTCGGGGTGCGCCTGGGGCAGCCAGGAGTGCAGCGGGATGATACCGGCCTTCGCGCCAAATCCGAAGAACGCGAGGACGAAGCACGCGGAGGAGACGGCGGGTCCAAAGTCATGCGTACGGAAATCACTGAAGCTGAAGGAACCGCCCACGCCGTTGGTCATGAGCAGGAAGCTCGCCATGATGAGAACGAAGCCCACGTGCGCGATGACGAAGTAGAGCCAACCGCCCCTAATGGAGTTCTTGTTCTCCTCGATAACGACAAGGAAGTAGCTCGTAAGGGACATGAGCTCAAAGGCGACCAGGAACCAGAACACGTTGTCGGCGGTGATGACGAGCATCATCGAGGCGACGAAGGTGTTCATAAAGAAGCCGGCGCGCCCGACCTTGCCCGGGTACTCGTCGAAGTAGGACAGACCGTAGATGAAGCCCGCAAAGGCGAGAATCGAGATGAGGACCACGATCAGGCCCGCAAGGCCGTTGAGCAAGAGCTCGAGACGGGCGAACGGGAAGAAGAAGACCGTGTTGAGGGACGAAACGTCGCCAAGCACGGCCTCGAGGCCCGCGATGAACGAAAGCACCGCGGCGACGGCGCCGATAAGGCAGCCGGCGGTCTTGGCGGCGTTATCGGCCTTGATCAGCAGAACCGAGGCGAGCGCACCGATGCACGAGACGGCAAGCGATGCGATAAACAGCGTCATGCTATCCATTGTTTACGCTCCCTTCTGCTTTCTCGGACAGGCCCTGGGCCACAGCGGTAACGTCGACGACCGGACCGTTTTCGATCGAGCGCAGGCGCTTGGCCTCGTCGAGCTCGCGATCGGCCGCGCCGCCCATGACGGTCAGCGCCTTGGTGGGGCACGCCGCCACACAATGCGGGCCGTCCGGATCGAAGGCGCACAGGTCGCACTTGACAGCGCAGGTGTACTGGCCGGGAGCCCACGTAAGAAGGCTGCTCAGGGACTTAGGATACGAAGGCGTCGGGTCGCACATGCCTGCGACACCGGCGATAGACGTGCCATCGGGGTGGATGGCTCCGAAGGGGCACGCGATGGCGCACAGCCTGCACCCGATGCACTCCTGCTCCTTGACGTGGATGCGATCGCCATCGTGCTCGATGGCATTCACCGGGCAGACCTCGGCGCAGGGGGCACCCTCGCAATGGTGGCAGGCAAGGGCGGCCGAAATACCGCCGGTCTTCACGAGCGCCAGGCGCGGCGTATCCTGAAGACCCTGCATCCGGTGGGCGTCGGCACAGGCGGACTGACATGTTCCGCAGCCGATGCACCTCTCCGGGTTGATGTCGATGAAGCGGTTCATCCCCACTTCCTTTCAAAATAACGGGCCGGGCTCCCGAACGTACGGGACGCCCGGCCCAAAAAGCCAACGAGAACGGGACTACACGATTTGGTTCACGTGCGTCTCGTCGTCGAACTTGGCGGCGCCAGGCTCAACGTCCTGGGGAGCGGCGGCGTCGACCAGAGCCTGCTTGAGCTCGGTGTACTGGCGCTCGACTTCGCCCTCGGCCCAAACCTGGTCGGCAATGGCGTCGACCTGGCAGGCGGAGAACTTGTCCTCGGGCGTGTGCGAGACCGGGTCGACCTTGTGCATGGTCAGCTCGTTGCACTTGCCGATCCACCACTGGTAGGTCATATAGACCGTGCCCTTGTTGATACGGTCGCTCACGTCGGCGCGGCTGTATACCTGGCCGCGGCGGCTGTGAATCGAGACGATGTCGCCGTTCTTGATGCCGCGCGCCTGGGCGTCCGCGGGATTCATGCGGACAAAGCCGGGCTCGTCGGCAAGCAGCGCCAGCGTCTTGCAGTTGCCGGTCATCGAGCGGCAGCTGTAGTGGCCGACCTCGCGGACGGTGCACAGGATGAGCGGGTACTCATCGTCGGGAAGCTCGGAGGGCGCCTCCCAGTCGTGCGCCATCAGGTTGGCGCGGCCGTCCTTGGTGGTGAACTTGCCACCAGCGAACATGTCGGGCGTACCGTGGTCGTTGACATCGGTGCTCTTGACGGGCCACTGGGCGTAGCCGCCCTCGGGAGCCATCTTCTCGTAGGTCGCGCCCACAAAGTTGGGGCACAGGCTAATGCACTCGTTCCAGATCTGCTCGGTGTTGTCGTAGTGCATGGGATAGCCCATACGCGTGGACAGGTCCGCGAAGATCTCCCAGTCGTGACGGCACTCGCCCTTGGGCGGAACGGCTGCGTCAAAGTGCTGGAAGCTACGGTCGGATGCGGTAAAGACACCCTCGTGCTCGCCCCAAGAGGTGGCGGGCAGGATGACGTCGGCGAGCATGGTCGTCTGCGTCATAAAGATGTCCTGGCAAATGAACAGATCCAGCTCGGAGAGCGTCTTGCGCATACCGGCCGAATCGGGCTCGGTCTGCACCGGGTCCTCGCCGTAGTTGTAGAAGCAGTGCACCTTGCCCTCGTCGACCAGGTGGCCCAGGTCGGTGAGCTTGTAGCCCTCCTCGAGCGGGAGCTTTTCCTCGGGCACGCCCCAAGCCTTGGCAAACTTGGCACGCACTGCGGAGTCGGTGACTTTCTGGTAGCCAGGGTACAGGTTGGGCAGCATGCCCATATCGCAGGAGCCCTGGACGTTATTCTGGCCACGCACGGGCGCGAGGCCGGAGTTGGGTTTGCCGATCTGGCCGGCAACGCAGGCGATGGAGGCGATGGTGTGCACCGTCTTCAGGTTCTGCTTCTGCTGGCATACGCCCATGCCCCAGCCAATGATGGCAGAGGGCTTCGCCGTGGCGTACATCTCGGCAGCTTGGTGGATCAACGCGGGCTCGACACCCGTGATGTCCTGTACGGATTCGGGAGTGTAGTTCTTGATGGTCTCCCACCACTCGTCAAAGCCGTTCGTGTGCTCGGCGACGAATTCCTTGTCGTAGAGGCCATCGTTGACCAGACAGTTGGCAAAGGCGTTGAGGAACGCAACGTTGCAACCGTTCTTGATCGGAAGGTAGAGATCGGCGATACGCGCGGTTTCGATATGGCGCGGGTCGGCGACGATGATCTTGCAACCCTTTTCTTTGGCTCGCACGATACGCCTTGCGACGATGGGGTGCGAATCGGCAGGGTTATAGCCGAAGAGGAAAATGCAGCCCGCATCCTCCATACCGGGGATGGAGCATGACATGCAACCTGAACCAACCGTGTCCATCAGACCGAGGACAGTAGGGCCGTGTCAAGTACGGGCGCAGTTGTCCACGCTGTGGGTGCCGATGCACGCACGCGTAAACTTCTGCATGACGTAGTTCGCCTCATTGCCGCCGCCTCGCGAAGAGCCGGTGGTCATGACAGCGTTAGGACCATATTCGTCAATTATGGCCTGCATCTTAGATGCGGTGAAATCCAGTGCCTCGTCCCAGCTTACGCGCTCAAGATCCGCGCCCTTGGTGCGGCGGATCATCGGGTGCAGTACGCGAGGAGTCAAGATCTTGGTGTCGTTGATGAAGTCGTAGCCGCTCATGCCCTTAAGGCACAGCTCGCCCTGATTGGTGATGCCGTTGAGCGGTTCGGTACCCACGACCTGGCCGTTTTGGACCAGGAGGTTAAACTGGCAACCGGCGCCGCAGTACGGGCAGATCACTTTATGCTTCTCCATAACACCCTCCTTCCTTTCTCTGCTACCGATTAATCGGTACGTATTTGACAATCTTTGGGCCTGTATGGCCGCCCGCCTACGCCTCGTTTTCGATGGTGGCGCGGGCACGCTCGGCAGTCAGTTCTGCCAGGCGCTCCTCGTCTACCAGGGTGAGGCCCTTGGTCGGGCACGCCTCGGCACACGCCGGACCGCCGGGACGGTCCACGCACAGGTCGCACTTGAGCACGAAGCTCTTAGTCTGCGAACCCACGCGCACGTCGCCCATCAAGACGGGGACCTGCGTGGTCGCCACGCTCACGGCACCAAAGGGGCAGGCCATGACGCAGCTCTTGCAGCCGATGCAGTTGTCCTCGTTGACGCCGATACGATGGTTCTTTGGATCAAAGAACAAGGCGCCCGTGGGGCAGGCCTTGGCGCACGGAGCATCCTCGCAGTGATGGCACGCCACCGGTGCGGAGATCTCGTACGTACGCGTCACGCGCAGGCGCGGCGCGGCGATGTTGCCGGGGATGTCGTGTGCCTCGATGCACGCTGCCATGCAGGTTTGACACCCAATGCAGCGCGAGGAATCGGCTACGACTCGTTTATTGCCCATGTTGTTCACTCCCTCCTGAATCCCATGCTGGAGAGATCCTGTCGACGTTGCCCCAAGCAGCCCGTGGCCTGGCATCGGCGTATCGAATGCATGCGGCGAAACAGGCACTCGGTAGAATTTCTCCAACGGTATACAAGTTGAATATACGCAGTTGCAGGGGGTAAGCTTGAGCATAGGCCCTGCAATACGGGTGTATTGCAGGAGTTTGGGCTGGTTAGGATTATTCTCAATAGGATATAAAGGCGAGTGTATTACACGCGTACGCTGCAGAGATTTTTACGCGCTCTCGTTTTGGATGTACTACGCTTGTATTCGTGTTAATGGTTATCAACTTGAGTGAAATAAAGTAATCGTTATAAGATGCTCAAGTATCGGCACATGCCGCATTTGACCGACTGTATTGCACGCTCATTAAGGGGGCCAGTGATGTCATCGACTCAAAAACGAGCCATCCTGCAGGTGCGCATTCGCGAGGAAGACAAGCAGCATGCCGAACGTCTCTACGACGCCATGGGCACATCGCTCGCCGAGGCCGTACGTCTATTTGTCGCGCAGAGCATTTTGATGCGCAAGCTCCCCTTTCAGCCGGTCGCCGTGCGCTCAAAGGACGGCACCGCCGCCTATGGATCGCTCAAAGCATATGGGGACCCCAATCGCCGCTCCAAGGAGCGCAATGTCTGGATTGAATACCTTGCTACAGAAAGCGACGATTCGATTTTGGGTCCCGAGGAAGTAGATATCCATGAGTAGCACCATCATCGACGAGACCGTCATCCTACGCTACCTGCTTGACGACGACGAAGTTCTGTCACCGCGCGCCGCCAAGGTCATCGCCACCCGCACCGCTCGTGTCTACCCCGAAATCATCACGCGCGTCGTGGTCACGCTGCGCGACGTCTATAAGGTTCCCCGCGTTGAGATTGCTGCGGCCATGAAAAGGCTGCTCGATGACGTCATGGTCGACGAGCCCACCGTTGTCGCCCTTGCCATCAAACTCTTTGGCAAGACCCATATGGACTTTACCGACTGCCTCCTCGCAACCCGAACCGCCATCTACAACGATGATGTCGTGAGCTTTGGCAAGCCCATCATCCAAGGCATGATCGATTACCGCCGCAAGCGCCAAACCGCAGCCGAAGCCCGCAGCCGCAGCATCGACTCCACCATCGACAAGCTCCGCCACCGCCCCCGCAGCTAACCCCATCCCCTCCTAAGTTGCGGTGCGGGATCGATTTCCGTCACCCGGCACACTTATGAAAAT
Organism: Collinsella sp.; assembly: GCA_019419645.1. GTDB lineage: Bacteria > Actinomycetota > Coriobacteriia > Coriobacteriales > Coriobacteriaceae > Collinsella. The sequence goes on along the minus strand of DXZN01000081.1, from coordinate 413 downwards.
GGCTCTGTTCCCAAAAGGAAGCAGAGCCATTCATCTATCTTGTGGAGCGGGCGACGGGAATCGAACCCGCGTCATCAGCTTGGAAGGCTGGGGTTCTACCATTGAACTACGCCCGCAAGATATGGTCGGGACGACAGGATTTGAACCTGCGACATCCTGCTCCCAAAGCAGGCGCGCTACCAAACTGCGCCACGTCCCGAAGGTGTTGAGCAGCTAAGGTCTAAACCTTGCGTGTCCCAAAGCGAAGGAAATTATAGGGGAGACTCCCCGCCCGTGCAAGTGCAGAAACCCTAGCTCCTCGAATGTGCGACAAACTTGCTGTGGAGCAGACCGATCACAAAGGCAACTACGGCGACCGGCGCCCACGCGGCACCGATGTCTGCCAGCGGCAGCACATCAAACGGTAGCCACGC
>DXZN01000080.1 GCA_019419645.1 Collinsella sp. | reverse complement strand
GGATAAGCGGCTGAATGATTACCTCACCGGCATGTTCTCCTAGTCCGGGACATGCTTGAGGCCCGCGGCGGCCACGGTTGCCGCGGGACTGATTGGAGAGGCGGGTCATCTCTTGCGGGAGATGGCCCGCCTTTTTGTGTCGTGTGCTGGTGCGCTTGCCCAAAACCACCACGAAGGCGCCCGTCCCCTTTGTGGTGGTTTTCGCTATCATGGAGAACGTTGAATTTCTACGAAGGAGCAGGGCATATGGCGATTCTTTTGGGATGCGATTCCGTCAGCCTAGAGTTTCCCACCAAGCATATTTTCGATAGCGTTACGCTCGGCGTGGGCGAGGGCGACCGTATTGGTATTGTCGGTAAAAACGGCGACGGTAAGTCGACGCTGCTGAGCGTGCTCGCCGGCACGTTGGAGCCCGACGACGGCCGCGTGACGCACCGCCGCGACACGACGATTGGATTGCTCGGCCAAAAGGATAACCTGGTCGATACCGACACCGTGCATCATGCCGTCGTGGGCGACACGCCCGAGTATGAGTGGGCGTCGAGTCCGCGTACGCGCCAGATCCTCGCCGGCCTCATCAGCGATGTACCCTGGGAGGGCATGGTGGGCGAGCTCTCGGGCGGTCAGCGCCGTCGCGTGGACCTCGCGCGCCTGCTGATCGGCGACTACGACGTGCTCATGCTCGACGAGCCCACCAACCACCTGGACATGCGCACCATCAACTGGCTTGCGCGTCACTTAAAGGCCCGCTGGCAGCGCGGCCAGGGCGCCATGCTCGTGGTCACGCACGACCGCTGGTTCTTGGACGAGGTCTGCACCAGCATGTGGGAGGTCCACGACGGCCAGGTAGATCCCTTCGAGGGCGGCTACTCGGCATATATCCTGCAGCGCGTGGAGCGCGACCGCATGGCCGCCGTTACCGAGGAGCGCCGTCGCAACATGGCGCGCAAGGAGCTCGCGTGGCTGAGCCGCGGCGCCCAGGCGCGTTCCACCAAGCCCAAGTTTCGCGTTGAGGCTGCTCGCGAGCTGATCGCCGACGTACCGCCCGTGCGTGACGAGCTGGAGCTCAAGCGCCTTGCCGTGAGCCGCCTAGGCAAGCAGGTCATCGATGTCATCGACGTGGATGCCGGCTATGCGGATACCGATGGTGCGCCCAAGCAGGTGCTCACCGATGTGACCTGGCTCATCGGCGCGGGCGACCGCTATGGTCTTTTGGGCGAGAACGGCGCCGGCAAGTCGACCTTGCTCGACGTGATCCAGGGCAAGATTGAGCCCACGCGCGGCCGTGTGAAGATTGGCCAGACGGTGCGCTTTGGCGTTCTGTCGCAGCAGCTCGAGGAACTCGAGCCCTACATGGGTGACACGATCCGCGAGGTGCTCGGCAACTATAAGAAGTACTACGTCATCGACGGCAAGGAGACTTCGCCCGAGAAGCTTTGCGAGCGCCTGGGCTTTACGACACAGCAGCTCTGGAGTCGCATCGGCGATCTTTCGGGCGGCCAGCGCCGTCGCCTGTCGCTGCTGCTGACGATCCTGGACGAGCCCAACGTGCTTATCCTGGACGAGCCCGGCAACGACCTGGATACCGACATGCTCGCGATTGTCGAGGACCTGCTCGACGGCTGGCCCGGCACGCTGATCCTGGTGACGCACGACCGCTTCTTGATGGAGCGCGTGACCGACCAGCAGTGGGCGCTGCTCGACGGCCACCTGACGCATATGCCCGGCGGCGTGGACCAGTACCTGCGCCTGTGCAACGCTACCGCCGAGGGCGAGCCCGTGGGTGCGCCGAGCGCCAAGACCGGCACGTTTGACACCGGTGCCGCGGCGGCTGCGGCCGAAAAGCCCAAGTCGAGCGGCCAGCCCAATGGCCTTTCCAACGCCGAACGCCAGAAGCTTCGCCGCGAGGTGAGCTCGCTCGAGCGCAAAATGGAGACGCAGCGCGCCCGCGTTGAGGAGGCCGAGGCAGCAATGGCCCAGGTCGATCCCACCAACTACACGGCGCTGGGCGAGCAGCAGGCAAAGATCGACGAGGCCCACGCCGCCATGGACGAGTTGGAGATGGCGTGGCTCGAGGCGAGCGAGAAGCTCGAGGGCGAGGAGTAGGCGAGGATGATCAAGGCCGCGTTTTTCGATATCGACGGTACGCTGCTGAGCTTTAAGACCCATCGGATTCCGGCGTCGGCGCAGCAGGTGCTCGACAGCTTTCGCGAGCAGGGGATCGCGTGCGTGATCGCCACGGGCCGTCCGACCTACCAGATGCCGGACTGGCTGTTCGACCTGGGCTGGGATGCGTACATCACGCTTTCGGGTCAGCACTGTTTTGATGCCAAGGGCGTTTACCGCAGCTGCCCGATCGATTCGGACGACGTCGCGGCGATTGTGGACCAGGTGGCGCAGGGGCGCTACGACTCGCTGTGCATGCAGGGCGAGAATTCGTTTGTGAACCGCCTGTCCGAGCGCGTGGTGACGGCTGGCAGTAACGCGGGGATTGTCTACCATGAGGAGCCGTTTGAGCACGCCTTTGACGCGCCGGTCTACCAGTTTTGCGCCTTTGTTGATCCGGCCGACGAGCATATCGTGACCGATTCCGTGTCGCATTCGCTCACTACGCGCTGGTGCGATCTGTTCTGCGATATTATTCCCGCTAACGGCGGCAAGGACCTGGGCGTGGCGGCGACGCTGGAGCGCTTGGGCATCGACGCGAGCGAGGCGATCGCCTTTGGCGACGGCGAGAACGACCTGTCGATGTTCTCGGCCGTGGGCACAAGTGTGGCCATGGGCAACGCGCAGGATACCGTGAAGGCCGCGGCGACCTACGTTACGACCGCCGTAGACGACGACGGCATTTACAGCGCCGCCAAGCACTTTGGGCTACTGTAGCTGCGGCCGGCACTTAGGGACGTTCCTTTTCTGCCGGCAGCTGGGGACACTCCTTGCGGGGCGTCCCCATTTTGTTTTCGTCCCGCATGTTTTGTGAAACACGGCTAACTTTTAGGCAAAGTAGTAAGACATGGGCAACTTTTGCGGTAAAGTAAATCAAGCAAAAGTATCCAAAGGCTAACTAGAAGCCATCGCGAAAGGCGGCCCATGGCCCTGCGTGAATCCGGAGAAGACTATCTCGAATCGATCTACGTTCTATCGGAACGTCAGGGCATCGTGCGCTCGATCGACGTTGCCGAATACTTGGGCGTAACCAAAGCAAGCGTCTCTAAAGCCATGGCGGCCTTGGAGAGCACCGGCTACGTGGAGATGGGCAAACGCGACGTGCATCTGACGGAACGCGGTCTTGAGGTTGCCCGTCAAATGTGGGAGCGCCACTGCTTTTTTGTAGGTCTGCTAGAGGACGCAGGCGTAACGCCCGAGGTCGCGTCGCAAGAGGGCTGCCACATGGAGCACTGCCTGAGCGAGGAGAGCTTCGAGAAGCTAAGATCGATGCTGAGACGGGAAGATGTAGCGGGTCCAACAACAGAAGCCTAACTGACCCACAGTAGCGCGGAGTTCACGCAAAGCGCGAACCAGCGACCGGGACCAGCGGCCCTTTCGGCCAAGTCCATTTCAGCAAAGGAACCCCGCCAGCAAGCGATGCCCAAGAACCGCCAGCTGTGTCAATGCAGGCCGGGGCCGGGCTTGGTTTTGAAAACACTCCGCAGCGCGAGGCCCGCCTTTCCGTTGCTCCGCAGGAGCAAGAAAGACGGGCCTCATGCGCGAGGACGTTTTCAAAACCAAGCCCGGCCCCGGCCGGAGGGACCACGAGCGCTACAGGTTCTTGACACCCATCGCGCGCATGGCGTTCAGGATGGCGATGATCGCCACGCCTACGTCGCCAAAGACGGCAAGCCACATATTGGCGATACCCAGCGCTGCCAGCACAAGGATCAGCAGCTTAATGCCCAGCGCAAAGATTATGTTCTGCCAAACAATCGACATGGTCTTGCGCGCCACGCGGATCGCGCGGGAAATGTTGGACGGCTTGTCGTCCATCAGCACCACGTCGGCGGCCTCGATGGCGGCGTCGGAGCCCATGGCGCCCATGGCAATGCCCACATCGGCGCGCGTAAGCACAGGAGCGTCGTTGATACCGTCGCCGACAAAGGCGAGCTTGCCCTTGCCACTTTCGGCCGCGAGTAGCGCCTCAACGCGCTCGACCTTGTCGCCCGGCAGGAGCTGCGCGTGGAACTCGTCGAGACCGAGTTGCTTGGCCACAGACGCTGCAACCTCCTCGCGGTCGCCCGTGAGCATGACGGTGCGGTTGATACCGGCGGCATGCAGGTCGCGAATCGTTTGCTCCGCATCGGCCTTAACGGTGTCTGCAATCACGATGTGGCCGGCGTACACGCCGTCAACGAGCACGTGGAGGATCGTGCCGACAACCTCACAGTCCGGTGCTTCAACGCCGGCCGCGGCGAGCATCTTGGCGTTGCCAACGACGACGTGCTTGCCGTCGATGGTTGCCGTCACGCCGTGGCCCGCGTCGTTGGCGGAGTCGCTCACGCGCTTGGGGTCGACCTCGCCCTGGTAGGCGTCGCGCACGGACTGCGCGATGGGGTGATCGAAGAACGACTCAGCAAGGGCTGCGACTTCGAGCAGCGACTGCTCGGTATAGCCAGCCTCGGGGTGCACCGCGACGACTGAGAACGTGCCGTTGGTGAGGGTGCCCGTTTTGTCGAAGACGATGGTGTCCACGTCGGCGAGCGTCTCGAGGTAGTTGGAGCCCTTGATGAGAACGCCCAGCTTGGACGCGCCGCCGATGCCGCCAAAGAAACTCAACGGTACGCTGATCACGAGGGCGCACGGGCAGCTGACGACCAGGAAGGTCAGGCCGCGCAGGATCCAATCGGACCAAGCGCCAGTCACCAGGCCGCCGCCAAGCGCGAGCACCGCGGCAGCGCCAGTGACGGCGGGGGTGTAGACGCGGGCAAAGCGCGTGATGAAGTTCTCGGTGCGCGCCTTCTTTTCGCTGGCATTCTCCACGAGCTCCAGAACACGCGCGACGGTTGACTCGCCAAAGGGCTTGGTGGTGCGCACGTGGATGAGGCCCGTCATGTTGATGCAGCCGCTGATGATATCGTCGCCGGTCTTGGCGGGGCGGGGGACTGACTCGCCCGTGAGCGCGGCGGTGTCGAGCTGGGTTTCGCCCTCGACGATGACGCCGTCGATAGGCACGCGCTCGCCGGGCTTGACCACGATCACGGTGCCGACGGCGATGTCATCGGGAAAGACCTGTTCGAGTGTGCCGTCGGCTTGCTCGACGTTAGCGTAGTCGGGCGCGATGTCCATCATGGCACTGATCGACTTGCGGCTCTTGCCCACGGCGTATGCCTGGAACAACTCGCCGACCTGGTAGAACAGCATGACGGCGGCGCCTTCGGCCATGTGCGGGTCGGTGTCGGGGAAGAGCACCATGGCAAACGCGCCGATGGTCGCGACGGCCATGAGGAAGCTCTCGTCGAAGGCCTTGCCGCGGCGGATGTTATTGAATGCCTTTTGCAGTACGTCGTAGCCGGCAATCAAAAACGGCACGAGGAACAGCGCGAAGCTGGCGTAGATGTTGCCGGGCTCCCCAAATGCGATAGTGAGGGCGCCGAGCTCGTCGAGGGCATAAACAACGGCAAAAATGCCCAGTGCTACCAGGATGCGGTTGCGCTTGTGCTCAAGGGACTCTTTCTTCTTGCGCTTCTTCTTTTTCTTTTTGGGGTCGGCGGCTGCCATGATTCAAACCTCCCATTTGAGTGTATGAACACTTGCTCATATAATTTCGCGAGCAAAGGCCGCGGCAAGCGCGGCCTTACAGGTCAACGTGTGCGCGGGTTAGAGAATGATCTCGCAGTCCGGCTCGGCGTCGGCGGTGAACTCAACGACGCGGTCCAGGACCTCGTCGAACTTGGCGTCGTCGGCCTCGAGCGTCAGCTTCTGGGTCATAAAGTTGACCGAAACGGACTTGACGCCATCGAGCTTAGCCAGCTCGTCCTGAAGTTCACGCGCGCAGTTGGCGCAATCGATCTCGTCGAGCTTAAACTGCTTTTTCATGGTGGGTTCCTTTCCCTGTGTTGGCGGTCTGGGTGCCGGCCGCGCTGATACCGTGGTTGATTGCTATTCGCAGATATGGCTCATGCCCTGGTTGAGCATGGTATAGACA
>DXZN01000008.1:29924-48297 GCA_019419645.1 Collinsella sp. | reverse complement strand
TCGACACCGCCGAGTTCGCGATCCCCGGCCTTGACGACGAGTTCCGCGTCATCGTGTCTCCGTGGATCCTCTCCTCGCTGATCACCGATCGCCTTGCCGCTTACTACGAGACGGTCACCAAGCACAACCTCAACTACCGTCGCTACTATCACCAGTTCGACTACTAAGAGCAAATAACGTTTGTGTAATTGGGCCTCGCTCCTATATGGAACGGGGCCTCGCTTGGGTTGGAGAGTAATTATGAGCTATCCCCAGCTTGCCGTCATGAATATCAGCCATCGTTATTTTGACCTTGAGGAGTTCTTTTCTTCGGCGTCGGCTTCGGGCTACACGTGTTGCGAGCTTTGGACCGGGGCGATGCATCTGTATGTCGATTGCCATGGATACGATTCGCTCGAGCAGGTGCGGGAGCTATCACAGCGGTATGGGGTTCGGATTGTGGGGCTTTGTCCCGAACAGAACAACCCCAAGCCGTGGAATATCGCGGCGCGCGGGAATGAGGCGCGTGCCCGCACGCTCGCGTACTTTAAGAACGTTGTAGATATCGCGGCGGAACTTGGAGCCGAGCAGGTCATGGTCTCGAGCGGCTGGGCATTTTTGAACGAGCCGATCGAGGACGCGTGGGGTCGCAGCGCCTCGATGCTGCGTGCGATTGCCGAGCATGCGGGAGAGCGCGGCGTGCGACTGGTGCTCGAGGCCCTACAACCGGTTGAGTCGATGATCGTGAACTCGGCGGCCGATACGAAGCGCATGATCGAGGCAGTTGATCATCCGGCACTTAAGGCGTGTCTGGATTTGGGCGCTATGGCGGTGGCGGGGGATACCATCGACGATTATTTCGATCTGCTTGGCGATGATGTCGCCCACGTGCATTTTGTCGATGTTGCGGCAGACGGCACGACGCATCTTGCTTGGGGTGACGGCGACCGCGATATGCGCGCCGACCTGGATAGGCTGGTGGCGCGCGGCTATCGCGGAGTTGTTTCGGCCGAGACCTATGATTGGCGCTATTTCGCCAATCCCGCGGCAGCCGATGCGCAGGTTATGGCGGAGTACCGACGCGCGATTGGCGCCTAAGTGGGACAGGGCGCCGAGTTGGCGTTTGACGCGTTTTGAGAAACGGGACGTGCTTTCCGCTTGAGGCTTCTGGCGGAAAGCACGTCCCAGAACAGGCGCTCAGAATGGGACACACTTTCCGCTGAGGACCTCAACCGGAAACCGCATCCCAGTTTTTGGCTGGCGGGCGGGACGCGCTTTCCCCTATGTTTCCAAATGAATACAGTGTGAGCCGAGGAGGACGATTCTCCCCGCAAACACTCTAGTATGCTAAAGTACCCAGAAGACTGGCGGAGCTATGCCGGTCTTCTGCTCTATATGAAACACAGCATGAGGAGGTTCACCAGATGACGGCCACACCGTGGGGATTCCGGGACATATTGCCCGAGGAGGCTCAGGCGCGCGAGGAGATTGCGCTGACGGTGAAGGGCTGCTTTAGGGAGCATCATTACCTGCCGGTCGAAACGCCGCTGCTCGAGGACAAGGGTTCGCTCGAGGAGGGCGGCCGCATTGCGGACACGCCGTTTAAGCTCTTTGACGATGATGGCCGCCTGCTGGTGGTCCGTCCCGACAACACATTGCCGATCGTGCGTCTGGTTTCGACCCGCATGCGCGCGGCCGACCTGCCCCTGCGCCTTCGCTACGAGGCGCCGGTGGTTCGTGAGTGCCAGCGCAATGCCGGCGGCTCGCGCCAGTTTACACAGCTGGGCTTTGAGCTTATCGGTGCGGGCGATGCCGCGGGCGATGTCGAGATTGTCTCGCTCGTGGCCGAGGCGGTGCGCAAGCTGGCACTGCCCGATGCACGCATTATCGCAGGTAGCGTGCGTCCGTTTAAGGAGTTGCTCGCGGCGTGCGAGGATCGCGAACTGGCCGCCGAGGCCCTGCGCTGCGTGCACGCCAACGACTTTGTGGGCCTCGATGCCCGCGTGGCGGCAAGCGTCGAGTCCGATGCCGTCAAGGCCGCCATTTGCGAGCTGCCGCGTCTGCACGGCGGTGCCGAGGTGCTCGACCGCGTGGACACGCTGCTGGAGGCCGCCGGTATCGTCGCGCCACTGACGCGCGAGCTGCGTGCCCTGGTCGAGGGCCTGGCACCCGAGGACGCCCAGGTGCTGTCATTCGACTTCTCCATCATGAACTCTTTCGATTACTACACGGGCCTGGTCTTTAAGGCCTATGCCGGCGGCCTGCCCGATCCGGTGGGCTCGGGCGGTCGCTACGACTCCATCTTTACCGGCGCATTTGGCGACGGTATCGAGGTGCCGGCGGCGGGCTTCGCCTTTTCGCTCGAGCGCCTGGAGGCCGCGCGCACCTCGGCCGAGGATTCCGCTTCCGACGGCGATCACGCCGCGGGCCGTGGCGCTGAGGGCCCGCTGCGCATCGCCGTGCCCAAGGGCTCGCTTAAGGCTGACACGCTCGACGTGCTCGAGGCCGCGGGCCTGGATGTCTCTGAGCTGCGTGACCCCGGCCGTCATCTAATCGTGCGCGGTCGCGACACGCGTGCCGGCGAGGGCGCGGTCGGAGATATCGAGTTTGTCATTGTGCGCCCCAGCGACGCGCCCGCCTTTGTGGGCTGCGGCGGCGCCGACTGCGGCATCTGCGGTTGGGACTCGCTCATCGAGGCAGACCTCAACCTGCTGCAGCTGGTCGATCTGGGCTACGGCCTGTGCACGTTTATCGAGGCGGAGCCCGCGTGGCGCGCCGGCCAGGCCGATCGCAACTATGCCCGCCGTGGGTCGCTTCGCGTGGCCACCAAGTATCCGCGCATCGCGAGTGCCTGGTATGCCGAGCGCGGCGTGAACGCCGATATCGTCTCGCTGCACGGCAACATCGAACTGGGACCCATCGTCGGCATGACCGACCGCATCGTGGACATTACCGCCACGGGCGCTACCCTGCGCGACAACGACCTGGTCATCACCGGGCGCATCATGGACTGCACGGCCCGCTTCTTCGTCAACCCGGGTGCCGCTCGCTTGGATCCGCGCGTGCGCAATCTGGCGGATCGCTTGGCAGCGGCCGTGAAGGACAAGCATTTTGAGCCCGTCGCGGGCTCGGCACAATAGCGCGAGCACGCACGGGCGCCCCAACGTCCGGGTTGCGGGCCGACTGGCGCCGCCGCCCGGTCTCTCGTTTTTCGAACACAACCTCGACCGATAGGGGATACCGATATGAAGACCATCAAGCTTGCTCCCGGTGAGCGCCTCGTTACCAACCAGCTCAACCGCAAGGGCGTGCTGCCGCAAAACATCGTCGACGCCGCCCGCGATATCGTGGCCAACGTGCGTGCCAACGGCGATGCCGCGGTGCGCGATTACTGTCAGCGTTTTGACGGTGTCGAGCTGCAGAGCTTCCGCCTGCCGCAAGAGCAGATCGATGCCGCGCTCGAAGGCCTCGACCCGGCCTTTGTCGCCGCGCTTGAGAAGGCCGCGCGCCAGATTCGCGAGTTCCACCAGCGCGAGGTCGAGCAGAGCTGGTTTACCACGCGTGTGGACGGCACGATGCTCGGCGTTAAGGTGACCCCGCTCGCGGCGGCCGGCATCTATGTACCGGGCGGCCGCGCGCAATATCCCTCCACCGTGCTCATGAACGCCATTCCCGCCAAGGTCGCCGGCGTCAAGCGCGTGGTTATGGTGACCCCGCCGCAAAAAGACGGCCTGATCAGTCCCTACACGCTCGCCGCGGCAAAGCTCGGCGGCGTGGACGAGATCTATATGGTGGGCGGCGCTCAGGCCGTGGCCGCACTTGCGTATGGTACCGAGACCATTCCGCGCGTCGACAAAATCACCGGACCGGGTAACGCCTTTGTTGCCGCGGCCAAGCAGATCGTCTCGGGTGACGTGGGTATCGATATGGTCGCCGGTCCCTCCGAGGTCTGCGTGCTGGCCGATGCCACGGCCAAGCCTATGGTGGTCGCGGCAGACCTGATGGCCCAGGCCGAGCACGATCCGCTGGCAGCCTGCTATCTGGTGACTTGCGACGAGCAGTTTGCGCGCGAGGTCGAGGCTGGCATCGACATCCTGGTGGCGCAGTCGCCGCGTGCCGAGATCACGCGCGCTTCGCTCGACAACGAAGGCACCATCGTGGTGGCCGCCGATATGGCTACCGCCGTCGAGGCCGTGAACACCGTGGCGCCCGAGCACCTGGAGCTGCACTGCAAGGATGCGATGGGCCTGCTTGGCGGCATTCGCAACGCCGGCGCCATCTTTGTGGGCGCTTGGAGCTCCGAGCCGCTTGGCGATTATGTTGCCGGCCCCAACCACACGCTGCCGACCGGCGGTACGGCCATGTTCTCCAACCCGCTTTCGGTCGAAGAGTTCGTTAAGCGCTCGAGTGTCATTTGCTATACGCCCGAAGGCCTGCTCTCCGACGCTCCCGCCACGCAGCGCCTGGCCGAGGCCGAGGGCCTGTGGGCACACGCGCTTTCCGCCGCTCTACGTCGCCGTGTGCTGGAGCAGGGGGAGGATGCCGTGAGTGCCGAGTCGCTGGCCGCGGCCGACCTGACCAAGGTCGCCTGGCCGGGCGACGCCGTGGCGACGGTTGCCGAGGGCGTGGACCTGGCGGCTGCAGGCGCGGATGGCGCCGGTGCGACCGGCGGGGAGGCCTAATATGGCCGAGCTGACGCCCCGCATGAAGGAGCTTGTCCAGCCTTACCTGGCCGGTATTGAGCCCTACGATCCTAACTTTACGCCCACGCGCATCAACCTTTCGGCAAACGAGAACACCTATCCCGTGCCGGTCGGCGTGCGCGAGGCGGTTGATGCGGCGCTTGCCGCCACACCGCTCAACCGCTATCCCGATCCCATGTCCAACGACCTGCGCGACGAGCTGGCCGCCTGGCATGGCGTGACGCGCGAGAATATCTGCGTGGGCAACGGCGGCGACGAGCTGCTCTATAACTACCTGCTGGCGTTTGGCGGCGCGGGGCGGACCCTGCTCAACTGTCCGCCGTGCTTTAGCGAGTATGCGTTCTTTGCATCGCTCTGTCAGACCGAGGTGCGCGACGTGTGGCGCGACCCCGCGACCTTTGAGCTCGACCAGGCAGCTGTGCTCGCGGCCGCACCCGAGTGCAACCTTGCGATCGTGACCTCGCCCAACAATCCCACGGGCGATGTGGCGCCGTTCGACTTTGTCGCTGCCCTGTGCGATGCGTGCCCCGGCATGGTGATGGTCGACGAGGCCTACGTTGAGTTTGCCGACGATTCGTTTGGCGCGGCCACCACGGCGCAGGGCCTTATCGCCGAACATCCCAACCTGGTGATTCTGCATACGCTGTCCAAGGCGTTCGGCGCCGCCGGCACGCGCCTGGGCTATGTGATCGCGGCGCCCGAGGTTATCGATGTGTTTGCGGCGATTCGCCAAATCTACTCGGTCAATGTGCTGAGCCAGGCCGCAGCGCTTGCCTGCGTGCGTGCCCGCGATGCATACGCGCCCGTGGTGGCGCAGGTTGCATCCGAGCGCGAGCGCGAGTTGTGCGCCCTGCACGCAATGGCTGCCGAGGGCATGCCCGTGGAGGCATGGCCGAGCGCGACGAATTTTGTGCTCGTGCGCACGCCGCATGCCACGCGCGTGCGCGAGCGTCTGCGCGACGAGTATTCGATTCTGGTGCGCGACTTTAGCTACGCGCCGGGGCTCGCGGACTGCCTGCGCATTACCGTGGGCACCCCGCAGGAAAACGACGAGGTGCTGGCCGCGTTTGCCGCGCTGGTGAAGGAGGAGATGTAGATGGACCGCTATGCCGAGGTAGCCCGCAAGACGGGCGAGACCGACATTGTCGTAAAGCTCGATCTGGACGGATCTGGCGTGTGCGATATCTCGACCGGCGTGCCGTTTTTCGACCACATGCTCAACGCTTTTGGCCGCCATGGTCTGTTCGATCTGACGGTGCACGCGGTGGGCGACGTGGAGGTCGATGCGCACCACACCGTCGAGGACACGGGTATTGTGCTGGGCGAGGCGTTTTGTCAGGCGCTGGGCGACAAGGCGGGCATTACGCGCTTTGCCGACGCGGCGATTGCCATGGACGAGACGCTTGTGATGGCTGCTGTTGATATTTCGGGCCGCGGGCAGGCCTACTGCGAGCTGCCCGTGCCAACCGAGCGCGTGGGCAACTTTGATACCGAGCTGGCCGTCGAGTTTTTCTACGCCTTTGCGCGCGACGCCAAGCTCACGTTGCACGTGCGCGAGCTGGCGGGCGGTAACTCGCATCACATTATCGAGGCCGCCTTTAAGGCCGTGGGCCGCACGATGCGCCACGCCTGCGAGCTCGATCCCCGCGTGCAGGGCATCCCCAGCACCAAGGGCTCACTGTAACCGCCGCAAGGGTAAAACCACCACGAAGGTGCCTGTCCCCTTTGTGGTGGTTTTTGGACAAGATGAGGAGGAGGGATCGCGTGGGCGAACCGAAGATCGTGGTGGTCGACTACCACAAGGGCAACTTGTCGAGCGTCGTGCGCGGGCTTGCGCGCGCCGGTGCCGCTGCCTGCACGTCGGACGATCCGGAGCAGATCCGCAACGCTGACGGCCTGGTCATCCCGGGCGTGGGCGCGTTCTATGACGCGATCGCCTTTATGCGCCAGAGCGGCGAGGCGGACGTGGTGCTCGATGCCGTCGCCGCTGGAACTCCGTTGCTCGGCATCTGCCTGGGCCTTCAGCTATTTTTTGAGCGCGGCAACGAGGGCGTGCCGGCAGATGAGGGCGCGGCCGCGGACGGCAACGCCCCCGAGCGGGCCGGCGGCCCCTGGGTCGATGGCCTGGGCATCATGCGCGGTTCGTGCACGCGCTTGGAGTCGAGCCGTCTGAAGGTACCGCACGTGGGCTGGGACCAGGTGCACATGACGCCCGCCGGGGCGGCCGATCCGTTGCTCGCCGGTTTTGCCGAGGGCGCCAACATGTACTTCACCCACAGCTACGCGGTGGCCGACGACGCCGATGTCGCTGATGTTTTGGCGTGCACGCACTACACGCGGAGTTTCCCGTGCATTGTGCGTCACGGCAACGTGTGGGGCTGTCAGTTCCATCCCGAGAAATCCTCCGCGCTTGGTCAGCGCATCCTTAAGAACTTCGTCAACATCGTCGAGGAGGCCGGCCGATGATCCTGTTTCCTGCAATCGATTTGATCGGCGGCAAGGTCGTGCGCCTGGAGTGCGGCGACCGCAGCCGCTGCAAGGTATATTCCGACGACCCCGGCGCCGTCGCCCGCTCGTTTGCCGAGCAGGGCGCGAACTGGGTGCATGTCGTCGACCTGTCCGCTGCCTTTGGCGAGGACGAGGACGCGTGCGCTGCCAACTCGGCGGCGATTAAGGCTATCTGCGGCGTCGACGGCCTGTCCGTGGACGTGGGCGGCGGCGTTCGCTCGCTCGCGCGCATCGACGAGCTGGCCGGCTACGGCGCGCGTCGCATTGCGCTGGGCACCGTGCTGGTGACTGAACCGGGTTTTGCCGAGGTGGCGGCCCAAGGCTTTGGCGAGCTGCTGGTGGCAGATATTGCCGCCCGTAACGGCCAGGTCAAGGTGAACGGTTGGCGCGACGGTGCGGGTGTGGCGCTCGACGATGCCGTGGCGCAGCTCACGGAGCTGGGCTTTAAACATCTGGTGTATACCGATATCGCGCGCGACGGTATGCAGACGGGCATCGACGTGGCAGCATATCGCCATGTGGTCGAGGTCGCGGGCTTTCCCGTTGTGGCGTCGGGCGGCATCTCGACGCTCGACGATATCCGTGCGCTCGCCGCGGTGGGCGAGGGCGCTATTGAGGGCGCCATCACCGGTCGCGCGCTCTACGAGGGCAGCTTTACGCTGGTACAGGCGTTGGCCGCCGCGCGAGGGGAGGAGTAGCCCATGCTTACCAAACGCGTCATTCCCTGCCTGGACGTTAAGGACGGCCGCGTGGTCAAGGGCGTCAACTTTGTGAGCCTGCGCGATGCGGGCGATCCGGTGGAGCTTGCCCGTGCCTACGATCGCGAGGGTGCGGACGAGGTCGTGTTCCTGGACATCACTGCCACGAGCGACAACCGTGCGACGACCATCGAGATGGCGGCGCATGCGGCCGAGGAGCTCGCCATTCCCTACGCCGTGGGCGGTGGCTTTCGCGACCTTGCGGGCATGCGAACGATGGTGGCGGCCGGTGCCGACAAGGTATCGCTCAACTCTGCCGCTGTGCGCGACCCATCGCTGATCAGCCAAGCTGCCGCGGCGTTTGGCAGCCAGGCCGTGGTCGTGGCGATCGATGCCAAGCGCGTCGGCCTGCCTGGGCAGCCGGATGCCGACAAGTGGGAGGTCTTTACCGCGGGAGGCCGCAATGCCACGGGTATCGACGCGGTGGCGTGGGCCGAGGAGGCGGCTCGCCGCGGCGCCGGCGAGGTCTTGCTGACCAGCATGGACCGCGACGGCACCAAGGTCGGCTTTGACCTGGCACTCACCCGCGCCGTGGCGCGCGCGGTGTCAATCCCCGTCATCGCGAGCGGCGGCGTGGGCACGCTCGAGCATTTTGCCGAGGGCGTGATCGAGGGCGAGGCGGATGCCGTGCTGGCAGCAAGTGTCTTTCACTTTGGAACCTTCAGCATTCGCCAGGTGAAGGAATACATGGCATCTCAAGGTATTCCCATGAGATTGGATTTCTAGTGCTGCGGCTTGCCCAGGCACCGCATCTTGCCGCTCAAACCGTCGCTCGCGTACCAAAGTACGCGTCGCTCCTCTTTCGCGGCAACCTGCGGCACCTGGACAACCCTCGCCGACCTGTGGGATTTCGTTTGTTACTTGGGAGAAATGATGACTGAGGTTATAAATGCTACCGAGCTTAAATACGACGCCCACGGGCTGATTCCTTGTGTGGTTCAGCAGCATGACACCGGCGAGGTGCTTATGGTTGCTTGGATGAACGAGGAGTCGGTGGGGCTGACGCTCAAGACCGGGACTACGTGGTTTTGGAGTCGCAGCCGTCAGGAGCTCTGGAACAAGGGCGCGACGAGTGGCAACATGCAGGAGGTCAAGGAGCTCTGGGCCGACTGCGATAGCGATACGCTGCTGGTCAAGGTGGACTCGCCGGGCCCGGCCTGCCATACCGGCAACCGTACCTGCTTCTTTAAGCGCGTGGAAGGGGGAGTGCGATGAAAGTCGTGACGCCGTTCGAGGTCGCCGACTGCAACACCGAGCTCCTCCGCGCGGGCGTGCCATGCCGCGTGCACCTGACTGATGCCTGCGGGGCGCAGTCGCTTTGGCTCGAGGCCGAGAAGGAAAGGCTCGATGAGGCCCATGCCGTCATCGTCGAGTTCTTTGAGAAAAAGGGCGCAAAGCCTCGGTTCGATGAGACCGGTACCTACTTTACGCTGCAGTAACGAGAGGAAATAACCATGGGAGTCAGAACAGCTAACGTGCAGCTGGGAAATATCGGCGAGACGCTGACAGGTCTGGCCGAGGTGATTCACGGTCGTCGCGATGCGTCGCCACAGGAGAGCTACACCGCCCGTCTGCTGACCGACGTCGAGGACGAGCTGCTCAAGAAGCTTGCCGAGGAGGCGAGCGAGGTGATCATGGCCTGCAAGGATAACGACCACGATCACATTCGCTACGAGGCCGGCGACCTGATCTACCACCTGCTCGTGACGCTCGAGCGCTACGGCATTACCCTCGACGAGCTGGCCGGCGAACTCAACGCCCGCCGCCACTAGTCATTTAAGTCTGTCCCCAATGAGTAGTTAGGCGAGGGGCACGGACTCCCATTCGCCGGTGGCGTGGGGGATGTCGAAGGTTCGATAACCGCAGTCGTAGGCGTGGGCCTGGGCCTCGCGGATGTTCCAGCAGATGTCGCAGGCGCGGTGTGCGTCCGAGCCAAAAGTGATCGGCACCTCGGCGTGGGCAAAGCAGCGCAAAAGGCCGGTCGCGGGGTAGTAATCGTCGAGCCCCTTGCGCGGTGCGGCTGTCGAGACCTCAACGCGCCGGCCCGTGTCGTGCGCGCACTCGGCCATCTGCCCCCAAAACGGCGCCGGGTCAAAATCGGGCGCAAAACCCTCCTTCGAAAAACGCATGACCAGGTCGGGGTGGGCCATCACGTCAAAGTTAAGCGAGCTTTCGCAAGCACGGCACCAGTCGTCGACGTAGTGTTCCCATACGCCGCGTACGCCTAAGTTTTCCCAAACATGCAGGTTGGTATCGTCGTCGATCCAGCCACAAAGCGAATCGGGCGTATCGGGACGAGTGACGCTCTCCGTTCCCGCCGTGCCCGCGGCGCCGGCCATGATATCGCCCGGGTCGCCAATCCAATGCACGCTGCCCAAGCGCACCACGGCGCCCTGGGACCAGCGCTCAACCAAGGGTTCGCAGCCCTCGTACCAATCGCATTCAAAGCCATAGATAAGCTCGAGCTCCGGCGCGATTTGCGCGGCAAGCCTGCGGGCGTCCTCAAAGGCCAGACGATGTGCCGGCAAGTCGCCCTCGACGACCTGCACCTCGCAGTTAGCATCCATACTGGCAGGCAGGGCGAGGTGGTCGGTCGAGACCATGACGCGGCAGCCTGCCGCAGCAGCGGCACGGACGTTGTCCTCAAACGAGGCATGGCCGTCCGAAAACGAAGTATGGGTGTGGCAATCGACCAGCGGGCAGGCGGGCATGGCGACTCCTTTGCATTTGGTGAATCCGCTCCATTGTAATGGTACAGCTCTCAACACACCGCGCACGCCGGAGCTCGAAATCGACTGGAAAGGGCAGGCGGCGCATGAGGTTGGAGAGCCGTCCCGTTTGCGTTTTCAAAACGTGTGCATCAGCCTCCAAAAGCTGCAAAAAATGACATGTTTGGAGGCTGATGTACATATTTGGATAGGGGCGAGGGCGGCGACGGACGAAAGTCACGCCTATGCCACGTCCGATGTGCTAGCGTTTGGGTGAATAAAACGAGCCCGTGCGGAAAGGATCCGGACCGTATGCAACGTGGAAGTACATCTCCGCTGTCCCGCGAGACCGATGCGCCCGAGACCATCGTCAAGCTGGAATGCGATATCGACGACGCGTCGCCCGAGGTACTCGCCTATGCCGCTGACCGCCTGCGCGAGGCCGGTGCGCGCGAGGTGCACTGGCTGCCCCTCTATTGCAAGAAGGGCCGTCCCGGCTGGCAGCTGCAGGTAATCTGTACCCACGAGGATATCGAGCGCCTGCAGACGATTATCTTTTTGGAAACCACGACCAATGGCATCCGCCGCCAGGTTATGGAGCGCGTTTGCCTGCCACGCCGCTTTGAGCGCGTAACGACGCCATGGGGCGAGGTGTCCGTCAAGGTGGCCACCCTGCCCGACGGTAGCGAGCGCGCGGCACCCGAGTACGAGGATTGTGCCCGTCTTGCCCGCGAGCGCAACGTGCCGCTCCAGCGCGTGATGCAAGCGGCTCAGAGCGCGGCTCTGCAATTTGAGTGACACGGTCGGCGACGCGCCACACCCACCCCATCAACCTCACCGAAAGGACCACCATGAAATACCTCATCGCCTCCGACATCCACGGCTCGGCATATTGGGCCGAGCGCCTGGTTGCCGCCATCGAGTCCGAGCAGCCCGACCGCATCGTGCTGCTGGGCGACCTGCTCTATCACGGTCCGCGCAACGACCTGCCGCGCGATTACGCCCCCAAGCGCGTGATCCCGCTGCTCAACGCCCTGGCCGACCGCATCATCGCGGTACGCGGCAACTGCGATGCCGAGGTCGACCAGATGGTCCTCGACTTTCCCGTCATGGCCGACTACGCCACGCTGTTTGACGAGACCGGCCGCGAGCTGTTCCTGACGCACGGCCATGTCTTTGGCGCCGGCATGCACAACAGCGTCGACCACGCGCCCGCGCTGCCCGAGGGCTCCGCGCTCGTCTACGGTCATACGCACATCAAGGTCAACGAGGAAAGTGCCGCGCACCCGGGCCTGTGGCTCTTCAACCCCGGCAGTGTGAGCATTCCCAAGGACGGCACGCACAGCTACGGCATCTACGAGGGCGGTGCGTTCCGCCACGTGATCCTGGAGGAGGAATAACCATGGCGCAGCATATGGCTCAGCAAAATGCCGAGGGCTCGCGCGATCTGTCCACGCTGATAGACGCGTCGGCCGAGCTGCAGCATCTGGTGCAGACCATCTGGCGTCTGCGTCAGCCCGATGGCTGCCCATGGGACCGTGAGCAGACGCACCGCAGCATTGGCAAGAACATGATCGAGGAGGCCTACGAGGCGCTCGACTGCATCGAGGCGGACGACGCGGTTCACCTACGCGAGGAGCTGGGCGACGTGCTCATGCAGGTCGTGCTGCATGCGCAGATCGCGGCGGACGCGGGCGAGTTTACGCTGGCAGACGTGGCGCGCGATATCGATGCCAAGCTCATCCGCCGCCACCCGCACGTGTTTGGCGATGCGGATGCCCAGAGTTCCGACGAGGTACTCAAGATTTGGGACGAGGTTAAGCTTGCCGAGAAGGCGGCCAAGGACAAGGCCATGGCAGCGGGCGAGGCCGCGCCCGAGGGCTTGCTCGACGGGGTGCCCACACATCTGCCGGCGCTGATGCAGGCTCAGAAGGTATCGCGCAAGGCGGCGGCCGTTGGCTTTGAGTGGGAGACCGCCAGGGATGTGTGGGACGAGGTTGCCGAGGAGCGTGCCGAGTTTGAGGCCGAGGCTCCGGGAACGCCCGAGCGCGAGATGGAGTTTGGCGACCTGCTCTTTGCCCTGGTGAACGTCGCGCGCAAAGAGGGCATCGATGCCGAGAGCGCCCTGCGCGCCAGCACGGCCAAGTTCCGCCGCCGTTGGGCCGCGATGGAGCAGATGGCGGCCGACGCCCACGTGGATCTTGCCGAGCTTTCGACCCACGGCCTCAACGACCTCTGGGATGCCGCCAAGGCGGGGGAGTAATACCGCGGGAGCGACGGGCTGACATGCCTCATCGTTCCCGCTAAATTTTTCGAAAAACAAGTGTATCCCTCGGCTAACTTAGGGCATAATGCAAAAAGTGCGACAAGGCTAACTTGCAAACCAAAGCGCCACATTGGCGCAATGCCGTGTCGCCAAGCATTCAACCCGTTTCCAAGTGAGAGGGAGACAACATGAGTGACATTTTGGATGTCTACGGTCGCGAGGTGCTCGACAGCCGCGGCAACCCCACCGTAGAGGTCGAGGTCGTGCTCAAGGACGGCAGCTTCGGTCGCGCGATGGTGCCTTCGGGCGCTTCGACCGGCGCCTTTGAGGCATGCGAGTTGCGCGACGGCGACAAGGGTCGCTACCTGGGCAAGGGCGTCTCGCAGGCCGTCGAGCACGTCAACAACGAGTGCGCCGATGCCGTCGTGGGCCTCGATGCCTTCGACCAGCGCGCTGTCGATGCCGCGTTGGTCGCCGCGGACGGTACCCCCAACAAGACCAAGCTCGGCGCCAACGCCATCCTGGGCGTGTCACTGGCCGTCGCCCGCGCCGCGGCAGAGTCGGCGGGCCTGTCGCTGTACCAGTACCTGGGTGGCGTCAACGCCCACCTGCTGCCCACGCCCATGATGAACATCCTCAACGGCGGCGTGCATGCCGACAATAACGTCGACTTCCAGGAGTTCATGATCATGCCGGTGGGCGCCCCGAGCTTTGCCGAGGGCCTGCGCTGGTGCGCCGAGGTCTATCACACTCTCAAGGGCGTGCTGCACGAGGCCGGCCTGGGCGGCGGCGTGGGCGACGAGGGCGGTTTCGCGCCCAACCTCAAAACCAATGCCGAACCGTTCGAGTACATTACCAAGGCCGTCGAGAAGGCTGGCTTTAAGCCCGGCGTCGACTTCATGTACGCCATGGACCCGGCGTCCACCGAGTTCTACAACGCCGAGACCGGTATGTACGAGCTCAAGGGCGAGGGCGTGGAGTACACGAGCGCCCAGATGGTCGATTACTGGGAGAAGCTCGTCGACACCTACCCCATCATCTCCATCGAGGACGGCATGGCCGAGGAGGACTGGGACGGCTGGGTCGAGCTCACCCGTCGCATTGGCAACAAGGTGCAGCTGGTGGGCGATGACTTGTTCGTCACCAACACCGAGCGCCTCAAGAAGGGCATCGAACTGGGCGCTGCCAACGCGATTCTGGTCAAGGTCAACCAGATCGGCACGCTCACCGAGTCGCTCGAGGCCATCGAAACCGCCAAGGAGGCCGGCTACGCTTGCATCGTGAGCCACCGTTCTGGCGAGACCGAGGACTCCACGATCGCCGACCTGGTCGTGGGCGTCAACGCCGGCCAGATTAAGTCGGGCGCCCCGTGCCGCAGCGACCGTATTGCTAAGTACAACCAGCTCATCCGCATCGAGGACGAGCTCGAGGGCAGCGCGCGCTACGCCGGCAAGTCTGCGTTCTACAACATTCGCTAAACGGGCGAATTTGGCGAGGGGGAGGCTGACTCGGTTCCTCCCCGCCTTGATTGAATGCCGCAAAGCGCTATGGGCGCTGGGCCATACGGCTCAGCGCCTTTTTTATGTCGAGCAAAGGCTGGCGAAGGCGGTGCGGGCGCTCGTGCTATAACTAAGGGACTTAGCGCAAACAAACCTCAACCGCACAAGGCGCACATGGATCAGATTTACGACAACAGGTACTATTCCGCCGGTTCGCGTGAGCCGTCGCCTCGTCGTGCGCGTACCGCGCAGCTTGGCGGGTCTGGTTATGCTGGTGCTGATCGCTCCAGGTATAGCTCGCCGGCGACTTCGCATCCCAATGCTCAGCCAAATAGTTCCTCGGATAGTCCGGTGCGCCCATCGCGTTCCGCGCATGCGTCGCGCCCTTCGGCCCAGGCGTCCGACAAGCCGCGCCGTCCCTCAAGCCGTCTTTCCGGCTCGGACTTTATGCACTACGCCAACGACAACGCAGTGGTCAAGGCAATTTACGACTTTACCCACGGTCCTCAGCGAGGGCTATTCATCGGCATTGTCGTTGCCCTGGTGCTCGTGAGCCTGTATTTCCCCGTGCGCGATCTGTACGTGGCAAAGCGTTCGAGCGATATCTTGGCCAAGCAGGTCGAGATTCGTCAGCAATACAATGATGAGCTGCAAAAAAGCGTCGACAAGCTGCTCTCGGAGGAGGGTATCAAGGACGCGGCATCCGAGGACTTGGGCCTGGTGATGCCCGGCGAGAAGAGGATTGAAGTGCAGGGCTTGGACGACGATTCGGATTCGTCTTCGAGCAAGAAGTCGTCGAACGCCAAGAAGGCCAGCGAAGTTGCCAAAGAGATTGAAGAAGTCGGTAAGGACGCCCCGTGGTATATCCAGGCGCTCGACATGCTGTTTGGGTTTAACGGTGTCGAGGGCCAGACGGTCGTGTCTAACGGCGAGTAGCGCCCGGAGGGGAACCCGCAATGGCAGATTGCAAACGATATAAGGTGGCGGCGATCGATCTGGGAACGGTGTCGTCGCGACTGGTGTTGGCCCAGGTCGAGGGCGGGGCGATCGTGGGATCGTCCAAGCATACCGAGATTACCGACCTGGGCGAGGGTGTGGACGCGACGGGTCGCTTTTGCGAGGCGGCTGTCGAGCGTGTGCTCGCTGCGTGTCGCATGTTTGTGGATGAGGCCCGTGCCTTTGGGGCCGCGTGCATCTGCACCACGTGCACGAGCGCCGCGCGCGATGCGTCCAATGCCGCGCTGCTGCTGGACGGCCTGCGCGATCTGGGGCTTGAGCCACAGGTGATTCCGGGCGAGGTCGAGGCGCGCCTGACGTTTTTTGGCGTGGCGCACGACTTTGCCGGCGAGCGCATCATTGTTGCCGATTCGGGCGGCGGATCCACGGAGCTCGCGACGGGTGTATACGCTTCGGAGCGCGGGGTCTTTGCGCTGGAAGGAACGCGCTCGCTGGACATCGGTTGTCGCCGTGTGACCGAGCGGTTCTTCTCGGTGTTGCCACCTGCGGACGGCGAACTTGCTGCCGCTGCCAACTGGGCGGGCGAGCAGTTCGCCGCCTATTTTGAGGGCCTACCGAGCAATTTTGAGCGTGCAGAGCGCCTGGTCGCGGTGGGTGGCACCGTCACCACACTCGTGGCGCTGGTTCACGAGCTGGAGCCGTATGATTCGAGCTTCGTGCACCTGCGCGAGCTTTCGCTGGAGCAGGTCTCGGCCGCCATCGAGCGCATGTCTGTGTTGGACGCGGAAGGCATCGCCGCGTTGCCAGGCGTGCAGCCCAAACGCGCGGGCGTGATCTTGGCTGGCGCCGTGGTGATCCGCGAGCTCATGCGAGCCGGCGGCTACAAGACGCTCACCGTAAGCGAGAACAGCTTACTCGCCGGCATGGCCGCCACCATCAACGAGACTCTCGACGGCGCCGCCCCCACCATCGGCTGGACCCCAGAGCTCAGTACCCTCTAAATAAGTTGCGGTGAAATAGTTCCTAAATGGGCCGGTAAACGGCCAAACAGGAACTATTCCACCGCAACTTCTAAGGGGCCGAAGCAGTCATTTTAGCTCGTCCTAAATTAGCTGACTTTCTGAAGCGCGGGGCGGTGGGATGTCTGCGTATTTGCTGCGCAAATCCGCACCGGCTTCGGACGCTGCGCGTCCGCTTGACGCTCGCCCCCTCGCGGGTTCGAGCCCCACCGGCATCTAAAAAACGAGCCCGCATCCCTGGGGGACACGGGCTCGTAAGCACTACATGGTAGGGGCGGTGGGACTCGAACCCACAATCCTTGCGGCGAGAGATTTTAAGTCTCCTGCGTATGCCAATTCCGCCACGCCCCCGTGAGACTAGAAGTCTAGCACAAGCCGTCCGTTACGCGTTGACGGCCATCGAGTGTTGGCCCGACTTCTCCAGGAACTCCTGGAACTTTGCTTCGTCGCCCTTGTTCTGGTATTGCAGGGCCAGCAGGTACTCCAGGCGGCAGCGCTTGACCGGGTCGTCGCCGACATTCTCGAGCATGCGCTCCAGCTCGGGAATGTCGTTGTGGCGCTTGAGAATCATCGTGTCGTACATCAGTTGGCATTCGTGCGCGACTGCCTCGGCCTGACCGCCCTCAAAGCCCTTGATCTCGTGCAGCAGCTCCTTGGACTTTTTGCGATCCTCTTGGCCAACGTAGTAGTTAAAGGCCTTGATCACCAGGTCGACGCGCTGCATCTTGGGCAGGTTGAGTCCCAGCAACAGGTCGAACATCTCGTTGGCGTGTTCGTGGTCCTCGCGCAACAGATAGGAGTTCAGGCGCAGGTAGTCGCGGTTGTAGCGCGGGTACAGCATGCTGGTGAGTTTGCCGTCGAGCAAACGATCGAACTCGTCCCACTGTTTGGCAGCCATCAACTGCTGCAGGCGCTTAAACGTGGTGCGTTTTTTGATGCTAAAGAACACCGACACGGCGATACAGATGATAACGACGGCGGTCCAGAGTGTGCGGGAATCGGGCATATTAGGGTCCTTAGTCGCTCATAAAGCGAGCGGTATGACAACACGTACTGGATGTATTATACGCAGCGCGCAAGCAAACTGGCATAAAAGCTCATCGAGGCCGAGTGCCATCGCTCGCTGCGGTACACTTACCTAAAGTAAACCATGAAGGGAGACATTACCTATGAAGAAAATCGTTTTGGCTTGCGGTGCTGGCGCTGCTACTTCCACGCTCGTTGCCCAGAAGGTCGCCACCCTGCTCGACGCCAACGGTTACGCCGACAAGTATGAGATCGTGCAGTGCGCCATCTCCGAGGCCAAGGACGCTTGCGACGAGGGCGCCGACCTGCTGATCGCCACCACCGTTGCCCCCGAGGGCCTCACCTGCCCGTACGTGAGCGGCGTGCCCTTCATGACCGGCATGAACCGCGTTGCCGCCGAGAAGGCCGTTCTTGACGTCATGGCTCAGTAGGCGCTGCCTGCATGAGTGAGCAGAACGCCAATCCGGTAGAGCTCTTTGGTATGCGCGTTGCCCATGTGGGCATTAACGCCGCCGACCCGGCAGACGCCTTGGAGATCGCGGAGCTGTTCTCGACGATGATGGGCCTGCCCGTTATCGAGACCCCGGTTTCGTACTTTAACGATTCGCTGGTCGAGGTTATGAAGCAGAACGGTCGTGGCACCAAGGGCCACATTGGCTTTGCCGTCAACGACATCGATGCGGCCGAGAAGTGGTTTGCCGAGCGCGGACTCGAGGTCAACGAGGAGTCGCGCGTGCTGCTGCCCGACGGCGGCACCAAGCTCGTGTACTTTAAGCGCGAGTTCGCCGGCTTTGCCGTGCATCTGTGCCGCGAGTAGCGCACAGGCTGCCATAGCTAGCAAAAAGGGATAGGGCCGCATGGCCTTATCCCTTTATTTATGCCGAGGGGCTTTCTATCGTGGCAGGCGAATCGTAAAGCGGCTGCCGACGCCCTCGACTGAGGTCACACCG
>DXZN01000008.1:0-29914 GCA_019419645.1 Collinsella sp. | reverse complement strand
ACACCGATGACGCCGCCGTGGCTGTCGATGATCCACTTGGCGATGGCGAGCCCCAGACCCGAGCCCTGTGCGCCGGCATCGCGCGCGTTGTCGGCGCGGTAGAACCGTTCGAACGCGTGAGCTGCGGATTCCTGGTTCATGCCGATACCCTCGTCCTCAACACTTATGTCGATCGTGCCCATGCCCGCATTGGGCGTTATGCCAAATGTGACGGTCGTTCCCGCATCCGAGTACTTGGCGGCGTTCTGCACGATCACGCGCAGAGCCTGCTTCACGAGCGCCACGTCGACAGATGCGTCGCAGCGCGGGTCGTTGGCAAGCGTGGTGTCGTACGCCAGCCGATACGTGTGCTCGGTATCGATCATCTGTGATTCTTCGCATACCTCGCCGACCAGTGCGGCCAGGTTGGTATGCGCACGCCGCAGGACCGTGCGCCCGGCATCGCCGCGTGCCAAAAACAGCAGCTGTTCCACGAGCTCCTGCATGTGCTCGCTTTCGGCCTTGAGGGACGCGATGGATTCTGCCAGCACGTCCGGGTCGTCTTTGCCCCAGCGGTCGAGCATGTTCACGTAGCCCTGAATCACCGCGATGGGCGTGCGCAGCTCGTGGCTCGCGTCGTTGACAAAGCGCATCTGCTGCAGCTTGGCCTCTTGCATCTGGCGCAGCAGGCGATTGAGCGCGACCTCGATGCTTGCCAGGTCGGCGTCGCCGGTGGTGACGCTCGGCGAGTCGACGCTTGCGCGCTCGATGGCCTGCTCCAGCGTTTCCATCTTGCCGCCGGAGAGCTGCATGCGGCCGAGTTCGTCCACGCGCAGGGCCAGATCGTTGAGCGGCGCCATGGTGCGGCGCACGCGGCGGGCGCCGCCGAGCATGTTGAGCACGCTGATGACCTGCCAACCCACAACGACAAGGTAGAGAGGCCATAGCGTGACGAGGTCCTGCGCGAGGGGGAAAGTCTTGGTGGTACGCGCAAGCTCGACGGTATAGGTGAGCGTTGTCAGGTCCCAGCCGCGCGCGGGCGTCAGCGACATGCTGCGAACGGTGGTGCTGGGGATCCATCCTGCGGTAAACGCGCCGTTGGGCAGCGTCCGGTTGTATCCATAGACGAGGATCGCCACCGCAATAACCAACAGCAACAGATCGAGCCAGACGTAGCTCATCAGGCGGCGCCACATATAGCTCCAGTTGATGGCGCGGGCGATGGAGGTGACGCGCTTGGCCTCGGCATTACGCGCGGCAGACATAGCCCACCCCGCGCACGGTCTGGATGATGCGGGCGCCGCCGGCGTCTTCGATCTTGGCGCGCAGGTGCGCGATGTGCACGTCGACGTTGTTGGTGTCGCCTACGTAGTCGTAGCCCAGCGCCTCGTGCGCGATGCGCTCGCGCGTGAGCACGGTGCCGGCGTGCGCCATAAGCAGGGCGAGGACGTCGAACTCGCGAGCCGTGAGCGCGATGGGCGAGCCGCCGACCGTGACTTCGCGGCGGTCGGGGTCGAGCACAACCGAGCCCACGGCGAGTGCGGCGGGGGAGGGCGCGGCAGCGGTCTGGGCCGTGTCGGTTGCCGGGGACATTGTGGCGATACCGGCGGCCGTGCCGCTCGCTACGCCAGCCCCGGCCCCGCCGCCGCCAACGCCCGAAGCCGCCCGCACGGCCTCCGAGCGCTTCAACGCCACGCGGATCCGTGCGAACAGCTCCTCGATCGCAAACGGCTTGGTCAGGTAATCGTCGGCGCCGGCGTCGAGCCCGGCAACCTTGTCCATCACGGCATCGCGCGCGGTGACCATGATCACTGGCGCATCCTTGTGCTTGCGTATGCGCCGCAGCACCTCCATGCCGTTGAGCTGCGGCAACAGTACATCGAGCAGAATCAGATCGTAGTCGCGCTCCAACGCCAGGTCAACGGCGGTGCGTCCGTCGGCGGCGTGCTCCACCTGGTAGCCCTCGTGCTCCAGCTCGAGTGTCACAAAGCGGGCGATTTTCTCCTCGTCCTCTACGATCAGGATTCGTGCCATGCGTGCCCCCGTCTGCGATTACTTGTCGTCGTTGAGATTTTGCTTGATGTCGTCCGCGGCGTTAGCAGCGCTATCCATAAGGTTGTTGATGCTGCCGGGCACGTCGCCGTCGCTGTCGATGCGGTAGCGCATGCCAAAGAACAGGCCAATCAGCATCAGCCATATCGTGGCGCCCCAGGCAAACAGCGCGACGATGGGAATCAGGATAGGGATGTTGAGGATGATCGCATCGCGGCGCGTGGCGATAAACTTGGTGTCCAGACTCAGGCGGAAGAGCTTTTTGAGGTACTCCCACACGCTGTCCATCTTCTTGGAGAAGTCGGTCTTTTCGCTCGACTTTTCGTAGGCTGCCTGCGCGGCGACCATCTCGGCAGAGGGCTCATCGACTGGCGCGGACTCGGTGGCGGCATGCGCCGACGTGGTCTGGGTCTTGCCCTGCGACTCGAGCCAAATGATGGCATCCAAAACGTTGCCGTCGGCAGCGTCGAGCGCCGCCTTGGCATCGGTGTAACTCACGTTGCACTTGGTGCGGATGGTTTCAACTTTTTCGAGGTCGTCCATGACCTGTCCTTTCGTTCGATGGGCGCGACTCCGGGCAATTTGCTCGGGCGCGAGCGTTGCGTTCGGCGGTTTGCGTTGCGCCGCCCCGCCCTTGGTCGAACTCTATAGTGCAGGTTATAGATTAAGCGATTCTTGAGCCAAGATTAATGTTGGATGAGTTTTTGGGTGGCAGTGGGAAAAGTATTAGACCTCGATAGCGGGAGATGGGGTGCCGGTACAAAACGGCGTCAAGGGTTGGTCGAGCAGGCGGTTTCTCCATTGATGTCTGCACGGCATGTGACACTTACTCTGCCGCTTCGTTCTGCCACGGCGGCATGCATCTGAACAACGACCCTCTAAGGAGTTCGATATCGATGAGTGACAACGCAAAGCGTCTCGCAAAGAAGTGCGTTAAGGACGCAGGGCCGTGTCTTGTGCTGTGCGCGGCCGGCGTAGCGGTCGCGCTGCTGGCTGTTCTGGGGCCATTTGACGTGCTCCGAAGTGCCAGCTCTCTGCACGTTTGCATGGCCCTTGCCGGTGCCATGATGACCGGCGGCGTGCTCGATCTGGTTTTTTGGGTGCTTGACCCGTTTGGATGGAAGAACGAGGGGTAAGCCCTAAGGGATGGAAGGGCTGGAACGGTTAGCTTAGTAATCGTGCAGAATGCGGGCTAGCGACTTGCAGGGAAGTGGTGATCCGATGACGGTCTATGTGACGGGCGACATTCACGGTGGGCTCGACATGCAAAAGCTGCGCGACTGGGAGCTTGGGGATAGTCTGACGAGTGACGACTATCTCATCGTCGCCGGCGACTTTGGCTTTCCCTGGGATTTCTCTGCCGAGGAGTGCGCTGATATTGCTTGGCTGGAATCGCGTCCCTATACCGTGTTGTTCGTCGACGGCAACCACGAGCGTTTCGATCACTGGGCGGAGCGCCCCATGGAGTTGTGGCACGGTGGGCTGACGCAGCGCCTGTCGGATGCCTCGCCCATACGGCGACTGACGCGTGGCGAGGTTTTTGAGCTCGACGGCTCAACGATCTTTACCATGGGCGGCGCCACGAGCGTGGACAAGGAATACCGCATTCCGTATTCCAGCTGGTGGCCGCAGGAGCTGCCGGACGAGCGCAACTTTGAGGAGGCGCGGGCAAAGCTCGACAGCGTGGGCTGGACGGTCGACTACGTGATCACCCACACCTGCTCTACGCGCATGCTTTCGTCCACGCTTTATCCAGCGCCCGGCTGGAATTGCCCCGCCGTCGATCGGCTTACGGCATTTTTCGATGAGCTGGAAGACCACTTGGACTACAAGCGCTGGTACTACGGGCATTTTCATCGGGATACCAACCCGGCCGAGCGTCACACCGTGCTCTACGACTGCATCGTTCGCTTGGGCGACGAACTCCAGTCCTGGGATGTTGCGTAGAGGCGGGGTGGCTGGCTACTCGACCGTTACAGTGATGTTCTCCCGATGCGCGCGGATGACGTCCCAGCTAAAGTGCTCGACCAGCTGCTCGGCGGTACGCGGCGTGGTGTCCGGCGCGATGCCTGTTTGCCCGGCGAGCCATCCCAACAGTGCCTCGGGTGTGCCAAAGCGGGTGCGGAGCTCGCCCAGGTCCAGATCGCAATCGCGCTTGGAAAGGCGGCGGCCGTCCGGCGACATGAGCAGCGGAATGTGCGCGTAGCGCGGTGTGGGCAGTCCCAGCAGATGTTGCAGATAGATCTGGCGCGTCGTGGAACCAAGCAGGTCGCATCCGCGTACGATCTCGGTGACGCCCATGGCAGCGTCGTCGACCACCACGGCCAGCTGATAGGCAAACACGCCGTCGCTGCGGCGCACCAAAAAGTCGCCGCACTCGGTGGCGAGTGCCTCGCATTGGGCTCCGTACGTGCGGTCCACGAATTCGATCACGTCGCCGGCGAGGTCGTCGACGTCGGGCACACGCAGACGCGTGGCCGGAGCGCGCAGGATGCTGCGGCGGGCAACCTCCTCGGCAGAAAGGCCTCGGCAGGCGCCGCGGTAGATGGGCGTGCCGTCGCTCGCGTGCGGCGCGCTTGCGGTGTGGAGCTCGGCGCGCGTGCAAAAGCAGGGATAGGTGAGGCCGGCGTCTTGCAGCTGGTGCAGGGCGTCCTCGTACAAGTCCAGGCGATCGTGCTGGTAGTAGGGGCCTTCGTCCCACTCAAGCCCCAGCCAGGCTAGGTCGTCAATCAATTGGGCGGCAAGTTCCGGGCGCTTGCAGCGATCGTCCAGGTCCTCGATGCGCAACACGATGCTGCCGCCCTGGCTGCGGGCCGAAAGCCACGCGCACAGGCAGCTGAACACGTTGCCCAGGTGCATGCGGCCCGAGGGCGACGGGGCAAAGCGGCCCACGACCGGCGCGAGGGCGGGGGCGAGCTTGCTGTTGGGCGCCGTCGACATGGCCACGGCGGGTGTTGCTATGTTGCATGCGTTGATATCCATGCGGACGAGTATAGCGCGGGGTGAGGTGAGGGGGCGTCGTCGATGCTCGCGAGTTGCCGAGGCTGCGTGTTGTGCGCGGCGGGCACCGACTCAACACTTCGATTACCGCCCCAAGCTCAGCCCCTTCAACCCCTCAAACGACAGAAACCCCGGCAGCTCTTCGCAACTGCCGGGGTTTCCGCGGAAAAGGGGGACATGATCCTCAAGCGAACGGCAAAGGGGCAAACCGTTTTCGCTCAACTGCTTTATGCCCCTCGCTCGCCGGCTTAATCGGCTCACGCCGCGCCCACACAAAGCCGCTACACCTGTGACGGAGCTATGAAGTGGTATCTATGCCGGAGCGGGCTATGCCAAGGAGTGTCCCAGATTGCCGGCAGATAAGGAACGTCCCCAGGTGCCGGTCGCGGGCGTGACTTTCGTCCCGTTTAATACTCCGCTGACCTAGATGTTCGTCACATGAACCCGCAAACGTGGGACAATGACGCTACTGGTATCACAGACAAAGGATGTGCCTATGAACGCCCCCGTTGCCAAGACCTGTCGGCAGCGCTGCCCGTTTGCGCGATTTGCTTCCATTTGCGCGCTCGTCGCGTGCGCGCTGCTGCTGTTGCCCGCCGTTGCACGTGCCGACGGGTATTCCATGACCCAAACCTACATCAGTGCCACGGTCGAGGCCGATGGATCGCTGACCGTTGTCGAGGGACGCCAGTTTGATTTCGACGACGACATCAACGGCGTGTTTTGGGAGATCAATACGGGCTCCAACCAGCAGGGCGGCACGGCGGGCGTCGACGTGCTGAGTGTCGAGGAAGAGGACACCGCGTTTAACAAAGTCGATAGCGCGAACAAGGGCGACTCTGGCGTCTACACGGTCGAGCAGACCGGTGACGGCGTAAGGATTAAGGTGTTCAGCCCTCACGAGAGCGGCGACAGCGCAATCTACTACGTGAGCTACACCATGACCGGTGCGGTTATGAACTGGGCCGATACCGCCGAGCTCTACTGGAAGTTCGTGGGTGACGGCTGGTCTGCGGATTCCGATGACGTCGAGATGGAAGTGTGCTTCGCGAATGCCGCTGCCGGGACGGTGGCCGTCAAGGGCGATAACTTCCGCGCATGGGGCCATGGTCCGCTGACGGGCGACGTGTCGCTCGATGAGGACGAGCCCATGGTCACCTATACCATTCCCTGCGTGCACCAGGGCGAATTCGCCGAGGCACGCATCGCCTTCCCTAGCGACTGGGTGCCGCAGCTTGCCGCTTCGGGCGAAAAGCGCATGTCGACGATCCTGAGCGAAGAGAAGGAATGGGCCGACGAGGCCAACGCTCGCCGTGAGCACGCGCGTGCGGTTGCCGGCGCGATTGCCGTGGTGTGTGTTGCCGTGGCGGTTGCCTATACCGGTGTGATCGTGATGCTTAAGCTGCGCAGGCCCAAGCCCAAGCCGCTCTTTCAGGACGAGTACTTCCGCGATGTGCCCTCGGCCGACCATCCCGCGGTGCTTGCAGCTCTTATGAGCTGGAACGACGTGCCCGATCAGGCATATATCGCCACGCTTATGAAGCTTACCGACGACCGCGTGATCAAGCTGGAAGAAGCGACCGAGACCAAGAAGAAGGGTCTGCTCCGTCGCGAAAAAGAGGAGCAGACGTATCGCATCACAGTGACCGACGAGGCCTGGAAGGCTGCCAAGAAGGACGGCATCGATCGCGATGTGCTCAAGGTCTTCTTCGCCGGCGTTAAGCCCGATAAAGACGGCGTCCGTTCACGCACGTTTAGCGAGCTGGAGGAGTATGCCAGCGAGCGTACTGAATCTGTTGGCAACAAGCTCGAGGACTATCAAAGCACGGTTAAGGGCAAGCTGGAGACGCGCGAGCTTATCGCCTCGGACGGCACCATCGCCCTGGTTGCCGGCTTGGTTCTCGGCATCATCATCGTCTTTGGCATTCTGGGCTCTCTGATCTATACCGACTTTGCGGACGCCAACGTCGGTGCCGCTATGATCTCGATCCCCGTCACGATCGTGGGCTTTGTCCTGAGCTGCACCTTCCGCCGCTACACGCCGGAGGGCGCCGAGGTGGCGGCTCGCTGCAAGGCGCTCAAGCATTGGCTCGAGGACTTTACGCGTCTGAAGGAGGCCGTCCCCAGCGACCTGATCTTGTGGAACAAACTGCTGGTGATGGGCGTTGCCCTGGGCGTTTCGAAAGAAGTGCTGCGACAGCTGGCCGAGGCCGTGCCTGCGGACCTGCGCAACAGCGACGATTTCTACGACAACTACCCCTGCTACTGGTGGTATTACCATCACTACGGCAACGAGTCCCCGCTCGATTCGTTCAACGATGTGTACCACGAGACCATCCGCGAGCTGGCTTCGAGTTCCGATAGCTCGAGCGGCGGCAGCGGCGGCGGCTTTTCCGGTGGCGGCGGTGGCGGCGTCGGCGGAGGCGGCGGCGGAACGTTCTAGCGAGCGCTTGCTTTGGGGTGGATCTTTCTGGGCGGTTGCCAGGGAAGATTCATCCCATTTTTGTGCATCGAAACGGGTCAAACTTTCCGCTGAGGACCTTCGCGCAAGGGGCAGTGGACAAAAAATGCCAAATATGAGTACTGTTGCTGCGTTGGTCACATATGTTTGCACATAATAATGGCTCCTAATGAGAGTACTTCTCGTTAGGAGCCCATTTTATTGAACATTTGGGGAGTTACGTCAGCTCGTGCAGCTGGTCGTCATGCCTATAAGCATCAAAAATGCCCCGAATCGCTGCTACTAAAAAGGTAACAGTACTCATATTTGATGTATTTTGACCACGGCTATCTACAAACCCCCTAGGCCACTCATTGGGGACAGACTTAAATGACTAGTTGTTGGGGATCAGTCATTGGGGACGTTCTTAAATGACTAGGTGTGGCTGCTGGGCCTAGGCTGTTAGGTCGAGTTCGTAGAGGAAGCTTTCGCGTGGCATGTCGTGACGGCGCTCTTCGCGGTTGGCGCGGTGCGTGGCCGTGCGCTTAAAGCCGTGCAGTTCGTAGAACTTCCACGAGCAGTTGGAGTCGGTGTACAGGTGCGCCCTCGTCGCCCCGCGCGAGGACAGGTACGAGACTGCGGCGTCGAGCAACACCGAGCCAACGCCCAGGCCATGGACGTCGCGATCTACGGCAAGCAGCGTGACCTCGTTGTCGTGTGGCAACGGGCTGCTTTCGAGCAGGCGGTTGTTGGTTCGGATGGTTGCGCGCACAAACGAGAGATACTCGGCGCAGGCATCGGGCTCCAGCTCGCGCATTTGCGATAGCAGTGCGCGTTCGGTATCCAGCCAATGTTCCTTAACGGTGGCGCCGGAGCTCTGTCCCGCACGCGCGAGCGCAATGCCGCGTGCCTGACCGTCGATTACGGCAACCTGCGAAAACGTCGAAGACGAAAGGCAATAGGCGAGGTCGCACGCGGCCTCGAGGCGGTTGTACTCATCGTTATCCGAATTGTTATGCCAAAGCTGCTGCAGAATCAACGCGATGGCGTCGAAGTCTTCGGTATCAAACGGTCGGTAGAGAACCCGCGAGACCATGGTGCCTCTTTCTTTTGCGGATGCATATCGAGCACAGTTCTACCACGCTATTGGCATCTAATTATGGTGCCCCTGTGTTCCATGAACTCACCGTGCCCGGTGCCGTGCCCATCCCCTCCGCTCGCAAGCTTTTTCTGCATATGCGCTCGTTTCGGGGTGCATCGATGCGCTCGATGCGCTACATTGAATCAGTATTTTCAATGCCGCTGCGCGAGCGCTGCAGATCGACGTATCACCGGCTCACAGAGCACGGCGGCGTACCAGACAGGAGGACTGCATGGGATCTGATGTGAAGATCGCACGCGCGTTGATCTCGGTTACCGATAAGACGGGCGTCGTCGATTTCGCACGGACGCTGGTCGATGACTTTGGCGTCGAGATCATCTCTACGGGCGGCACGGCTCGTGCCATCGAGGACGCGGGCGTCCCCGTAACCCCCATCGAGGAGTTCACGGGCTATCCCGAGATGATGGACGGCCGCGTTAAGACCCTGCACCCCAAGGTTCACGGAGCGCTGCTGGCCCGCCGCGATTCCGAGCAGCACATGCAGGAGGCCGCTCAGCACGGCATTAAGCTGATCGACCTGGTCGTCGTCAACCTGTACGAGTTCGAGAAGACCGTCGCCAACCCCGAGGTCACCTTCGCGGATGCCATCGAGCACATCGATATCGGTGGCCCCTCCATGCTGCGCTCTGCCGCTAAGAACGCCGCGAGCGTTACCGTCGTCTCCGACCCGGCCGACTATGATGCCGTCCTGGCCGAGATGCACGAGACCGGTGGCTGCACCACGCTTGCCACCCGTCGTCGCCTGCAGGTGAAGGTCTACCAGACCACCGCCGCCTACGACACGGCTATCTCCCGTTGGCTTGCCGCCCAGGCAAGCGACGTGGCGGACACTTCTGCCAAGCTCGAGATCTCGCTGGAGAAGGTCGACGACCTGCGCTATGGCGAGAATCCTCAGCAGAAGGCCACGGTCTATCGCTTTGCCGAGGGCTGCGAGAACACCGCGAGCTCGCAGTTCCCGCTCGTGGGCTCCGAGCAGATCCAGGGCAAGCCGCTCAGCTACAACAACTATCTGGATGCCGACGCCGCTTGGAACCTGGTCCGCGAGTTCGACGAGCCGGCCTGCGTGATCCTCAAGCACCAGAACCCCTGCGGCTCCGCCGTGGCCGAGGACATCACGGCCGCCTACGACCGCGCTTTCGCCTGCGATCCCAAGAGCGCCTTCGGCGGCATCATCGCTTGCAACCGCGAGGTTCCCTTTGAGCTGGTTGAGCACTTTGCCGATCAGAACAAGCAGTTCGTCGAGGTTATCATCGCCCCGAGCTACACTGCCGAGGCGCTCGAGCGCATGGCCAAGCGCCCCAACCTGCGCGTGCTGGCTACCGGCGGCGTGGACCACGGCGCCCAGGTGGAGCTGCGCTCCGTCGACGGCGGCATGCTGGTGCAGGAAGTCGACCACGTGACCGAGGATCCCGCGACCTTCACGTTCCCCACCGACCGCAAGCCCACCGACGCCGAGATGGCCGAGCTCGAGTTTGCCTGGAAGGTCTGCAAGGGCGTCAAGTCCAACGCTATCCTAGTTTCCAAGGGTAAGGCCGGCATTGGCATGGGCCCGGGTCAGCCCAACCGCGTTGACTCTGCACTGCTTGCCTGCGAGCGCGCCGAGGACTTCTGCGAGCGCGAGGGCGTGGAGAAGGGCGGCTTTGCCTGTGCAAGCGACGCGTTCTTCCCGTTCCGCGACAACGTCGACGTGCTTGCCGCGCACGGCGTGACCTGCATCATCCAGCCCGGCGGTTCCAAGCGCGACGACGAGAGCGTCCAGGCCTGCAACGAGCATGGTATTGCGATGGTCTTCACCGGAGCCAGGCATTTTAGGCACTAGAGGCTTTCCCAAGCACCCGACCTTGCCCCTCAAACCGTCGCTTGCGTACATTTAGTACGCGGCGCTCCTCTTTCGGGGCAATCTCGGGCACTTGGAAAACCCTTAATGGGATGTTTCTCTATCCCATTAAACTGTTCGGTCGCCTGACCATATCGTCAAAATAATCTCTGCAAAAGACGGCTGCTCCGTTTGGAGGGCCGTCTTTTTGGTATAAGAGGACGGAATGACTAACACGAAAGGTATGACCATGCCCCAGATTGATGATGCCGAGCTGTTTGGCAATGCCGAGGATCAGCGTGCGTACGAGGACTTTTGCGCCAATCAGGAGGCGGTCGAGAAGTTCACGCTCGACAAGCCCGCGCTCATCTGCCGTTGGCGCATGTCCAACAAAAAGGTGCCCATGCTCAACCGTCACATCCGCGCGCTGTCCGAGCGTCTGGTGCAGGGCGAGCCACTTACCCATAACATGCTCAGCTGGGCCAAACAGCACGTTGAGTGGTCGCTTGCCGAGGGCGATTACACCGCGCGCGACGGCGTACTCATGCTGGTGATTGACGTCAACGGCAACGCCGCCATGACGGTGGGGGAGTACGAGCCGCTGGCCGATACGTCGGCCAAGGCGCTGCGTGCCCGCTCCGCCGAGGCCCGCTCCGAGGCCGACGAGACCGGCGTGGCGCCCGAGCTGCTCGCCGCCGTCAACAACGGCGAGCTGGCCTTTGTGGCACCGGCGGACGAGTGTCTGTGCGGCACGGCGACGCTCATCGGGCAGCTGGCCCAGACCAAGGGCATCCCGGTCACGCGCGTGGACATTCCCGCGCAGCTCAAGGGCGCGCTGTTCCTGGTGAGTGACGAGCACGGCGTGGTTCCCGCAACCGAGACGGACGCTGCCGAGGCCGACGCCGCGACGGTCGCCTTCTTCGCCGACGGCTACGAAAAGCTCCGCGCCCGCCGCTAAATGATTTTTCTGGGACGGGGATTTAATAATCATTTGATTCCCGCGCCCGTTGCGAGCGAGGGACGAGCCAAGCGTTTTCGTTCGCGAACAGTTCTGTCACCTTGGTGACACGCGAGGCGCGTACCTGCGGCTCCGCGGTCATAATGGGGCAAGACAACCAAGAGGGGAGCGGAATCCATGGCGCTAATCTATATCGTTGAGGACGATGAACCCATTCGTCGCGAGCTTGTTGACATCCTTGCCCGCGCCGGGTTTGAAATCGAGACCTGCGAATCGTTCGAGCATGTCTCGCGCGATATTCTCGCCGCCGCGCCCGACCTGGTGCTGCTCGACCTCACGCTTCCCGTCAAGGACGGCCAGCATATCTGCCACGAGGTTCGCCGCGAATCCGAGGTTCCCATCATCGTCCTCACGTCGCGCACGACCGAGATCGACGAGGTCATGGCCATGACGCTCGGCGCGGACGACTTTGTTCCCAAGCCCTACAGCGCCCGTGTGCTCGTGGCGCGCATCAATGCCTTGCTGCGTCGCACCGCGGCGTCAGGCGAGCGCAGTACGCTCGTCCACAAGGGACTGGAGCTTGACCTCGCCCGCTCCATGGTTACCAATACGCAAACCGGCACTAGCACCGAGCTCACCAAAAATGAACTGCGTATCCTCTCGCTGCTTCTGAGCCGCGCGGGCAAGATCGTTTCGCGCTCGGCCATCATGCAGGACCTGTGGGACTCCGATGCCTTCGTAGACGACAACCCGCTTACCGTTAACATCAACCGCCTGCGCACCACGCTCGAAAAAATCGGCATCAAGGGGTATTTGACGACGCACCGCGGCCAAGGCTATTCGGTCTAGGGGGCGGCCATGTCGTTTGCCAAGTTCTTTAAAGATGCGCTGCTTCCCGTCGCCGTGTGGACGTGCGGCGTGCTGCTGAGCTGCTTTGTGCTGACGGTCGCCGGCGCACCCGTTTCTATCGTGGTCGTGGCGGTCGGCGTGTCCTTTATCTTCGGTATGCTCGGCATCGTGATCGAGTACGCGCGTCGCCGTCGTTTTCTGCGCCAGCTGGAGCGCGCGGCAGAGGAGCTCGAGAGTCCCGCATGGGTGCAGGAGATGGTGCAATGCCCGACCTATGCCGAGGGCGAGCTTGAGTACGAGGTCTTGCGCCGGGTGGGCAAGGCTGCCTGCGACGAGGTTGCCGAAGGCCGGCGTCAGACCGATGACTATCGCGACTATATCGAGAGCTGGGTCCATGAGGCCAAGCTGCCCCTGGCGGCGGCCCATTTAATTTTGGAAAACCTGGACGGCAGCGAAGACGACCTGTCGCGCGTGGATGACCTGGGCCGTGAGTTGGCTCGCGTGGAGCGCTATATCGACCAGGCGCTGTACTACGCGCGCTCGGAAGTCGTGGAGCGCGACTACCTGATTCGCCGCTGGGATCTTAAGACCTTGGTGACGGGCGCGATTAAGGCCAACGCGCGCGAGCTCATCGCGGCGCACGTGGCGCCGGTGTGCGAGAACCTCGACTTTGAGGTCTTTACCGACGAGAAGTGGCTCGAGTTTATTCTGGGCCAGCTCATTCAGAACAGCATTAAATACGCACGTGAGGATGGTGCGAAGATCACGTTTTCGGGCGCGTTGCTGGACGAGGGCCTGGCAAGCGAACGCATCGAGCTCACCGTCGCGGACAACGGCTGCGGCGTGAGCGCGGCCGACCTGCCGCGCGTGTTCGAGAAGGGCTTTACCGGCGACAACGGCCGCACCACCAAGCGCGCAACGGGCATTGGCCTCTACCTGGTGGCGCGTCTGTGCTCCAAGATGGGTATCGATGTCACCGTGGCATCCGAGCCCGGCGAAGGCTTCGTCGTCACGTTTGCCTTCTCGACCAACAAATTCCAATACTTTGAGTAGTCGTCGCGGTGTAACGTCCCGGAGCGTCATTCACG
Organism: Collinsella sp.; assembly: GCA_019419645.1. GTDB lineage: Bacteria > Actinomycetota > Coriobacteriia > Coriobacteriales > Coriobacteriaceae > Collinsella. Next base: position 16,570 of record DXZN01000008.1, on the reverse strand, counting down.
TTAAGACAATTATCCCAAACGGGATAATTCCATCATGATGTGCTATGATTATCCCGTTTGGGATAATCATAGGGGATTAGCATGCAAGACTGGAATGAGCGAACGATTTTTGACCCAGCTGAACTCGGTGCATATTTGCGTGAGCGCCGGAAGAAGCTCGGTTATACCCAACGCGATGTGGCTGATTTCAACCAGTGCAGTTTGCGCTTTGTGAGCGAGCTTGAGCGTGGAAAGGCGGGTGCCAATCTTCGCCAAACCCTTCAAATCGCTAACAGCTTGGGGGTCGATTTGATCCTGAGGGAGAGGGGCGACGGCTCATGGCATTAAAGGTTTATCGTGAGTATCGGGGAACGTTTGAGCTGGTCGGAGAATTTGAGAGGGCCGACCCCGTAAACGAGACGTTTGCATATGATGAGGGATATCTTGAACGCGACGATGCTGCCGCACTCTCAGCTTCTCTTCCCTTGCGACATGAGCCATATGCCAGCAATGAGTTTTCGGCCTTCTTTTCGGGCATGCTTCCCGAGGGCCCGGTTCGGCATGAGCTGTCGATGCGTTTTCAAATCCCCCAGTCAGACTATTTATCGATGCTCGAGCGTTTGGGCGATGAGTGCGTTGGTGCCTTGAGGTTTCTCGGCGATGAGAAATCGAGCTACGATCCGGGCTATCGTCCTCTGCAAGACGAGGATTTTGAGGCACTTTCTAAGGCGGAAGTGTTTGAGATTGCAAATGATATGCAGGATTCGAGGCTGTCGTTGGCGGGCGCTCAGTCTAAAACCGGTTGGTTTTTACCGCGCGGTAAAGATGCAAAAAAGGCCGGGTCGGGGGATTGGATGCTGCCGCTCGGCTCTGCCCCCTCGACTCACATAGTCAAGATTGCTTCAACTAAACATCCGGATTTGCCGTTCAACGAATTAATTTGCATGACGGCAGCGTCTGCTGCTGGGCTTGAAATTGCCCGTTCAGAAGCTTCGGATACGATTCCTGGTGCGTTCTTTTCCGAGCGTTATGACAGAATCTGGAGCAATGAGCCGCCGTCGATGAGCGGATTCGATGTGCCTCTGAGGCTGCATCAGGAGGATTTTTGCCAAGCGGTTGGCTGGCCTTCGTATATGAAATACGAGACACGTCCCGATAGCTGCTATATGGCTCTTTGCGGCCGATTGATAAGAGAGCAATCGTCTAACGTAATTGCTGATACTCAAATGTTCGCTCGTCAGGTAATGGTCGATTATGCGTTGGGGAATTGCGACTCGCATCTCAAGAACCATTCGTTTCTTTATAGTCCGAGTTGGCGGGAAAAGAGGTTGGCCCCTGCATACGATATTGTTTGCACGACGATAATGGGATACGACCATAATCTTGGGATTGATATTGGGGATCACCGGGTGATCGATGGGGTGACTCCTGAAGATTTCGAATTCATGTCTCAAGATTTGCATCTGCCACTCAAGATGATCAAGAACATCGCGGCGGAAGTGGCTGAAGAGGTGTCTGCCCAGCTTGCAGAACTTGCCTCTGCAACCGGAGATTTGGGTCGGGTCGCTCTGAAAATTCAGACGGATTCCGTTGAGAGAATGAGGGTTCTGGAGCAATTCTCAGCCTAAAGCAAAGCGGGGCCACCGTAATGGTGGTCCCGCTCTTGGAAGACTTGGGCACGTGGGCTTGCGCTCCGCGATGCGTTAGGCGTACGTTTGCTACTTCACGACCAAGATGTCGCAGTCCGTATTGCGCAGCAGGAACGTCGAAATCGAACCCAGGAGCGCATACTTGATCGAGGACAGGCCGCGTGCGCCGCAGAGCACCAGGTCGGGCTTCACCACGTCGAGCATCTCGTCTTTGAGCGTCTCGCGAATACGGCCGGCGCGAATCATGACCTCGACCTCGGGAATATCGGGATTGGCCTTGGCCTCTTCGAGCTGCTTGGCGATGGAGTTCTTAAATGCCTCCTCCAGTCCGTTGACCAGATCGACCGGATAGGAACCAGCGCTCTCGAGTGCCGTGGAATCGATAACGTGGCCGATAATCAGCTTGGCGCCGTTGTTCGCGGCGACCTTGATGGCGCGTGCGAGCACAAAATCCTGCTGCTCAGTACCGTCGAGCGAAACAAATACCTTGGTATAGCCCTCGTTCATGGTTTCCTCCTTGGTCTATCGCACGGGCGCGGGGCTCGTGCGTCGGGCGGGCGCGGATGCGTGGCCGCCGGACACTTTATCTTGTTGCAGTTATACCCAAGGATTTGGGTTTGACCGCTCGCAATTCTGTGAACGGGCGAGTTTTTTGGTAAGGGTAGGCGCAGGCGCGCCGCCAACGGTTGATAATGGGACATCGCCCGCACCGTCCGCAGAACAATATCGGCGGGTGTCTAACGAGGGGGTCCCTTTGGATATCATTGAGCTTCTAAAATCTGCCTTCATGGGCCTGGTCGAGGGCATCACCGAATGGCTGCCTGTTTCGTCGACCGGTCACATGATCTTGGTGGACGAGTTCGTCAAGATGAACGTGAGCGAGACGTTCTGGAATATGTTCCTGGTCGTGATTCAGCTTGGCGCCATTTTGGCCGTCTGCGTTTTGTTCTTCTACGACCTCAACCCGTTTTCTCCCAGCAAGGGCAAGGAGGGCCGTCGCGACACCTGGGTGCTATGGGGCAAGATTGTGCTCGGCTGCATTCCCGCCGCGGCGATCGGTCTGCCGCTTAACGACTGGATGGAGGAGCATTTCTACAATGCTCCCGTCGTGGCGTTGGCGCTCATTGTGTACGGCGTGCTGTTTATCGTGATCGAGAACTGGCGCGCGAACAAGCGCGACCAGGCTGCTCTTGCCGGTTCGTTTGGTTCGCGTGCTGTGGTGGCGGGCGGACGTCCCGCCGGTGCGCATTTTGCCGCGCCCGCTGCGACTGCCGCCGCAGACGATGACGATAGCTTGGACTTTGGCTCCATCACTACGCTCGAGGATCTGAGCTGGAAGACCGCGCTGGGTATCGGTTGCTTCCAGGTGCTTTCGCTGATTCCGGGCACATCGCGCTCCGGCTCCACGATCATCGGCGGCCTGCTTTTGGGCTGCACGCGTTCGGTGGCGTCCAAGTTTACGTTCTTCCTGGCCATTCCCGTCATGTTTGGCGCGAGTGCGCTCAAGCTGGTCAAGTACTTTATTAAGGGCGGCACGTTCGGCACCAACGAAATCGCCATCCTGGGCGTGGGCTGCGTCGTCGCCTTTGTGGTGTCGCTCATTGCCATCAAGTGGCTTATGGGCTTCGTGCGCCGTCACGACTTCAAGTGCTTCGGCGTCTACCGCATCATCCTGGGCATCGTGGTGCTCGCGTACTTCTTTGTCCTGGAGCCTATGCTCGGCCTGTAACTTGGTTGACGCTGCGCGGCGACCAGAGCGACAACTTGTCATTCAAAGGGGGTGGCATGACCAAAAGGTCTATGCCGCCCCCTTTTCATGCCAATTTGTTCGCTCTGGCCGCCGCTCGCTGCTGCCATGACATCGGTGGCCCCCCAATGCACCAAATCCGCTGGGGCGGGCCTGACGGTGGCGCACGGAGTCGTGGTGTGATTTGCGTCGGTGTCCGCGCGGCTCGGTATACTGGTACGGCTCAAACTATGGCGCCGCCCGCAGGCGCGCCGTCCGTCAGATGAGGAGTCGCCCATGACCCAGCCCCTGCCCTGGGAAAAGAACGCCGCGGTACCCGTACCGCCCGCGCCGGAACCCGTGCCGCTCGATGCATACACCGCCCCCGCTGCGCCGGAGCCCGAGCTCGTTCCGCTCGACATCTACGACGCTCCCGCGCCGGCGCCCAAGCCCGCCAAACCGCTCGTCGACATCGACAGCCTTAATCCCGCCCAGCGCGAGGCGGTCCTGTCCACCGAGGGCCCGTTGCTGGTGCTCGCCGGCGCCGGCTCGGGCAAGACCCGCGTCTTGACCTTCCGCATCGCACATATGCTCGGCGACCTGGGTGTTAAGCCTTGGCAGGTTCTTGCCATTACGTTTACCAACAAGGCCGCGGCAGAGATGCGCGAGCGTCTGGCGGCACTCATTCCCAGCGGCACCCGTGGCATGTGGGTGTGCACCTTCCATGCTATGTGCGTGCGCATGCTGCGCGAGGACGCCGACCTGTTGGGCTACACCGGCCAGTTCACCATCTACGATGACGATGACTCAAAGCGCATGGTGCGCGACATTATGCAGGCGCTCGGCATCGAGCAAAAGCAGTTCCCCATCAACATGATCCGCAGCAAGATTAGCTCGGCCAAAAACGCCATGATCGGCCCCGAGGACATGCTCAAGAGCGCCGATAGCCCCAACGACAAAAAGGCCGCGCAGGTCTACCTAGAGCTGGAGCGCCGCCTGCGCGCCGCCAATGCGATGGACTTTGACGACCTGCTCGTGCGCGCGCTCGAGCTGCTGCGCACTCGTCCCGAGGTGCTCGATAAGTACCAAGAGCGCTTCCGCTACATTAGCGTCGACGAGTATCAGGACACCAACCACGTCCAGTACGAAATCGCCAACCTGCTGGCCGCTAAGTACCAAAACCTCATGGTCGTGGGCGACGATGACCAGTCCATTTACAGCTGGCGTGGCGCCGACATCACCAACATCCTGGACTTTGAGAAGGACTTTAAAAACTGCAAGACCGTCAAGCTGGAGCAGAACTATCGCTCTACGGGTCACATCCTGAGCGCCGCCAACGCCGTGGTGCGCCACAACTCGCAGCGCAAGGACAAGCGCCTGTTTACGGCCGAGGGCGATGGCGAGAAGATCCAGGCCTTCCAGGCGAGCGACGAACGCGACGAGGGTCGCTGGATTGCCGGCGAGATCGAGAAACTGCATGCCAAAGGCACGAGCTACGACGACATCGCCGTGTTCTATCGCACCAACGCCCAGTCGCGTATCCTCGAAGATATGTTCCTGCGCGCGGGCGTGCCCTACAAGATCGTGGGCGGCACGCGATTCTTCGACCGTGCCGAGATCCGCGACGTCATGGCCTACCTTAAGATGATCGTGAACCCGGCCGACGAGATGAGCGTCAAGCGCGTCATCAACACACCGCGCCGCGGCATCGGTTCCACCTCGATCCAAAAGATCGAGCAGCTGGCGCGCGACAACCGCTGCTCGTTCTTCCAGGCTTGCGAGATCGCGTGTGCCGAAACCGGCATGTTTAGCGCCAAGGTGCGCAACGGCCTGTCGAGCTTTGTGTCGCTGGTGCGCGAGGGTCGCCGCATGGACGGCGAGCTCAAGGACGTTGTCGAGATGATTGTCGATAAGACGGGCCTACTGCAGGCTTTCCGCGCCGAGGGCACCATGGAGTCCGAGAGCCGCGCCGAGAACATCCAGGAATTCCTGGGCGTCGCTGCCGAATTTGAGGAGACGCACGAGGACATCGAGGGTACGCTCGAGAGCTTGGAAGAGCTGCGCGCAGCCGGTGTTGCCGACGTGCCTGCCGGCGCCGAGCCCGAGCCCGTCGTGGTGAGCGCGCCTGCGCCCGAACCGGGGCCATCTGCCCCGGCATCCTCGTTTGAGGCACTCGTCGGCGCGCGCGATGCCGCGGGCTCCAATCCGCTCGATAGTCTGGCTGCTCCGGCGCTGTCTCCGCAGGATGCCCTGGCTGCTGCCATCGCGGGCAACGCGTATGCCGCGCCGACGGAGATGCCGGCGGGTGCCGTGCATGCCGACGAGATTGAGCGCACCTACGGTCCGCTCACCTGTAAGGCGCTGCCGGCACTCATGGAGTGGCTGGCCCTGCGCTCCGACTTGGATTCCCTGGCCGGCGAGACGCATGCCATCACCATGATGACCATCCACTCCGCCAAGGGCCTGGAGTTCCCGGCGGTGTTCGTGGCCGGCATGGAGGAGGGCATCTTCCCGCACGTGCACGACTTTGGCGGCAGCGATGACCCGGGCAAGCTCGAGGAAGAGCGTCGCCTGGCCTACGTCGCCATCACGCGCGCCCGTAAGCGCCTGTTCCTGACCTATGCGGCCACGCGTCGCACCTACGGCTCGACCTCTGCCAACCCGCGCTCGCGCTTCCTCAACGAGATTCCGTTTGAGGATATCGAGTTTAGCGGTATCGGTTCTGCCGGTTTTGAAGGCACGGGTTGGGAGAAGCGCGGCGACCGTCACGGCATCTTTGGCTCGGGCATGGGTTCGGATATGTACGGCGGCAAGGTATTTGGTTCGCATACGCGCTCGACTGGCGGTTCCGGTTCGCGCGGCGGATCGAGCTTTGACGATTTCTTTGGTGGCAGCAGCTACGGGACCGAGCGCCATCGTGGGGTCTCGCCCGACGCTGGCCGTGTTGCCTCGACCTTTGGCTCGGGCGCACCGCGAGCCAAAAAGCCCTCGTCCAAGGTGTCCCCGACGGTGGAGCGCAAGGTTGATCGCGCCAGCGCATCGCAGGACTTTGCCGCAGGCGATACCGTGAGCCACAAGACCTTTGGCACGGGTACCGTGATCTCGGTCGCCGGAGACATGATCGAGGTTCAATTCGAAAAGACCGGTCAGACCAAAAAGCTGATGAAGGGCTTCGCGCCGATCGTCAAGCTGTCGTGATCCTGGCGGACCTGGGCGGGCGTATAGGGCAACATCGCCTGCTCGGGCAGTCCTGCGCAAGACGGAGAGCACATTAAGTGCTCTCCTTTGCGTGCGGAACTCGCGATCGATGTTGCCCTATACGCCCGCCCAGGTCCTTGGGTAACGGTGCTTGCGAACGTCGCTCTGCTCGTTCGCTTTTTGATCTGGAGAGCCGGGTGGGCTGATAAATAGATATGGCAAGGGGCTCTCCCGCACATGGACGGGAGAGCCCCTTGTTGCGTTTGGGTTGTTGGTGCGACCTACAGGTGGCTGATGATCAGTTCCATCTTGCCTTCGAGGTCGATGGAGCTGACGGTGCTCGGGGCCAGCAGGTGGCTTCCCTTGTGGACGGGGTCGCCGCAGACGGTGCCTTCGCCGTCGATGACCGACAGGCACATGAAGGGCCAGCGCTGGTCGAGGGTCTTGCTGCCGTTGACGCGCACGCGATCGACGGTGTAGCAGGGGTTGGACTCGAGCTCGGTCACGCCGTCCACCTCGGGCGCGGTCACCGTGCCGTCGGTCGGAGCCTGAGCATCAAAGTCGATGCAGTCGAGGCTCTGCTCAATGTGCAGCGGGCGCAGGTTGCCGTCAGTGCCGGGACGGTCGTAGTCGTACAGACGATACGTCACGTCGCTCGACTGCTGCGTCTCCAAAATGAGCGTGCCGGTCTTGATGGCGTGCACGGTACCGGAATCAATCTGGAAAAAGTCGCCCTTGTGAATCGGCAACACGTTGAGCATGTCGTCCCAACGTCCTTCCTCGATCATTTGTGCGGCCTCGGCGCGGTCCTTGGCACGCTGGCCGACGATGATCGTGGCGTCGGGCTCGCAGTCCAGCACATACCAACACTCGGTTTTGCCCAGGCTACCGTTCTCGTGCTCGGCAGCGTACTCGTCGTTGGGATGAATCTGGATCGAAAGGTCGTCCTTGGCGTCCAGAATCTTAATGAGCAGCGGGAACTCCTTGCCCTCGCAGTTGCCAAAGAGCTCGCGATGCTCGGCCCACAGCCACGACAGCGTGTGGCCGGCATACGGGCCCTCCGCAATCTGGCAGTCGCCGTTGGGGTGGGCCGAGATGGCCCAGCACTCACCGATGGGGCCATCGGGAATGTCGTAGCCAAATACGGTTTCGAGCTGGCGACCGCCCCAGATCTTCTCGTGGAAGATCGGCGTCAGCTTAATCAAATCGGACATGTTCATACCCCCATTGTGTTGCGCGGGCGCTGCACAAAACAGCTCAAAGCGAGCGCCCGGATGACTACAAAAACCTATGCCAACGTTACGTTGTGCAACTCAAAGCGGTCGCCAACGTTGCGCGAGACCGAATACTCAAAGGCGGCGCCGCTGTCCAAAAAGCCAATCTGGGTGAGCTCGAGCAGGGGAGAGCCAGGCTTGGTGTCCAAGCGCTCGGCTTCTTCCTCGGTTGCTGCCACGGCGCGAATGGTACGGTGGAAGCTCGAAATCTTCAGCCCACATTGCTCGCGGATGAAGTGGTAGACCGATCCGTACAGGTCCTTCTTTTTAAGGCCTGGAATCAGCTCGAGGGGCATGTAGGTGTACTCGATAACGATGGGCTTCTCATCGGCCTGACGCACGCGCACGATGTGATAGGCAAAGTCATCCTCGGCAATTCCCAGCTGGGCTGCGATGTCCGCTGGTGGATTAACAATCGAGAAATCGTAGACCACCGAGGTCACCTTCTCCCCGCGGTGCTCATACGAAAAGCCCTGGGCACGGTCGTTTTTGCCCTGGAAAAACGCCTGACCGGGAAGTCCCGCCGTGTCCTTAACGTAGGTGCCCGATCCGCGCCGGCTGGTAATAAGACCTTCCTCGGTGATTTGCTCGATAGCTCGTTTGACGGTGATTTTGGAAACGCTATAGAGCTCACAGAACTCAACGACGGTGGGAAGCTTGTCGCCCGGTTTAAGAGCGCCATCCTCGATACTTCGACGAATATCTGCAGCTATCGCCTCGTATTTGGGAATCATGGAACCTCCTTTCCGACATATATGAATACAAAAAGTAAGTATAACCCTCAACAGGGCATCCATATTACTTTTATCTAAGAAGTTCGAGAAAGAAAAAAGAAAAAGACGCTTTACTTTTAAAATTAGAGCGCTATAGTTTAAGCAACGAACGGAATCCTTCCGCACAACAGGATCGACCGTTTGGGGACGGTTTTGTTTTGGCGGGTTGGATATCGGTATGGCCGGTGCGCGCCCGCGCCGGATAACCTGCCAAAGCAAACCCGTCTCCAACCGGAAGCTCTAGAACACGAAAGCGAGGACTTTGATGGCACAGTATCAGCTGCCCAACGACTTCTTCTTTGGCGCTGCTATGTCCGGCCCGCAGACTGAGGGTCAGTGGAACCAGGGCGGCAAGCTCGAGAACCTGTGGGACACCTGGTCCATCCAGGATCTGGGTTCGTTCTACAACCGCGTTGGCTCTTACGCCGGCAATGACTTTATGGCCAAGTACCAGGAAGACCTTCGCATTTTGAAGGACTTGGGTCTGGATACCTATCGCACTTCCATCCAGTGGAGCCGTCTGCTCGATGCCGACGGCAACCTCAACGAGGAAGGTGCCGCGTGGTATCACGAGTTGTTCCGCGCCTCTCGCGAAGCCGGCTTGGAGCCGTTTGTCAACTTGTACCACTTTGACATGCCCACCTACCTCTTTAACCGTGGCGGCTGGGAGAGCCGTGAGGTTGTCGAGGCTTACGCACATTACGCCGACGTCGCCTTCCACGAGTTTGGCCAGGAGATTAAGTACTGGTTCACCTTTAACGAGCCCATCGTCGAGCCCGAGCAGCGCTATCAGGAGGGCGTGTGGTTCCCGCAGCTCCACGACTTCAACCGCGCCCGCACCGTGCAGTATCACATCTCGCTGGCGCACGCGCTGGCCGTGGCCAACTATCGTCGCGCCTATGACGAGGGCGCTATTCGCGCCGATGCCAAGATCGGCATGATCAACTGCTTTACCCCGGTCTACACCAAGGAGAACCCCAGCGAGGCGGACCTCGAGGCCGTGCGCATGACCAGCGGCATCAACAACCGCTGGTGGCTCGACCTCATCACCAAGGGCGAGCTTCCTGCCGACGTGCTCGACAGCCTGGCCGAGGGCGGCGTTAAGCTCCCGTTCCGCGCCGGCGACCAAGAGATCCTCAAGCAGGGTGTTGTCGACTGGCTAGGCTGCAACTACTACCACCCCACGCGTGTTCAGGCGCCGGCGAGCAAGGTCGACCAGTACGGCCTGCCGCACTTTGCCGACGAGTACGTATGGCCCGACGCCGTTATGAACGAGAGCCGCGGCTGGGAGATCTACCCGCAGGGCCTCTACGACTTTGGCATGGACTGCGCTAAGAACTACCCCGATCTTGAGTGGTTCGTTTCCGAGAACGGCATCGGCATCATGGACGAATACAAGAACCGTGACGCCGAAGGAACCATCCAGGATGACTACCGCGTCGACTTTGTACGTCAGCACCTGGAGTGGGTGGCCAAGGCCATCGACGAGGGCGCCAAGTGCCGCGGATACCATTATTGGGCCGTCATCGATAACTGGTCTTGGGCCAATGCCTTTAAGAATCGCTATGGCTTTGTCGAGGTCGATCTGATGGATGGCTATAAGCGCCGTCTTAAGAAGTCGGCGGCCTGGCTCAAACAGGTCGCCACGACCCACGTGGTTGATTAGCGACCGGACGAACGTCCAGACCGCGCGCCGCCGCGCGCAACACATGGCACATCTGGTGGCAGAGGGCGACAGACCACCGTGCGCATAGGAAAGGCCGGATTTGAAAGTTAGGAGCAATCATGGCCAGTGACAACGGAAAGAGCTTCCTCGACAAGTTTGCCGAGGTCTCTGCGAAGGTGGGAAACCAGGTTCACCTGCGTTCCCTGCGTGACGCCTTCGCGACCATCACGCCGCTCTATATCCTTGCGGGTATCGCGGTTCTTATTAACAACGTCGTGTTCCCTCTGTTCCCGCTCGATGCGGCGGGCCTTGCCAACCTTCAGACGTGGGGTTCGGCGATTACGCTGGGCACCCTCAACGTCTCTGCCATTATCTTGGCCGGATTGATTGGCTACAGCCTCGCTAAGAACAAGCGCTTCGATAATCCGCTTGCTTGCATGGTCGTCGCTATCTCTGCCTTCGTCATCATGATGCCGCAGCAGATCACCGCCACGCTTGCCGCCACGAGCCCACTGCTCACCGACAAGATCACCTCCGCCGAGGTCACGGGCGCCCTTTCGACTGCCAACACCGGCACCAACGGTCTGTTCTCGGCTATTATCATCGCCCTGCTTTCCGTCTCGCTCTTCATCAAGATTTCTGGCGTCGAGAAGCTCAAGGTTAAGCTGGGCGAGGGCGTGCCTCCCGCGGTCTCCAACTCCTTCAACGTCATGATTCCGATGCTGCTTAACCTCGCGGTCTTCGCTCTTGCCGCAGCCCTGCTCGCCGTGTGCGCCGGCACCGATCTGTGCACCATCATCTCCACGTGCATCTCCAACCCGCTCAAGAGCATCATGAACGCTGGTCCGTGGGCTGTTATCCTCATCTACACCCTTGCTAACCTGCTGTTCTGCGTCGGTATTCACCAGTCCACCATCTCTGGCGCTACCGTCGAGCCGATCCTGACCATGCTCATCGTCGACAACATGGCTACCTTTGCCGCCGGTGGCACCATCCAGCCCGATCACTACATGAACATGCAGATCGTTAACAGCTTCGCCCTCATCGGCGGCTCGGGCTGCACCCTCATGCTCCTGCTCGACACGCTCCTGTTCTCCAAAAACAAGGCTTCCGAGACCGTTTCCAAGATGGCTATCCTGCCTGGTCTGTTCAACATCAACGAGCCGGTTATCTACGGTTACCCCATCGTGTACAACCTGCCGCTCATGATCCCGTTTGTCCTCCTTCCCGACCTGTTCATCGGCATCACCTATGGCCTTACCTGCGCAGGCATCATCAGCCCCTGCATCGCCCAGGTGCCCTGGACCATGCCTCCCGTCATCAATGCCCTGCTCGCTACGGGCTTTGACTGGCGCGCTGGCGTGTGGCAGGCTATCGAGATTGTCATTGGCATGGCCGTCTACCTGCCCTTTATGAAGATTTCCGAGAAGGCAATCGCCAAGCAGGAGGCCCTTGCCGAGCAGAACGCCTAAACGTTCGCTTTCCCTTCCACCGTTGCGGGCGCCGGTACGCGGCGCCGGTGCCCGCAGCTCTCTCCCTTGTGTAAAGATGCAGGGGGGTGGGCACAATAGCCGCAAGGAATAAAACCAGTTGTCGTCTGCGCGCCGCGCAGTTATAAGGAGGAAACCATGAAGAAGATCATGCTCTGCTGCAATGCCGGTATGTCCACGAGCCTGCTGGTCCAGAAGATGCAGGCCGAGGTTGCAAACCGTGGTCTGGATATTGAGGTCGAGGCTCGTCCCATGAACGAGGCCCACGATCACCTGGACGAGTGCGACATGTTGCTGCTTGGTCCGCAGATCGGCTACACCAAGGGCGATTTTGAGAAGGAGGCCGCCGGTCGTTTTCCGGTCGAGGTCATCAACATGGTCGACTACGGCCGCATGAACGCTGCCAGCATCATCGACCACTGCGTCAGCGTGATGGGCTAGGTGCTCTGCATGGAGGATATGAACGAACTGCAGATGACCTGCTTTGAGATCATCAGCTACGTCGGTACCGCCAAGAGCATGTACATCAATGCCGTGCAAAAGGCCAAGGAGGGCGATTTTGACGCCGCCGAGGAGCTTATCAAGCAGGGCGACGAGGCCTATAACGGTGGCCACGATGTTCACATGGGGCTTCTGAAGAAGGAGGCCAACGGCGAACGTAACGGCGAGGCCCCGTTGATTTTGCTGCATGCCGAGGACCAGATGGCCGGCACCGAGACCATGCGCGTCATGGCGACGGAGCTCATCGAGGTTCACAAGCAGCTGCAGGCACTTCAGGCCTAGTCGGCGTTATCGCCGCGACGGACCGTGCGGTCCAACAGACAACATAGTCCCTTTGACGGGCGCCGGGAGCCTCCGCCTCCCGGCGCCTTTATTTTTGGGGATGGTCTTGCGCGGCCTGTTGGGCAGCCAATTGCGTTTCCCCAGATAAAACCTGCCAAAACAAACCTGTCCCTTTTTGGTAGGTTTTTGCTTTGGGAGCGGTACCATACAGGCAATGTTTAAACGAGAAAGGTGGGCTCCCATGGAACCTAAGCAGTATTACATTGGCATCGACGTCGGCGGTACCTCGGTTAAGGAGGGCCTGTTCGACGAGGACGGAAACCTGCTGGCCAAGGCCAGCGTGCCCACGCCTCCCATCGTTGACGCTGCGGGCTTTGCCGCGGTGACCGAGGCTATCGACCAGGTGGTCGCCAAAGCCCAGATTCCGCGTGCCTTTGTGGCGGGCATTGGCCTGGCCGTTCCGTGCCCCATCCCGGCATCGGGCGATGCCAAGGTCAAGGCCAACATTGCCATCAACCTGCCCGAGCTGAGGATTGCCATTCAAAAGCACTGCCCCGACGCGGTCGTTAAGTATGAGAACGATGCCAACGCCGCTGCCATGGGCGAGGCCTGGCTCGGTTCTGCCAAGGGCGTGCAGAACGTCGTGATGGTCACCATCGGTACCGGCGTGGGCGGCGGCGTTATCGTTAACGGCGACGTGGTATCGGGCGTTGTGGGTGCTGGCGGTGAGATTGGCCACATGTGCCTGAACCCGGCTGAGGAGCGCACCTGCGGCTGTGGCGGCCATGGCCATCTGGAGCAGTATTCCAGCGCCACCGGCGTGGTGAGCAACTACCTTGCCGAGTGCAAGAAGGCGGGCGTCGAGCCCATTGAGCTCACCGGCCCCTCCGATTCCAAGGACGTGTTCCAGGCCTGCCGCGAGGGTGACAAGCTCGCGTTGGCAGCTGCCGATACCATGGCCGACTACCTCGGCCGCGCCCTGGCGCTTATCGCCAACGTGGTCGACCCCGAGATGTTCCTGATCGGCGGCGGTGCGTCTGCCTCGGCCGATGTCTACCTCGACAAGGTCCGCGAGCACTTTAAGCAATACGCGCTTTCCGCCTCGCGCGAGACGCCCATTAAGGTCGCCTCGCTCGGCAACGACGCCGGCATCATCGGTGCCGCCTACGTAGCTCTGCGTGCCGCCGGTAAATAGCTGGTGCAAGGGGGTCAGGTTACTTTGCACCAACACGGTGAAAAGGGACGGCCTTGGCCCCCGTGCCTGCCCCAAAATATGCCGTGGCCCTTCCGTCTGCGAAGGCTCGGCATCGGCGTGCTACCATAGCTACGTCCAAGTACACATATCAAGTGGAGGATATCCATGGCAAACGTTCTTGTCTTTGGTCACCAGAACCCCGATAACGACGCCATCATGAGCGCCGTCGTCCTGTCCCAGCTGCTCAACCAGGTTGAGTATGCCGGCAACACCTACGAGGCCTGCGCCCTTGGTCAGCTTCCGGCAGAGTCCGCCAAGCTGCTCGCCGACGCCGGTATTGCCGAGCCTCGCGTGATTGAGTCCGTCGAGGCCGGTCAGCTCGTCGTCCTCACCGACCACAACGAGTCCGCCCAGTCCGTCGCCGGTCTTAAGGACGCCACGGTCTTTGGCGTCGTCGATCATCATCGCATCGGCGACTTCGAGACCGCCGGCCCGCTGCACTACATCTGCCTGCCCTGGGGCTCCAGCTGCACCATCGTCACCAAGCTCGCCGGCGTGCTCGGCGTTGAGCTTTCCGACGTCCAGGCCAAGCTGCTGCTCTCGGCCATGATGACCGATACGCTCATGCTCAAGAGCCCCACCACCACCGATGTCGACCGCGCCGTGGCCGCTACGCTCGGTGAGCAGGTGGGCGTCGACCCGGTCAAGTTTGGCATGGAGGTCTTCCTTACCCGTCCGTCCGGCTCCTTCACCGCAGCCGAGATGGTCGGCAACGACATCAAGATGTTCGAGCCCGCCGGCAAGAAGCTGCTCATCGGCCAGTACGAGACCGTCGACAAGAGCCGCGCACTCGGCATGATCGACGAGATTCGCGAGGCCATGCGCGCCTACGTCGCCGAGAAGGGTGCTGACGGCATTGTCCTGTGCATCACCGACATCATGGAGGAGGGCTCGCAGGTCCTGCTCGAGGGCGAGACCGAGGCCGCTCAGAAGGGCCTAGGCATTGCCGACGAGCACGACGGCGTCTGGATGCCGGGCGTCCTCTCCCGTAAGAAGCAGGTCGCTGCCCCCATCATGGCCGCCTGCTAGGTTCTTTTGGCCTAACACCGACGACCGGATCGCGGAAGCCCCGCGCTCCGGTCGTTTTTTGTGCGCGGCACCGCGTCGTCTCTTGGACAGGCGTGCCCGCGCCGTTGAGCAAATAATGTTCAACCTGTGGTTCCGCTTTTCGGCCACGCCTGCGTGCTTGTCGTGCAGGGTAGGCTAGATGCAAGCGTAATACGTTAGAGCGCGGCGCCGCCACTTGGGCGGGCCGTGCTTTTTTAAGACGGGAGCCTTCCCGTGAAAGGAGCCGCCCATGGCAGCACCCGAGCAGCTGTTTAACGTTCGTGAGCGCAAACGTTTTGAGCGTCACGACATTTGGGAGCGCATTGCCGAGAACGGCACGATTTCTGCCGCCGTCATGGTCTTCGCCGCTATCGCCGCCGTTATCTGCGCCAACACCGATGCCTACGAGGCCATCCATCACTTTTTGGAGACCCCGCTGTATGTGGGTCTGGGCAACCTTACGGCCGGTCTTACCGTTGAGCTTTTCGTCAACGACTTCCTCATGGCGATTTTCTTTTTGTTGGTGGGCATTGAGCTTAAGTACGAGATGACGGTCGGCGAGCTCAAAAATCCGCGTCAGGCCATGCTTCCCATGCTGGCGGCCGTGGGCGGCGTCGTCGTTCCCGCCTGCATCTACCTGATCTTTAACCATGCTGGCGCGCACAACGGCTGGGCCATCCCCATGGCAACCGATATTGCCTTCGCACTGGGCGTGCTGTCGCTTTTGGGCAATCGCGTGCCCAACGGCGTGCGCGTGTTCTTCTCGACGCTCGCCATCGCCGACGACCTCATCTCCATCGCCGCCATCGCCATCTTCTACGGTCAGAGCCCCAATCCGTTTTGGTTGGGCGCCGCCGCGCTTGTGACCTGCGCGCTCGTGTGGCTCAACAAGATGCAGCATTACCGCCTTGCCCCGTATTCGGTACTGGGTCTGCTGTTGTGGTTCTGCATGTTCAAGAGCGGCGTGCACGCTACACTCGCCGGCGTCATCCTGGCCTTCACCATTCCGGCCAAGTGCGGCGTCAAGCTCGATAGCCTCACCGATTGGTTGGGCGAGTGCCTGCCGCTGCTCGATGACCGCTACGACGACGAGGCACACATCCTGGGCCAGCATGACTTTACCGTCTCGACCACCAAGGTCGAGCGCGTCATGCACCGCGTGACCCCGCCGCTCATCCGCATGGAACGTCTGATCTCCACGCCGGTCAACTTTGTGATCCTGCCGATCTTTGCGTTCGTAAACGCTCAGGTTCGCTTAGTGGGCGTGGACATGAGCACGCTGCTCACCGATCCGGTGACGCTCGGCGTGTACTTTGGCATGCTGCTGGGCAAGCCGATCGGCATCTTTGGTATGACGTTTGCCCTGGTTAAGCTTAAGGCCTGCGAGCTGCCGCACAATGTCAACTGGCACATGATTGCCGGCGTGGGCATTCTGGGCGGTATCGGCTTTACCATGTCGATTCTCATCAGCGGCCTTGCCTTCCCGACGGCCCAGTTTGAGGTTCTTGCAGCCAAGGCCGCTATTCTCGCCGGTTCGGTCACCGCAGCCGTGCTCGGCATGATCTACATGAGCGTGGTCTGCAAGCATCCCTCGCCCAAAGACGAGTAAGAGCGCGAAAACCGGCTCCAGAACCGATTCGGGCGCGTCCAAAATGCGGATTCTGGCGGTGCTTGCCGGTAGTGCGCACAGATGTGGTGTAAGAGCCGGCGGGGAGCGGGGGCTTGCGCCC
>DXZN01000079.1 GCA_019419645.1 Collinsella sp. | reverse complement strand
GCCCATCAGGCCCACAACCGAGCTCATGTTGATGACGCAACCGCCGCGCTGGCGCATAAAGGTCTTGGTGAGCGCGCGCGTCGTGTTAAACGTTCCTTTAAGATTGACATCGAGCACGCGATCGAAGGCGTCATCGCCCATGCGCATGAGCAGGCCATCGCGGGTGATGCCGGCGTTGTTGACGAGCGCCCAAATGGAGCCAAAGTCGTTGAGGACCGCTTCCACGCATGTATTGACGGCGGCGGGGTCGGCCACGTCACATTGATATGCGCGCGCCGTGGCGCCTGACGCCTCGCAGGCTTCGCACGCCTCGCGCGCCGCATCGACGCTGCCGGCATAGACGACGGCGATATCGTAGCCATCCTCCGCCAAGCCCACGGCACAAGCGCGACCGATGCCGCGCGAGCCGCCCGTGATCAGTGCCACGCGACGTGAGTCGTTGCGCTCGAGCGCGCCTTTGTTCAAGTTGCCCATGTCATTCCTTTCGGGTTACAGCCCTGTGGACTATGCGAGCTCGTCGGCAATAGCTGCGACCTGCTCGGCCGTTTCGCACGAATACACGCGAACGTCGCTCAGCGTACGCTTGACCAGGCCCGACAGCGTTTTGCCGGGGCCGACCTCAATAAACGTGTCGATGCCTTGATCCTGCAGAGCATGCAGCGTGTCGACCCAGCGCACGGCATGACTCACCTGGTTGGCCAGCACCTCCGATGCCGCCTGCGGGTCGGCCGGATAGGGCGCCGCCGTCATATTTGCCATAACAGGAATGAGCAACGGGGACGGCGCGTGACCGGCATCGATATATGCAGCAAGGCCACAGGTCGCCTCGGCCATATAGGGGCTATGGAATGCACCCGACACCGCGACCTTCATGGCCCGGCCACCAGCCTCTTTTACCAGGACGTCGAGGGTCTGCAGCGCATCGGGCGCTCCGGCCACAACCGTCTGCTGGGGGCTGTTGTAGTTGACCGGCCAACAGTCCTCGCCGGCCTGTTTTGCCAGGCCCTCGACTTGCGCCGCATCGAGCTTGATGACGGCGCGCATGCCGCCCGGATGGCGCTCGGCAGCCGCGGCCATCAGCGCCGCGCGCTCGCACACGAGCTCAAAGCCCGCTCGCGTATCGAACGCCCCCGCAAAGGTGAGCGCGGCGACCTCGCCCAGCGAGAATCCCGCACAGGCGGCAGGCACCACGCCGCGTTCGCGCAGGGCGACGGCGACAGCCAAGTCGTGCACGAACACGCAAGGCTGCGTGTTCTCGGTCTGCGAGAGCTCCTCTTTCGAGGCGCTCCGGCACTGCTTGCTGGTCCCCGGGCGCACCTCGTCGGCAATGGCGAACACCTCGGCGGCCGCCGGCGATGCTTCGATAAGGTCGATGCCCATCGCGGGATGCTGGGCACCCTGGCCTGCAAACAGAAACGCTACGCTACCCATGCGGACGCACCCTTCAGGACATGCTCAGCGCCATCGACCAGATCGTCGACGATTTCGCGTGCGCTCTGGCGTTCGTTGACCATACCGGCAATCTGTCCGCACAAATACGAGCCCTCTTCGTAATTGCCGTCCTTGGCGGCCTTGCGAAGGGCGCCCGCGCCCATGGCCCCGAGCTCCTCGACGCTTGCGCCCGCCGCCTCGTTCTTGGCATACGCGTTGGTGAAGGGGCTCTTGAGGGCACGCACCGGGTGTCCCGTCGAGCGGCCGGTCGCACGCGTCGACGTGTCGCCCGCCTTGAGCACCAGCTCTTTGTATTGTTCGGATACGGTGCACTCGTTTGCGACCAGAAAGCGTGTTCCCACCTGGACGCCGGCAGCGCCGAGCATAAAAGCGGCCGCCACGCCGCGGCCATCGGCGATGCCGCCAGCCGCAACCACGGGAATATCGACCGCATCGACAACCTGCGGGACAAGTGCCATCGTCGAGGTCTCGCCAATATGGCCGCCTGATTCGGTGCCCTCGGCAACCACGGCAGTGGCTCCGCGACGCGCCATGAGACGCGCCAGCGCCACCGAAGCCACGACGGGAATAACCTTGATGCCCGCCTCGTTCCACGCCTTCATGTACTTGGTGGGATTGCCGGCGCCGGTCACCACAACGGGCACCCGCTCATCAATCACCACTTGTGCGACCTCGTCGACAAACGGGCTCATGAGCATAACGTTGACGCCAAAGGGCTTATCCGTCTTGGCGCGCAGCTCGTGAATCTGATCGCGCAGCCAGTTTGCGTCGGCATTCATGGCCGCGATAATGCCTAAGCCGCCTGCCTCGGACACGGCAGATGCCAGCGAGGCGTCGGCAATCCAGGCCATGCCACCCTGGAACACGGGCTTTTCGATGCCGAGTAGATCGCAGAGAGGAGACTTGAGCATCACTACTTCTCCAATGCCGCCTCGACCGTATCGACGAACTCGCCGACCGTCTTGGGGTTCTCCTCGGTATCGAGCTCAATGCCAAACTCGTCCTCGACGGCGACGAGGATCTCGACGGTACCCAGGCTGTCGAGGCCAATCTCCTCGAGCGTGGACTCGGGCTTCATCTCGACATCGTCAAGGCCGGCGGTCTCGCGGATAACGTCGCAAACGCGCTCGAAGGTCTTCTGATCTTCCATGGTAGTTCTCCTTTGTTTGTGCCCCAGGGGCGTTTTCATTTCCTATGTGCAACTACTTCCAGCGAAGTAGATAGCCACCTACATCCAAGCCTGCGCCAAATCCGACCAGGGCGATGGTGTCGCCCGCGTGCAGCGCGCCGGTATTTGTCAGTCGATCGAGAGCAAGCGGAATACAGGCGCTCGAGATGTTGCCAGTTTCACGCAAGGTTCGGACCACACGGTCGTCCGGCACACCCAGGCGCTTGACCGCCTGGCTCAAGATTCGTTCGTTAGCCTGATGGAATACAAAGTGGTCGATGTCCTCGACCGCGATGCCCGCGTCGCAGGCGAGCTTGTTGACCGTGTCGCAGATGGCATTGACGCCAAACTTGAAGACGCGACGGCCGTTCATGGAAAGCACGCTTTCGCGGTCCTGCACCGTCTTATACGGCGAAGATCCCGCCAATCCGGGGACGCGCAGTGTTTCGACGTCAGGCGACGTCGAAAGCTCAACAGCAAGGGGATTCTCTCCCCCAGCCTCTATGACCGCAGCGCCCGCGCCATCGCCAAAGAGCACGCACGTGGCACGGTCGGTCCAATCGAGCGCGCGCGTCATCTGCTCGGCGGCAACGACCAGCACGTGCTTGGCGCGACCGCGGGCGATATAGCCCTCGGCGACATCGAGCGCAAATACGAAGCCGGCACAAGCCGCCGAAACGTCGAAGGCAGGACATGTGGCACCCAGGCGCTCAGCAACGGCGCACGCTTCGGCGGGAACGAGATGATCGCCCGTCGTCGTCGAGCAGACGATAAGATCCAGCTGGCTCGCATCGATTCCGGACGTCTGCAGCGCTTGCTCGCTTGCTGCCACGGCAAGGTCGTCGAGTGACTCGGTGGTGCAGACGCGGCGGCTCTTGATACCGGTGCGGGTAAAAATCCACTCATCTGAGGTATCCAGGAACTCGGACAGTTCGTCGTTGGAAACGCTGCGCTCGGGAAGTACCGAGCCCGTTCCCAGTATCGTGAAACCCATCACTAACCTCCTTTGAGTTGTTGATGTGTTTACATCGACCAAGAGAGGATAGCGCATTTTTGTCGTTGTTGACGTGTTAACATTAAATTGTCTAAATGCGACAAAGGCTTCACATTGTGTCTACTTCTCGACACCATTGCGTTATTCACTTATTCATTAAGGAGGTAGCAGCCTTTATGGATGCCCAATTTACGATAGTCGACGTAACCGGATCGACCAACGATGACCTGCTCGAAGCAGGAAAACAGGGAGCGCCGCACGGCACAGGACTTGCCGCCCGGGCTCAGACAGCAGGACGCGGCCGGCGCGGCCACAAGTGGGATTCAACCGCTGGTAACTTGTTGCTCTCGATTGTCCTACGTCCACGTGTTGATCCCGCCAAGTACTCTGGTCTTGCCGCCGTCAGCGGCCTAGCGGTGCTCGAGGCACTCGAGGCGCAGGGTCTTGCTAACGAGATCGGCCTCAAATGGCCCAACGACCTTGTCGCGCGAGGGCGCAAACTCGGCGGCATTCTGGTCGAAGCCGCGCGCGATAACGAAGGCAAACCTTTCGCCGTCTGCGGCATTGGCGTCAATGTGAACTATGTGCCTTCGGAGGTTCCCGATGGCGGCCTGGCGGCAATTGGCCTCTCAGACCTCAACGAGAATGTTCCCGCCGTCGATGTGCTGCTCAAGGAGGTCTATTACACCGTCGTAAACTCTGTGGACGCGTGGGCAGATCTGCTCGACGCCATGAAAGAAAACACTGGACCGCTCGTGCCCGTCCACGGCGAATATGTCGCTCACCTCAATTGGATCGGGGAGCACGTTATCGCCCGCTCCCCCGCTGGAGACGAGATGGCGCGAGGCGTCTTTAAAACCGTCGATGCCTTTGGTCGCGCGTGTATCGAAACGGAAGGCGGCTTGCGATCCTTCCATTTTGAGGAGGCATCGCTGCGCCCCTTGAGCGAATAGGTCGTCGCAGCCACCTACTCGGCAGCATTACCCGGCAGTCCAAACCATCATTCAAAACAAAAGAGCCCCGCTACCAACATGGCAGCGGGGCTCTGTAAGCTATGAGCGATATCGCTTAGAGCTTGATGTCGATGTCGACGCCAGCGGGGAGGTCGAGACGCATGAGCGAATCAACGGTGCCCGAGGTAGGGTCGAGGATGTCGATAAGGCGCTTGTGAGTGCGCATCTCGAACTGCTCACGGGAGTCCTTGTTCACGTGCGGCGAGCGGATAACCGTGTACAGGTTGCGCTCGGTGGGCAGGGGGACAGGACCGGAAACGCGAGCGCCGGTCTTCTGAGCGGTCTCGACGATGAGCTTCGCGGACTGATCGACGACCTCGTGATCATAGCCCTTGAGGCGAATGCGGATCTTCTGGGTAGCCAACTTAAACCTCCAAAGAGTGCGAGAGATGTTCTCGCAGGATTACGTAACAGGGAGCTCGAACTTAGGCGTTCTTGCTCATGACCTCGTCCACGATGGACTTGGGCGCGGGCTCATAAGAGTCGAACTGCATCGTGTAGGATGCACGGCCCTGGGTCTGGGAGCGAAGGTCGGTAGCGTAACCGAACATCTCGCCCAGCGGCACCTTGGCACGGATGAGCTTGCTGTTCTTGCGATCCTCCATGCCCTCGATCTTGCCGCGGCGACCGGAGAGGTTGCCCATAACGTCGCCCATGTACTGCTCGGGGGTCTCGACCTCGACAGCCATGATCGGCTCGAGCAGCTGCGGGTCGGACTTCTTGAGAGCGTCCTTGATAGCCATGGAACCGGCGATCTTGAAGGCGGCCTCGGAGGAGTCGACCTCGTGGTAAGAACCGTCGAACAGGGTGACCTTGACGTCGAGGACCGGGAAGCCGGCGATAACACCGGTGTTCAGGGCCTCCTGGATGCCCTTGTCAATGGACGGAATGTACTCCTTGGGCACGACGCCGCCGACGATAGCGTTGACGAACTCGTAGCCGAAGCCCTCCTCCATCTTCTCGAGCTTGATGACGGCGTGGCCGTACTGACCGCGACCACCGGACTGACGGACGAACTTGCCCTCAGCCTTCTCGACGTCGTGACCAGCGGTCTCGCGGTAGGCAACCTGGGGCTTACCAACGTTAGCGTCAACCTTGAACTCGCGGAGCAGACGGTCGACGATGATCTCGAGGTGCAGCTCGCCCATGCCGGCGATGATGGTCTGGCCGGTCTCGTGGTTGGTGGACACCTGGAAGGTCGGGTCCTCCTCGGCGAGCTTGGTCAGAGCCAGGGACATCTTGTCCTGCTCGGCCTTGGTCTTGGGCTCGATGGCAACGTCGATAACGGGCTTAGCGAACTCGATCTTCTCGAGGACGATCTCCTTGCCCTCTTCGCACAGGGTGTCACCGGTGGTGGAGTTCTTGAAGCCGACGCAAGCGACGATGTCGCCGGCGGCAGCGTCGTCACGGTCGATACGCTCGGCGGCGTTCATCTCGAGGATGCGGCCGAGGCGCTCGCGCTGACCGTTGGAAGCGTTGATCACGTAGGAGCCGGACTCGGCACGGCCGGAGTAAACGCGGACGTAGGTGAGCTTACCGACGAACGGGTCGGTCATGATCTTGAAGACCAAGCCAGAGAAGGGCTCGTCGAAGGAAGGATGACGCTCGATCTCCTCGCCGGTGTCCGGATCGGTACCGGTGACGGCCTCAACGTCGAGCGGGCTGGGCAGGTAGTCGACGACAGCGTCGAGCAGCTCCTGGACGCCCTTGTTCTTGTAGGCG
>DXZN01000078.1 GCA_019419645.1 Collinsella sp. | reverse complement strand
CAGAGAGGCGCCAGTACAGGTCGTCGGCGACCGTGGCGTCGGCGGCCTTCTGCCATGCGGCGGTGCCGTCCTCCAGCACGTGCTTGGACACCTTGGGCGTCGCGGCCTTGGGTTTGACGGTGACGGCACTGCCGCCCACCAGGGCCATGATCGGCGCGGTGCCGGCCTCGTTCTGGGAAATGGCGTCGTCGTCGGCGACGATGAGCCAGTAACCGCAGGGCAGCTCGGCCGTCTTGCCCGCGTTAAGGGCCACGGACACGGCGCCAGAGCTCTGGAGGGAACGAGCGAGCTGTGCGCTCAGCGCGCTCGTAAGGTGGGAATCGGTGTTGAGCCACTCGGCAGCTTCCTGCGCGGTGGTCTGGGATTTGGACATGCCGGCGCTGTGCAGTACAGGCAGCGCGGCGTCGCGCACGGCATCGCTTGCCCAGGCGAGGTCGGTGGCGATCTTAGCGTCGTTGTCGTCGTCGATAACGTTGGCGTCGAAGATCTGGTAGGCGTCGTAGCTGCTCGCCACGGTGCCGCTCACCGTGATGGAACCGGTTGAGGTCGGCGCGGCCTGCGCGGATGCGGGGAACACAACCGCGCAGGTGCCGATCACGAGGGCAAGCAGCGCAAACAAGATCGGGAAGGAGCAAACTTTCTTATTCACGACGCTCACCTCCCTTCGCATTCGCCTTGCGACGAATGTGCATCCAGGCTGCAGCGGCGCAAAGCACCGCCGCGCCGGCAAGGTACGTCAGAGTGACGCCCGACATACCAGAAAGGGGCAAAGAGGTGGAGTAGGTGTTGGTGAAGGTTGGAACGGTCTGTTCCTTGCCAGTGGCCTCGTCCTTAGCTGGAACGTAGGTGACCGCCTTTTGCTCGTTCTCGGGGATATCCTTGCCATCGGCGTTGACGATCTTGGTGTAGGTCACATCGCACTTGATCGTCTTATCAGACTGATCAGTTGCCGTGACCGTGATCTTGTAGACCGACTTGTCGAACTTGAAGTGCGAGAACAGCGAACTGTTATCTTTCTCGCGCACATAGTACGTGAAGGTCTTGGAAGCGCCGCGGCCCGTGGGATCCGTGCCCTTGGCGAGATCGGCAAGTGTGTACGTAATCTCATCGACGAAGCTCAGGGTCTGGGACTTGTAGCCGCTGGCAGTGGTGGTAATCTCGCCGTCAGGATCGGTCGTAGCCGTCATGGCTTTATCGAAGTTCTCGTTATCCGCAAACTCGAGCGTAAACTCCTTCATCTCGCCACCCTTAACGACCTTAGTCGCCTCAGGAGTCCAGGAGCCAGTGGAGGTGTACGGAGTGTATTTGTTGGTGAAGGTCGTAGAGCCTTCGGCACCGCCAATACAATAATAGCCTCCGTCCTGTTTTACGTCGCCCCACTGCTTTACGTTGATCCACGCACCGGACGACTTATCGAATTCACGCTTGGTAACACTGACGTTTTCAATCGTGTAGTTATGGATGACAAGCTGCTTTTCCTCATTTGGATTGTCTTTTTTCGGAACAGACATGAGCGAGGTCTGGGTATCTTTAGCCTTTACCACAATCTCATACACAGCAGAGTCGTATGTGATGTCGGAGTCCTCGCCGGCATCTTCGACCAAGTAGTATGTGATTTTGTCAGCCGTACCGCTCGCTGCGAACTGTTCACCAAGGTTAAACGCAATGTTGCCGCTTTCATCATTATTTGCAGTTCCAACCTCGGTACAAGCGTCACGATTGAATACCCCATTTGTGAAAGGATCATTCGAGTCCTTACGGTAGACCGTAAAGGAGAACTCCCCATCTTTGAGGCCACGGCCGTCCAACACCTTGGTTGCCTTCAGCTTAAGGCTCGGGTAGACATACGTATCCGCTGGCTGGCCCAAGTACAGGTCGCCGTTCGACATGATGCCGCCGCCATGGTTCCAGGAATAGTTGCCAGTGATGAAGGTTGTGGCAAGACCCTGCGCGGCCGTCGCAGCATCATCTCCGGCATTAACACCCGAAGACAAGCCGATACTATTCTTGACCTGAACACCACCATTAGCCGGAATACTAATCTTCTTTTCAAGTTCAATGCTTCCCGAAAACTTGGCGTCACCGCCACCAAGCATCTTGCCGATTACCGCTGCGATTGGATCGCTGTGGCCCGTTGCAGCAAGGAAGAAATCCGCATGACCGTTTTCGCGGAAAATCGCAGGATTTTTATTATACGCAGTGAAATCTTGATTTTTATCGTGGCCACCTTCGGAAAGATGGGGCTTACCTTCATTACCGGTATTGTCCTGTGCGTTGTAATCATCATGATAGTCGTAATCAGCGCCAGCAGACGAATTGCCAAAGATTGCCGTGCCCTCAGTGTTCGTTACCAACGTCTTGCCCGTGGGACAGACTGCTACGCCGCCGCCATAGCCGCCAGCGATATTGGCGCTAATGTACGAGTTGTACACAAAGAGCCTGCCAGCATTAGATGCGGTATTCGAATCGCCCTGGACGAAGACGCCGCCTCCGCCCCAGTCAAAGCGAGACATGCAGTGGTTATTAGTGATGTAGACTGGGCTATCTTTTGACGATCCATTTACCATCGCGTCAACCATCTGGCCCACTCGGATGCCGGCACCCTCAGATCGGAAGCTCACATTAGAGGCAATAGTTCCCCCCGTAATTGTGAGCCATGCCGTATCCTTGCGAGACCACCCTTGTCGACCAACATCGGTAACATAAACGCCACCGCCAGCTTCCTCGGAGTAGTTGCCGGTAATCTGGCCACCGGAAATGGTGACATGGGCGCCGTTATTGGCAGCAAGCCCAGCGCCGCCATGACAACCATCGCCTTCTTCACCGCAGAATTTAGCCATTCTATTATTCGTGACATAGCCACCAGAAACGGTCACGATGCCGCCCTCGGCCATAATGCCGCCACCGAGTCCCTCGTTGAGTGTGCTATTACCGGCGATTACG
Source organism: Collinsella sp. (assembly GCA_019419645.1). Classification (GTDB taxonomy): domain Bacteria; phylum Actinomycetota; class Coriobacteriia; order Coriobacteriales; family Coriobacteriaceae; genus Collinsella. The sequence goes on along the minus strand of DXZN01000078.1, from coordinate 4,295 downwards.
CCATTAGTTATGGTGACCGTGGAAGCGTTGGCATACACACCACCGCCACTATAAGCGCTGTTGCCGGCAGTTACGCCACCGGAAACGTTGAGGCTCGAATTGTCGCGTATTTCAATTCCGCCGCCCGCACCCGAGCCAGAAGCACCACACACATAGCCGCCGCTCATGGAAACGGTAGAGCCGCCCTGAGCATAGACCAAGCTGCGAACGCGACTGCCTTTTTGTTGCGTGAGCACGCCGCCCTCAAGGTTGAACTTACCGCCCTTGCCGTTGTTGTTATACAGATTGATGAGCTTTAGACCTTCGCCGCCACCGCACGCCACGATGGCACCTTTAATCTCGACGCTATGTTCGTAAAGCGTCTCGGTTGTCTTGGTTGTGCCTGTTTCAATCGGGGACGATTGTGTCACGTAGTAGGTAAGGTTAGACGGAATGTCACCGTTACCGTAAGTTAGCTTCGCTTTCTTGCCATAATTATCGGCAGTCAGGCTCTGCCCCTGTTCAGTTATCGGCTGACCGTCGTTGACCGTCTCACTCGCCTGTTCGGAATCCGTAATTGTAAGCGTCGCGCCGTTAGCGACATCGAACAACGGCGCGATAGAGTTCGAGTACTTAATCTTATGGCCGTTTAGGTTAAGAGTGATATTGATAGGGTTGTCGTCAGTCTGTTCAAACCTAATCTCTTGGTTGTATTCAATATCGTTAACAAGCTTAAAAGTCGCGCAGCCGTTTGCATCGCGAAGGTCCTTCTCAAGAAGCTTCGCGCTGAGTTCAGCCCCATTGCTGATTGTATGAGTCGATTCATTTTCTGCAGCAAGTGCGATTGCGCCCTCGCCGTTAGCACTATCATCCGCAGACCGAGCATCGCCCTCGGCCTCCGTGTCGTCGGACGGCAGGCCTGCGGCAGCGGCGTCTTCGCTCGCGCCATTCTCGGCATCATCACTTTTCTGTTTTTCGGCACCCCCGTTAGTGGTGCTGTCTACACCAGTAGACTCACTTGAGGAACCCTCCCCCATCACAGCTTCCCCGGCGGCAACCGCCTGGGCATCGTTGGCAATGGCCTGCGAGATCGGGGGCATGACGAGCGACAGCACCAGGCTCAACACGGAGGCTCCGCACAAAACGCCTGCCAGTACACGGCGCGTCGCTTTTTTACTCTGCTTAGATTTGTCTGAATTCGCTTTCATCGATGTCTCCTCCCCAAGAGACCGCGATTTTGCTCTTTCCCTATCAAACGTATCTGCGCGATCTGTAATTGCGCACGTTTAGTGTACATATTGTAACGATTGTTTAGACATCTGAGCAACAAAAACCGACATTTTTGTAGTGAGTTCTCAATTCTCTTGACAATTGCTCGGATTTGCCTTCGTTTATTCGCTATAAAAGATCTGTTTCTACTGGTAATTAAGTTAGTTATCAGTTTTTTAATAGCATTATATTTATTTGCACAACATTTTGCTCAAGAGCAAACATCCTGTGAACGGTCGAAAATCGACCGTGAGCAGTAGGTCATTAACCGGAAGGAATATCCTTCCAAACTGATGAGAATATCTTTAACCCATCGGTGGTTAGAAGCGTAATGCTCCGACAACCATATTTGAATTTGCGCTCAGATTTTAGGCATCAATTCGCCTAAGTCACCTGAGGCCACCACAAAGGTACCTGCCCCCTTTGTGGTGATTCTCCCCCATCGCTACAGCAGATGCTCCTCGATAAAGATCGCGATGCCGCCTTCGTCGTTGCTCGCGGTTACAAAGTCGGCGGCGGCACGGGTGGCGTCGCTGCCATTTGCCATGGCCACGCCCACGCCGGCGTCAGCCACCATGCTGGTGTCGTTGTCGGCATCGCCAAATACGCAGATGTCCTGGAGCTCCATGTCGTTGAGCTCTGCCACGCGCACAAGGCCACGCGTCTTGGACACGCGCGGATCCATGAACTCGTAGAGCCGCTGCGTGGTCTGCAGAGCCGCCGCCTTAACAGTGTCATCGGCAAACGTCGATGCCCGCTCAATCACCCGCGGCATTACCTCGGGCGCCATGGTAAACATCACCTTGGGCTGCGGCTCGCGCAAAAACTCGGCAAAATCGACCACTTGGTAGGGCACGCCGTCGACGCGCGACAGGTGCTCGACGCACGCGTTGCTCTCGGGCACGTAGAACACGCCGTCCCGAGGGCAGACGGGCGTTGCCGGAAGGTCCGCCATGTGCTTGCAGATGCGCGCGATGGTCTCGCCCGGCAGCGGATAGCTCAGCTCGTTGATGTCGTGCGTGCGGTCGATGACCTCGGCACCACCGCAGCCCACGAGCACGTCCACCAGGCCTTCGATGCCCCAGAGCTCGTACATGGCCTCGGTCGCGTGGGCGTCGCGCCCGGTGCACAGGCCAAACAGCACGCCGCGCTCGCGCAGGGCGCGGATCGCCGCCACGGTGCGCGGGGACACCGTGTGCTGGCTTGTGAGCAGTGTGCCGTCGATATCGCAGAACACGGCTTTGATGTGGCTGAAGGTGGTGTCCATGGGGGCCTTTCTGGGTAGCGCGGCGGTGCTGAATGTGGTCGGAAATGGTGTCCATGTTATACCAAGGCGCGGGCGCGGCCCGTCAAAGCAAAACCACCACAAAGGTGCCTGGTCCCTTTGTGGTGGCCGGATCCGCAGAATGACCTGACTCGGGGCGCAAACCATCACAACATTCGACGTTATTCGGCAAAAACGCGGTTTTCATCGAATGTTGTGATGTTTTTACTGCCTTGCGGCACGATCAAAATGCCGGCGTCCAAACAACAGCAACGCCGCGGGAACCGCCGTCACGACCATGCCCGCCCCTACGAGCGTCTGCTGCACGCCAAATGTCACCGCCAGCCACGGGGCAATCGCCAGCGGCGCCACGCCGGCAAACATATTGCCAAAGCCCATGACCGAGTTGACGCGACCGAGCTGCTCGAGCGGGGCCGTCGTTTGCACGATCGTGTTGTGGAGCGGGTTGACGACGCCCCAAGCTATGCCCAGGGTGACCTGGCCGACAAGGGCCACACCCACGTACGGCGTCCCCACATAGAGCAGACTTCCCAGGCCCACGGACATAAGCGCCACGAGCAGCGTTTTTAGGTTGACCAGGTGCGGTGGCAAGCGGAGCGCGAGCACGGCACCCAGCACCGCGCCCACGCCCGAGGCCGACGAGAGCCAGCCCATCCACTCAACGCCGACGCGTAGGACATCGCGATAGAAAAACGACTCGAGCGGATCGAAGGCCCCGTAGCCAAAGTTCGAAAGAAAAATGATGCAGAAAAGTAGGGCGAGGACGCTGTTGGTGAAGACTGTCTTGATGCTTGTCGCGAAGGTGACGCGGGCGAACGTGCTGGGGTTGGAGCTTTGTCCCACACGCTTCCCTTCCTCTGCCGAATCGGTATCCGCATGCCCGGCGACATGACTGGTCTGCGGCCTAAATCCCCAACCGGCGACGAGCGCCAGTACGGTAAAGATCATCATGAGCACGAACACCGCGCGTGACGATGCAGCCGCCGCAACAAAGCCGCCCAGCGTGGGGCCGACGATAATGCTCACGTTGGAGAACATGGTTATGGCGGAGTTGATGTCTTTGAGCTCGACAGGATCGTCGGTGAGGTAGGCTGGATAGGATGTGGCGATGGGCTGTGCGAGCCCCATCACAAAGCCCAGGAGTACCGCGCCGGCAAGGACTGTTCCGGTCGCGCTGCCAAAGGCGATGATTGCCGCACCCGTCGCCAGCGTGCCGACGATGCTCAACAAGAAATGGCGACGTGGGCCCCAGGCATCGAGCGCCGCACCGCCCGCAAGGGACCCCAAGATCACAAAGACGTTCATAAAGAGGACAGCCAGCGATGTCGCCACGACCGAGGCATCGTCTGCATAGGTGAGCGTTCCGATGACGCCGATAAAGTAGCTGGTCTGAAAACCGGTGTAGATGAGAAAGCGCATCGCCACCAGGCGCTTGGCCTGCACGGACAGCGATGATTGAGGCTTTGAGAAAAGATGGGTGAGCATGGAGACTCCTTGTTTCATACGAATACGGGCGGCGGACATTCACCACCGTCTGTCAAATCAATCTATCCGCATGAAACATTAAGGACGCATCAAGCCCCTTCTCTCCGTTTTTCGCCCGTCATGAACTACTTGGTAGATTGTAAGGCATGTCCCAAGAATCTACCAAAGCAAAAACCACCACAAAGGTGCCTGGCCCCTTTGTGGTGGAAATGACGTTTGCCCAGATAAAACCTGCCAAAATATACCTGTCCCTTTTTGGCAGGTTTTAGGCCAGATG
>DXZN01000077.1 GCA_019419645.1 Collinsella sp. | reverse complement strand
GCCCCCATACGGACCTGAACCGTACGCGTCTGCCAATTCCGCCACGCCCGCGTGCAGGAATTAGAATAACGGAGCGCCACCGCGAACGCAAGAACTATTTTTGAAAAAGTTGGTAGGCATTTTCCCAAGCGGCCTGCGCAATCGCCTCAGCATCCTCACCGGTACGATCGACACGGTCGTTGACCAGCGTGTTTGCCGTGATAGAAATCATTGCCGGCTCGCACTCAAGACCACGAATGGGCTCCGGCGCCATATAGGGACAATCCGTCTCGAACAAAATGCGATCGAGCGGGGTCGCCGCAAATGCCTCGCGCACGTCGTCGTTGCGCTTAAAGGTGGCCGCGCCGCCATAGGCGATATAGCAGCCCAAACCCACAAAGCGCTCCATCGTAGCTCGATCCTCGCCAAAGCAGTGCAGCACGCAACCGGCCTGAGGCACGCCTACCTCGCGCAGCACGTTGTACGCATCAACGTGCGAAGTGCGCTCCCCATCCGAGTCCTCGTGCCGCAGGTGCAGCTCCACCGGCACATTGCGGCGCACGGCAACTTCGAGCTGACGTACCATGCAATCAATCTGCACACTGTGGGGCGCCGGCGCGATGTCGTCGTCGTAATCCATGTGATAGTCCAGACCGATCTCGCCGATGCCGACGCACAAAGGGTCATCGAGCGCAGCAACAACCTGTGCGTGAATGTCGTCGGTATAATCCGGCGCGCCATAGGGGTGAACGCCAGCGAGATACTTGATCTGCGGAATATCCCGCATCGGCAGAATTTCGCGCACGAGCCAGTCGCTATAGTCCGTCACGCTGCGCTTGTCGGCGATGGGGTCGAGCATCGTCACCAACAGATCGACGCCCGCGGCTTTGGCGCGCACGAGCGTTTCGGGCACTTCTTTGCCCCAAAACGAAAGCAGATGCGCATGCGTGTCGGCAAGCGGTGCCAAGGGCACGGGGCAGGCAACCGTCTTCTTTTTCTTGGTAAACGTCACGCGTTCGGCATTAAGCGTCATGGATTAGCTCCTGGGCCAGGCGGACAAAGTCAGCAACATCGAGCGTCTCGGCGCGCGTGGTGGGTGAGATACCGCAAGCCTCAAAGGCGGCATCGAGCACGTCCTTGGCAAAGCCGTTGGCGCTCATGGAATTGCGGATGGTCTTGCGACGCTGAGCAAATGCGGCGTCAATCACGCGGGTCACAAACTCGCGATCGAGTCCTTCGGGCACCACGCCGTCAACACGGTCGATACGCACGACGGCCGAGTCCACGTGCGGTGCCGGCATAAAGCAACGCGGCGGCACCTCAAAGCGACCCGTAACCTGCGCATACAGGCCCAGCTTTGCCGTATAGCCGCCATAGGTCTTGTTGCCCGGCGTTGCGGCAATGCGATCGGCAACCTCCTTTTGAACCATGACGACGGCGCGCTTGAGCGCGGGCATCGTCTGGAAGAACTGAAGGATGATCGTCGCCGCCACGTTATAGGGCAGATTCGCGACAAACACCGTGGGTTCACCACCGGCGGCCTGCTTAATCTGCTCCAGCGTCACCTTGAGCGCGTCGCCCATGATAAAGCGGAAGTTGGCGTAGTCGGCGGCATGGGCATCGAGCACCGGCTCGAGCTCGGGATCGGCCTCGATCGACGTGACGCACGCCGCCTCCTGCAGCAGCGCAAGCGTGAGCGTACCAACGCCCGGACCAACCTCGAGCACGCGTTCATCGCCCGCAAGCTCGGAAAGCTCGCAAATGCGCTCAATTACATGGTTGTCGATCAGGAAGTTCTGGCCCAGGCGATGCTTGGTCGCAAGGCCAAACTCCTCCAGCAACTCCCTTGTTGCCGTGGGGTTTGCCAAAGGCGAAGTTGTCATAGTTGCCTCCTTAGCATGGTGGCGGCGTCGTGAAACAAAAGGGCATGGACCGTTGCGGCCATGCCCTTGCATCTACACAGCGAATTGCCGATATGGCGCGCGGCGTCTTAGCCCAGACGCGGGAACAGCGGCTCGCCTTTCTCGACGGGCTGACCACCGGCAAGCAAGCCCCAAGCGCAAATGCCCTTGAGGTCGTCACTCGTAGCCTCGTCCTCGCAGGACAGGCGGCGCAGGGCCTCGGCAGAGGTCTGGGGCATGAGCGGCATCAGCAGGTGAGCGGCAATGCGGATAGCCTCGAGCAGGTTGTAGATCACAAATGCCAGCTCGTCAGCCTTGGCCTCGTCCTTGGCAAGTGCCCAGGGCTCGGAGTCCTCGATGTAGTGGTTGGCGGCGTGGATGAGCTCCATGACCTCGTCCTTAGCTCCACCGTAATCGAGCATGTCCATCTTGGCCATGTAGCGCTCGACCAGGCCGTCGGCAATCTTTGCCAGCGGGTTGTCGAACGCATCGAACGATGCGGGCTTGGCGGGCGCGCAACCATCAAAGTGCTTGCCGCTCATGTTGAGCGAACGCGAGATAAGGTTGCCCCAGCTGTTGGCCAAGTCGGCATTGTAGACCTGCTCCATGCGATCGAAGCTGATGGCACCGTCGGTGCCGGGGACGACGTCGGTCATGAAGTAATAGCGATAGCCCTCGACGCCCAGCATGTCGATAACGTCCTGCGGAGCGATGGCATTGCCACGGCTCTTGGACATCTTCTCGGCCTTGCCGGTCTCGGCATTGCGCACGGTCAGGAAACCGTGGGCAAAGACGTGCTCGGGCAGGGCCTCGCCGATGGCCATAAGCATGGCGGGCCAAATGACGCAGTGGAAGCGGATGATGTCCTTACCCACGATGTGGAACTGCGCGGGCCAGCGATAGGCCAGCTCGGCACGCGCCTCGTCGGTGTCGACACCGTAACCGACGGCCGTCATATAGTTGAGCAGCGCATCGAACCACACGTAGGTCACGTGGCCCTCGTCAAACGGGACCTGAATGCCCCAGTCAAAGCTCGTGCGGCTCACGGAAAGGTCGTTAAGACCGCCCTCGACAAAGCTACGTACCTCGTTCATGCGGAACGCGGGCTCGACAAAGTCGGGGTGCTCGTCATAGAGCTTGAGCAGCTTGTCCTGGAAGGCGGAAAGCTTAAAGAAGTAGGACTCCTCCTGCACGCGCTCAAGCGGACGGTGGCAGTCGGGGCACAGGTGCTGGCCGACGCTGCCGTACTCCTCGTCGCCCTTCTGGACCTGAGTATCGGTGAAGTAGGTCTCGTCAGGCACGCAATACCAGCCGTCGTAGCTGCCCTTATACAGGTAACCGGACTCCTTCATGCGCTCCCACAGGTACTGCACGGCATGATGCTGGCGCGGCTCGGTGGTGCGGATGAAGTCGTCGTTGGAAATCTCGAGTTTGCTCCAAAGCTCCTTGAAGTGCGGAGCCTGGCTGTCGGTCCACTCCTGCGGCGTCATGTTGTGCTTGGCTGCGGCCTCGGCGACCTTCTCGCCGTGCTCGTCCATGCCGGTCAGGAACTTGACGTTATAGCCAGCAGAGCGGCGATAGCGAGCCTGAACGTCGGCAATTATGGTGGAATAAGCCGTGCCCAGGTGCGGATCGGCGTTGACGTAGTAGATGGGCGTCGTGATAAAGAACGAAGGCTTGCTTTGATCCATGGGGTTTGTCCTCCAGAAAAACGTTGCATACAGGGGATGATTCTAGCGCAAGGGCTGGATATCCTCCATCTATTGCATATCGAGCACCATGGCATAGACATCGCGCTTGCGGCGCGAATACTTCTGAGACAGGCGCTTGGCCACCGCAGAGGCGGGCTCCCCCTCCTCGAGCGCGGCGCGGATATCCTCGCGCAGGGCCTCGTCGGGATCCGCTGCCGCGGCGTCAACCGGCACGATACCGGCCTCCTCATCCTCGCTCGGCGGCGCGATGACCAGCGCAATCTCGCCCTTTACCTCGCCGCGAGCACGCAGTTCCTCGGCGAGCTGGGCAGCGGGCCCGCGCAAGACCTCCTCGTGCAGCTTGGTGAGTTCGCGGCAGACGGCAACCTCACGCTGGGGAAAGACCTCCGCCACGGCCTCGAGCGTCGCCACGATGCGATGTGGAGACTCGTAGAAGATGAGTGCGCCGGGCACCACGGCAAGGCGCTGCAAACGGCGCACACGGTCGCCGTGCTTTCGGCCCAAAAAGCCCTCGAAGAAAAAATGCTCGCAGAGAATGCCGGACGAAACGAGCGCCGTGACGCAAGCAGAGGGCCCGGGAATAACTTCGACGGGCACATCGGCCTCACGCGCCGCCTCGACCAGCGCCTGGCCGGGATCGGACACGCTCGGCATGCCGGCGTCCGAGGCAAAGGCGAGGGTCTCCCCCGCCAGCAGACGGTCGACCAGGCCGGCGGCGCGGCTGGCGATCACATTCTCGTCGCAACGGACAAGCGGCTTGGAAATGCCCAGGTGCATCAGCAGCTTTGACGTCACACGCGTGTCTTCGCAGCAGATGGCATCGGCGGTGGCAAACGCCTCGCCAACGCGCGGGGACAGGTCGCCCAGGTTGCCGATGGGCGTGCCGACCACATAGAGTTTGCCCGTATGGGCGCTGTTTTGCGTCATATCAACCTATTCAATCATGCCGCGCTCGAGCGTACCGAGCGCCGCGCGGGCGTCCCATGCCGCAATGCGCTTCTCGGTCTTCCACGTTTGGAAGAACCAACCGGCAGCCGGCGCAAACGAAGCCAGCTGGTTGGCGATAAACACACGCTCGTAGGCATTGCGGCCCTCAGGCGTAACCGACGAGTTGGCAAAGATCGCCGCACCCGACCATTCGCCCACCAGCACGGGGAACCCAGTCGAAATCGCTTCTTTAAGCTCGCGCTTGTTGCGCGAAATCGCCGTCGTCAGCCCGCGGGGACTCGTGATGTCGAGTGCATACTCGTCGCGGTAATGGTACAGGTGAAGGTCCATGTAGACGTTCTTGTACTTGGCGCCGCGCATAAAATGCTTCCACTCGCTGGGATACCCCGAAGACGAGAAGACGACAATCTTATCCTCGGGCATATACGAACGGACGAGCTCGTAGGCATCACGATAGAAATTGCGCAGGTAGTGGGCCGGAATGCCATCCGTCATGGTAAAGAGGCTCTTGCGGACGCTCATCTGCGGCGTATCCAACAGCTCAATGCCCAGCAGGCTCTCGGCCTCGCCGTAGCGATCGGCCAAGCGCTCGAGCACGTCGAGTGCGACATGACGGCCGTTGGTGGACGAATGCCACTCGGCAACAGCCTCCGGCGTGGTGGGCGAATCGTTGGAATCGCCCTGGCCACCGGGCACCGTCGCCAGATCGAGCAGCACGCGGATATCGTACTTGGCAGCCCACTCAATCGCACGGTCAATGTAGTCGACAACCGAGATGTAGGACGCATCGGACTCCTGCGAACCAAAGGCATACCAGGGCACCGGCAAACGTACGGCATTGAGGCCAATCTGCGCCATGCGGCGAAAATCGTCCTCACTCACAAACGTCTCGTAATGACGGCGCATGCGCTCGTTATAGGCGGCGGTGCCCATGGCCTCCTGCAGCTCGGCCGCGTTGGATGCACCGGTCGCCGCGTATAGCGACGGGGTCACCCAAGGCTCGGGAATAAACCAGCCAGAGAGATTAACGCCGAGTATCCTCTCCATCACTGCCCCCTTCGGATCGTGCAGGCCAAGCCTGCATCGTATTGCATAGGAAAAGTATTGTTTTGAGTATACCCGCGCGTGCGGACAGACGACCGAACGGTCTGTAAAGTGGCGCAAAAGCGGGAGGAATGTCTGGGCGGGCGGGCACGAGCTGGTGCGCCGAGATGTGCACGCACGTCGGAAGTAAGCACCGGAAAGCGCATGCCGTTTTCTCGTTCAATAACGGGATGCATTTCCGCGGGTCTACATAAAAGAAAAGGACCCCTTTGCAGAGGTCCTAGTCAATTCAAGGTGGCGGGGAAGGGAATCGAACCCCTGACACGAGGATTTTCAGTCCTCTGCTCTACCAACTGAGCTACCCAGCCATTTGAGGTGTGCCTTGTTTCAAGGCTTGATTAGTATAACCAAGGACACGCTCCGGTCAACCGAGAATTTGAAAAAAGTTTTTGAGCACGGCGTCGGCCACAAGTCCGACCCTATAGAACAGCACGTTGGAGACATCAACCCGCCGCAAGAAGTTTTTCGCTCAGGGCTGCACGGGCAAACTCACTTGGCGTCATTCCTTCAGCCGCCGCCCGTCGACGAATCGCCTCCTTCATCCCTAGGGGAATCTTGACCGATAGCGTTGCCGTCCCTTCGCTTGAGAGTGGAGGCCGCCCGTGCACGATCCCCCCAACGGTATGCTCGCCGTCCGGAAACTCGCCATGCTCGTACGACTCGCACCACGTGTCAATCATTTCATCCGTTATAACCTGACCATTGGCAGCCGTATACGCCTTGCTCATCATCGGCCCTTCCGTCAAGTGTTTTTTGGCGTTCGGATGGATCTCAACATCCATGCACCTTCTCCTCCATCTTACCCAATTTCGTATGACGAAAGTCCGCTGTCGCCAATTCTTACGCCGGCACTTGTTGGAAGGCGGGAAGTGTAGCAAGGATTGAAGGGCGTTCCAGCACCGCCCAGGCACCGGGACAGGAACACATGCGCCAAGGACGGACGTTTTCGTAGCATGCGAGGATGCTGCCGTTGCGGTCAATAAAGGCAATGTCGATGGGGTAGGCCATAAAGCAGGTGTGGACCGAAGAGCAGCGTGGAAACGCCATGACGAGCGGCAACCCGTTGGCAGCAATCGGAGGCCGTCCCAGCATGCCGCGCAGGCGCACGGCAAACGACTCTGCCACCACAAACTCGGCAGGCGTCCAACCCAGCCCGTTGAGCGCCCGCGCGTAGGCAATGTAGGATGAGACCGCGGTCACATGACCACCCCCGGACGCCACGGATCGACCGTCACCGCGCGCTCGTGCGACAACTTTGCCGGCGCCCCCAGCGAAACGCCGGCGATGCTGAGCGAGCTCGGCCACGGCTCATAGCGCATGATGCAGGTATAGGTCCTAAACGTGCCGGAAAGTGAAAGCAGACCGCCATCCGATGTCGTCGCACCCTGTTCGCTCGAGACCTCGATCTGCAAGTCATAGCCTTCCATGGCATGTTGAATCTGAGCCTGAACGGTCGCGGAGGCATCGATGGAGCTGCCATCGCCCTCCCCGCTCGGAGCCACGGCGTGCGCCAGCACGATATCGGGCACCACGCGGTCGAAGCGTGCGACCGCACCGGCAAAGACCATGACGTTGTACACGATGAGCGCCAGAACCAGCAGGACAGGCGTGACCATGGCCATCTCGACCGTCGCCTGGGCGCGCTCCTCGCGCAGGCGCTTGCGGATACCCATTATGACCCACCGCCCAGGGCACCCGCCAGCGTGGCGACATCGACGGTAAGTGGGATGGAACCGCCGCCGGGCAGCGGAATCTCCGCAAGCGTGAACACCGTGCCACTGATGGTGCGCTCGACTTGATATTCCAACGCCTCGCAAAGCGCCTTGGGGTCGGTCACGCCCAGCGGAATACTTCGTAGCTTGTCCTGCACTTTAGAAAGACCTGTGATGTCAGACCCAGGGCTCTTGATGACATTGGCGGTGTCGGTCAGCACCGGCTTTCGCAGGCGCAA
>DXZN01000076.1 GCA_019419645.1 Collinsella sp. | reverse complement strand
ACGCCTCACGGCGGCTCAGCTCTCGCGCGCCGCCGCCACGTCCGAGGCGACCGTTTCGCGCTTCTGCCGCAAGCTTGGCTTTGGCAGCTTCCGCAGCTTTCAGTTTTCGTTGGCGAGGGATTTGGAAAGCCAGCGCAACGAGGGCCTGACTGACGAAGTCTCGCTCGACAATATGGAGCAGAGCCTTAAGAACATCCTGGCTGCCAAGGTGAGCGAGCTTAATGCGACCATCGACGGGATCGACCACGATACGTTGGCGGCTGTTGTGCATGCCCTTAAGCATGCAGGGGTTATTGAGTTTGCGGCTGTGGGCAATACGAACGCGGTCGCGCTCGATGCGACGTTTAAGTTTTCGCAGCTGGGCCTGCGCTGCATGGCGAGCACCATTAGCGAGACATCAATCGGCTTTGCGCTCACGTTGCGCCCGGGTGACGTCATCGTGCTCATCTCAAACTCCGGCAAGTCGCGCCGACTGAATCGCATGGCAAAAGCGGCTCGCGACTGCGGTGCCACCGTAGTCGTCATCAGCAGCGACAGCAAGTCTCCACTCGCGCGCCTGGCAGACTACACTTTTAATACCGTCAACCACGAGGCGCTGCTGACGACGGGCGACTTTGCGTTCTCCAAGATCAGCGCCACGATGATCATCGAAGTTATCTACAACTTCCTGCTGCCCGAGATTGAAGACGCTCGCGAACATATCAGCTACTACGAGGAGCTCATCCAGCCGGACAAGGTCGTTGAGTAAAACGCGTAGTGGGACAAAAATTTCAGTCTATTTTGTCCCACCAACACCGCTGATACGACCTAGCCTCGAACTTCTTCGAGCATCTGCTTTGCGTGGGCCAAGCTTGCCTCGGACTGATCGCCGCTGAGCATGCGGGCGATCTCGGCGGTACGCGCTTCGCCGGTTACCTCGTCCAAATGCGTCTGGGGAACATCGCCCGGCTCCTTGCTGACAACATAATGCTTGTCGGCCATGACGGCGACTTGCGCCAAGTGGGTTACGACAATCACTTGATGCGTAGCGGCAAGATCGGCCAGCACACCAGCAAGAGCACGAGCCGTGGAGCCGCCGACACCGGCATCGACCTCGTCAAATACCAGTGTGTCGACGCCGTCAGCATTACCCAAGACCACTTTGCTCGCCAGCATAACGCGGCTGAGCTCGCCGCCCGACGCAATGCGGCGCAGGGGTCGCGGCGTCAAGCCGGCACCGCTGCAATACAAAAGCTCGTAGCTCGAAGGACCCGCCGGCGTCCACTCGGCGCGCGGAAGATCACGCGACTCCCAAACGAGCTCGGCGCCGCCCATCTCCAAGCGTGCCATCTGACGACCAACCTCGTGGCAGAAGCGCGGGGCAGCCGTATTGCGAGCGCGCTTAAGCGCCTTGGCAGCGGCAAACAACTCGCGCTCGGCAGCACCAAGTGATTCACGCGCCTTTTTGATCTGTTCATCGCCATCATCGACCAGGGACAGCAGCTCTTGCGAGCGATCGCGCATGGCAAAAACATCGTCCATGGTGGGACCCCACTGACGCAACAGGCCCTTGAGGTCGGAATACCGCTCACGCATGCGAGCGAGCTCGCGCGGGTCGAAGGCGACGCCATCGCGATAAGCACGCAGCTCGTTGGCGCAATCCTCGAGTAAGATGCAGGCATTCGAAAGTGCGTCGGCGATGTCGCCCAGTTTGCGATCGACGGTAGCCATACGGGAAAGCTCTGCCACGGCGCTGTTCACGGCATCGAGCGCTCCCCCTTCGGCGACAAGCGATGCATGGGCATCGTTAGCTGTGGCAACCAGAACCTCGGCATGTTCGGAGCGCGGCAGCAGTTCCTCGAGTTCCTCATACTCGCCCGGCTTGGGGTCGACCGCGCCGATGCGCTCGAGGGCAAAGCGAGCCTCCTCGACACGGCTCCCCTGCGCACGCGAGGCTTCCTCCACACGGCGAAGCTCCTTGGCGGCGTCACGCGAAGCCTTAAAACAGGCGCGATACTTCTCGAGCGCCTCATGCGCTGCGCGTCCAGCCCAGGCATCGACCATGGCAACATGATGCGCCGGATCGAGCAAGCGCTGGTGCTCGTGCTGACCGCAAAGATCCATCATGACGCCGACGCGCTCCGAAAGCTCACGCACGCTGGCGATGCGGCCGTCAATTTTTACGCGACTGCGGCCTTCGGCAGAAAGGCTGCGCTGCACGGTGAAACCCTCCGAGTCGTGCGGGCCATCGAACAAGCGCGCCTCGACGCTGGCAAGCTCCTCTCCCTCGCGCACCGTCGACGAATCTGCACGCTCGCCCAATATGAGCTTGAGCGCCGAAAGCAGCGCGGTCTTACCGGCACCGGTCTCGCCGGTCAGGACAGTCAGGCCAGCACTCGGAACCAGCGTCGCCTCACGAATGAGTGCAATGTTAGAAACCTGCAGCTCATCGATCATGACGCACTCCGTAGAACACGCGGCTCACCGAGTTATAGAAGCTCTCGGGGCCGTAATCCAGCAGCAACACATCGCCGGGACCGCGACGCACCGCCACGCTCTCGACCGTGCCATCGCAGGTAATAAACTGTCCGTCGATGGCAATCGCCGGCACGCTCGGACGATCATCGGACATAAAGATCTCGACGACATCACTCGGCGAGGTCAAAAAAGCGCGAGCCTGAATGGTATGCGGAGCGATGGGCACACAGACCATACCCGTGTAATCGGGGCTGACGATGGGGCCGCCGGCGGAAAGCGCATAGCCGGTAGAGCCAGTCGCCGTCGACACGACGACACCGTCACCGCGCAGGCGATCGATATGATGGCCGGAAACCGTGATGTCAAATTCGACCATATCGGAAAGAGGTCCGCGCGTAAGTGCCATATCGTTGAGGGCAAACGTGCGCACGACATCCTTCGTGCCATCTTCGCGCACCGAAACGATATCGGCGGCGATGGTGGCGCGGCGGCTCACGTGGAGCTCGCCGGACAGGGCATCGCTCACAACCTGCAAAATGTCGCGCTCCTCGGGGCTCGCGGCCGTTAAAAAGCCCAGGTGACCATAGGAAAGACCAAGGATAGGAATCTCGCGATGGTTGAGGATGCGGGCAGCGCGCAGCAACGTACCGTCGCCGCCGAGCGTAATGACCAGATCTGAGCCATCAATATCAGGCGCGCTTTGAATCTTCGATCGCTGGTCGGCAGCCCATGCGACCTCGTAGCCCTGGCGCGAAAGCCAAAGCTCGAGCATCAGGCCGCTCTCGACCGCCTCTTGCTTGTAGTAATTGGGAACCAGAAAGACCTTCATAACGTTGCAGCTTTCTCGCTCAAAGCCGATACCTGGGATTGCAGCTCATCGTCGGTGCGTTCACCAGGGGCAAACCTTGTGCCGTACAGGAAAAACTCAACGTTGCCCTTAGCGCCATGGATGGGCGACACGCACACGTCAAGCGGGAACAGGCCCTTGGCGGCAAAAAGCTCAATCGCCGCCACGAGCGTATCGCGGCGGACGGCGGGGTCGGTCACGATACCGCGCTCGCCCACCAGCGCAGCCGGCGCCTCAAACTGGGGCTTTACGAGCGTGCAGAACGAACCCGAAGGCTTCAGGCACGCCAGCACGGCGTCGATGATATTCGCGATGCCGGTAAACGAGACATCACATACGGCCAGGTCGATGGCACCGGCATAGCCAAGCTCAGGCAGCTGCGTCACGTTTGTGCGCTCATGCAGCGTCACGCGATCATCCTGACGCAACGACCAATCGAACTGGGCGCGACCCACGTCCACCGAGACAACGGTCGCAGCTCCGCGCTTGAGCAGGCAATCGGTAAAGCCGCCGGTAGAGCAGCCCACATCCAGACAGCTAAGGCCCGTCGGATTGATGCCAAACGCATCAAGCGCGCCTTCGAGCTTAAGACCGCCGCGGCCAACATAGGGAATGCGCCCCTTCACGTGCAGTGGCAGACCCGGAATCACCTTAAGGCCCGGCGAAGTCAAGCGCTCGCCGCCACTCGAGACCAATCCGGCCATAAGAGTGCGAAGGGCATCCGCGCGATCGGCGCAGATGCCCTGTGAAATCAGTTCGTCATCAAGACGCACGCGTTTCATGAATGCCATCAACCATTCGTATCCGGAGATGCGGCCTAGCTATCCTGGGATTCGTTTGCCGCATCCTCATCGTATTCCTGCTCGAGCTTATCGGCCTCACGCGGCGTCAGCTCAAACTTGTCGACCATATCGACCGCGCGGGAGCCCAGCTCAATCGCTTCGTCAAACAGATCGAGTGAACGCTCCAAGGACGTATCCTTGGAGCGAACGGTAGCGATGATCTGGTCCAGACGGTCCGAAATCTCGTCAAAGTTGCGGACAGAACCCTCTGGCATGGCTACTCCTCGACGGAGTCGGCCTCGACGGCCTCAGCAGCGTCCACATCCTCGGCAAGTACACCGGCGGTAGCCTGAGCGGCAGCGACCTTGGCGGCAGCCTCAGCAGCCTGGGCCTCCTCGCGAGCGCGATCCTCGGCCAGCAGTTCCTGGTACAGGTCCTCGCCCGGCAACTCCTCGCTGCGCGCGATCTTGCCCAGCACGCCGTTGACGAACGACGCGGACTGGTCGGTGCCATAGGCCTTGGCAAGTTCGACGGCCTCGTTGATCACGATAGCGTCCGAGACCTCTTCGTCGGTGAGGAAGCGCATCTCGTAGACGGCGATACGCAGCAGATTGCGGTCGGCGCCGGGCATGCGCATAAGATCCCAGTTCTTGGCGACGGCGCGCAGGGCACAGTCGATGCGATCGATATGCTCGTAGGCACCGCGGCACAGCTCCAGCGCATAGGGGTCGAGGGGGCCCTTCGAGATCAGGAAATCGCCCTCGAGGACGCGCTCGAGCGGGCTGTCCGTGGCCTCGGCCTGGAACAGCAGCTGCAGCGCCTGACTGCGGGCAAGCGTACGCCCGCGATAAACCTTAAGGCTCAAAGGTTACTCCTTGGGGAAAACGAGGCCGTCGATGCAAACGTCAACGCGCTCGACCTCAACGCCCACCTGGGCATCGATGGCAGCGACCACGGCAGCGCGAACGGCCTCGGCGAGTTTCTTGAACGGATAGCCAAAGAACACCACAACGCGCACGGTGAGTGCGAGCTTGTCGCCGACGACCTCGGTCTCGACCGCCGGCTCGGAAGCCGGGGCCTTGGACGAGAGCATCATGGAGACAAGGTTGGTGGCAAGGTCCTTGACGCCAACGGAGGCGATGCCCTCGACATCGGACACGGCGCGCGAGACAATGGCGGTCAGAACATCGGGCGAAATGCCGATGCCGTCAATCTTGATTTCCTGGGGCATGAGTCCTCCTAGAAGAGTTGGTTGCTAGACGCGGGAGACGAACTTGCCGTCGCGGGTGTCAACCTTGATGACCTCGCCCTCGTTGAGGTACATGGGGACCTGGATGACAGCGCCGGTGTCGATCGTGGCCGGCTTGGTGGAACCCTGGACGGTGTCGCCCTTAAAGCCCGGGTCGGTCTGGACGATGGTGGTCTCGATGAACATCGGCGGAGTCACGCCCATGAGCTCATCGTCGGCGAAGAGCAGCTGGCAAATGTCGTTCTCGCGCAGCCACTTGGAGTTCTCGCCCACCATGTCCTCGGGAACGGGAACCTGCTCATAGGATTCGTTGTCCATGAAGATGTAGTCGGTGCCATCGTTGTAGAGGTACTGGAACTCACGGGTGGTGAGCATGACGCTCTCGAACTTGGTGCCGGCGTTGCAGGTGTTCTCGACGACGCGGCCGCTCTTGATGTCGCGGGTCTTGTAGCGCACAAACGCGCCGCCCTTGCCCGGCTTGACATGCTGGAACTCGACGATGGTGTAGACCTTGTCCTTAATGCGGAGACCGAGGCCGTTCTTGAAGTCGGCGGTAGAAATGGTAGGCATAGCGACCTTTCTTGTTATGGGCAGAACGCACAAGCGTCCAAATTACATACGAGCGAAATTATACACTTGCAGACGGCGCCTGCAGCGAGCGCATAAAAAGAGAACGCGGGGCGTCCGAATTGCTCCGGAGGCCCCGCCCCAAACTATCTACCGAAGTAGACTAGCAATCGATGACGTGAAGGTCATGCGGCGTCTTGGTGAAGGGCTCGTAGCCGTTCTCGGTGACCACGCCGTAGTCCTCCAGGCGCACACCGCCCACGCCGGGCAGGTAGACGCCGGGCTCCATGGTGATAACCGAGCCGACCTCGATGATATTCTTGCTGCGGTTGAAGTTGGGCAGCTCGTGGATGTCAATGCCCACGCCGTGGCCCAGACCATGGTTGTAGTAATCGCCATAGCCGGCATCGCCAATGATCTTCTTGGAAAGCTTGAAAATGTCGTTGCCCTCGACGCCCGGATGGATGGCGGCGACGCACTCCTCGTGCGCACGGCGCACGAGCGCGTACAAGTCGAGCTGCTCCTGCGTGGGCTCGCCCATCACGACGGTACGAGTCATGTCGGAGCGGTAGTCGCAATAGCCCGCGCCATAATCCATGAGAACGAAGTCGCCCTTCTCGATCACGCGGTCGCTCGGGACGGCATGCGGGTTGGCGGTGTTGGGGCCGCTCGCCACGATGGAGCCGAAGGCCAGGCTGTCGGCGCCGTTGGCGAACATAAAGTTCTCGAGCTCGTTGCGAACCTGCTTCTCGGTCATACCGGGCTTAATATAGCCGAGCATGTGCTGGAAGGCGGCGTCGGTAATCGACTGCGCATGGCGCATGAGCTCGATCTCCTCGGCGTCCTTGATGGCGCGCATCTTGCGAATGTCGTCATGCATCAGCGGCAGCATGCAGGCGACGGAACGATCCTCAAGGCCACGCTGGATACCCTGGTAGAAGTTGATCTGCATGTCGTCCTCGACAGCGCAGACACGGCACCTGTTAGCCGCGATCTTGCCGGCGACCCAACCGGGGATGGTGCCCTCGTCCATGTCATAGACCCAGGGGCTGCCGGCGGACGTGTTCTCCTCAAAGCTGTTGAGATAGCGTGAGTCGGTATGGAACAGGCACTGGTCGGCCGTAATAAATGCAGCGTGCGGGAACTCGAAGGTGTAGTCGAAGACGCCCTTCACGCCCGTGAGCCAACGAAGGTTGGCCTCGTCGCGCACGACGATAGCGTCGTAGCCGCGCTCAGCCATCAGGGCACGGACACGCTCAATACGACCGGCAGGACCGGCAGCAAACTCAGACATGCAGATTCCTTTCTTATTGTCCTCATAAAAGCGGGACGGGCCTCGATCGAAAGATGGAATCGCGCGCGATTCGCAACCGATTGGAAACCCGCCCCTCAACATGATACGAAAGACGATGTATGTCAATAAATCCTAGAGAAGTTCTTTGCGAGAAGCCAAGTATGCGTGAGCATGGCGGTCGAGAACCTCGTCCTCAACGCTCGTTAGACGAATGGCGCCGAGCGCCGCGGGCAGCGGCAACATGCTGCGGTTCGAGCGAACAAACTGCTGCCTGCGGAACTCCTCGATATATGCGGCAGGCTCCAGATCGAAGGCAAGCTCCTCGATACCAAAGTCCTCCAGGCAGTCATCGACCTCAAAGACGTAATCGATATCAAAGTCGCAGGCATCATGTGCTAGGCGCGCCTCAAAGCGCATGCCCTCGGACAGCAGCTGGTAGGCAGGAACCTGCACCGCGGCTTTGCCCAGGCAGACGCGCAGAGTACGCTCCCC
>DXZN01000075.1 GCA_019419645.1 Collinsella sp. | reverse complement strand
CATTCGTCGGCGGTTCGTCCGACGGGCATTTGTAGTGATAGATGCGGTAGATGTAAATAAACGGTGGAGCGGCTGCAAAAGACCCGCCTCGCTGGGTAAAATCAGGTTGTGCCGCGGAACCCGCTCCTCAGTCGGTCAACTTTGGAAGCGCGGGCAACGCAGGTACAAGTGTCTTAAGGGCCGGCTGCAACCGGCCCTTTTTATGACTCCCTTCGCTATCCGTTACTGCTTATATTCCCGCCAGATCGCGTAGAGGTTCCGGGCAATGCCGGTCACATACATCGAGAGGCGCAGGATTTCAAGAAACAAGTTCATAGGCTTCACCCCAATCGGAGATCGGAGCGTTGCCCGCAGGCGGATTCCGCGGCAGTCAAGATTTTACCTCACAGGCCGCGGTGGGAGACATCCTACCCATTCCATGGTTTGGAACAGTGTCGATCTAACGGGCAATCAAACCTCTAGCGCTCTTTGAATTGAGCGAGCATCTGCCCGAAGGTGCTGAGCTCGAACGGCTCATAAATGAGCGAACCGCCGTCCGCGGTCCTGTAGACCCCGCAGGGGAGGTAACGCCCGTCGGGGAGGACGTAAAGGTTTCCTTCCTCCCTTAGTCCCGCTGGGAGCATCGGGACCTCGTTCTCGTCCACTTGGAACTCGTCAATATTCGCGATCTTCCTCTCCATGATGCCTCCTGCCTTATTTCTTGAATGGCACCCTAAAACAAGCAGTTCTCAATCAGCTCTTTACCGCGCAAGGTATCGATCCACTCCTGCGGGATGGCGTCGATACCGTATGCCGTGCCGGCGAGGGCGCCTGCGACGGCTGCGGTGGTGTCGGTGTCGTCGCCCAGGTTGACGGCGGCAAGCACGCAGTCTTCGTAGCTGCTGGTGTTGACGAAGCACCAGGTGGCTGCCTTAAGCGTGTCGCGCACGAAGCCGCCGGACCTGATTTCGTGCTCGGGCACGCCTTTCAGATGGAGCGCCCACGTGGGAAGCGTGCCGTTCATCACGCTCCTCATCAGCTCGACAAATATGACGCATGCGTCGGTTGACGTTCTGTGGGCGTGCGTAATCGCGGAGACCTCGCTGATCTCTTTGTCTGTCGCGTCGACAAACGCCAGGGGCGCGATGCGCATAAGCGATCCGTTGCCGTTGTCGCGCTCGCCGGAGCCTCCTTTGCCGGTGTGCAGGGCGCGAGCGGTCGTGCCGCCGTAATCGAAAACGCCGTCGATCGTATACTCGCCCCGGGCAATCCAGCCTACGAACTTGTCGCGCATGTCTGCGGTGTCGATATGACCGAGCTCCCTAATCGAGTCGCAGGTAGCAAGCGTCATAGATGTGTCGTCGCTCCAGGTGCCAGCGGGCTGCCCATGCGTGCCGTAGCCGATCATGTCGGTACATTCGAACGTGCCGCGGGGCCTGAACTCGTAAGGAACGCCCAGAGCGTCGCCGACGGCAAGCCCATAGATGCAGTCGCGTAGCGTTGTTTTCGGTCTGTCTGTCATGGAAAGCTCCTTTTATGCTCTGTCGGGAATTCGTGATGACCTGCGGCAGCGTGTCAGGTTCAATTCGGAACGCAGTGCGATCCGAATTGGGGGAGCCCGACGGCAAACATGCTTTGCTTGTTCATTGCGCAAGCGTGTGCGGACCTAACCGAATCATTGGGGTTGAGACGGTTTCTCTCGATTCGCGACGCAGTGCGTCGCGAATCGAGAGAACTCAATGGCCGATATGTCAAAACGATATGCCCTGGCGTTTCTTTACACGGCAATAGGGACCTCTTTTGGGCGCCCTGCCTTTGGAGCGTCGGCGAGTCGTGCCTCGATGGAAGCTTTGGACACCATGCGCTTGGTGCCGTCCTTCCAAGAATCCAACAGCCCAGCATTTATCAGCTGCGATACCCGTGCTGAGCTAACACCGAGCATACGCGCGGCATCCGCTGCGGTGACGGCGGGGATGTCGCCGAGTTCGCGACTGACGGCCACGGCGATAATCTTGCCACCGTGCTGCGGCTCGTGGCCAAAGTCCGGCGCAGGCAGGTCGACGCCGCCCATTAGGTGGTCATCGACCATGCATGCGAGAAAATCAGCGGCGCTTTCGACAGCGTCGTTTAGGTCGGATCCGAACGTTCCACCTCCGCCCAGCGAGCCACATGGCACAGCGTCGACAACGCCGTCCGAATCAAAGAACTCGAATTCCCATACGTAAACCATGTAAGACCTCCTCTAATGGCGAATAATACGAGGCGTACTCCTAGAAGCATTGCCAGTCGCATCGATGCGGCTGATCATGTCTATCTTAAAGCCTCGCGCGGACTCGAATTTCAATGTCGCCTAGCGCCTTCGTGCAGGATTCCCGAAGTGACTAAAATGTGACCATAGAGGCAGTTTTAGCGAACCCCATGGGAGTGACACGCATGGACAACAGCACCTTGTTGTTCCAGGACAAAGGTTCGGGTAGGTTTAAAGACGTCAAGATCTACCCTAACCGCATTGAGGTACTCAAGAAGGGCACTTTTGGCGGCAAGCACACCGAGATTGTCTACCTTAAGGACATCACGGGGTCAGCAGGATCAAAGGCCGCGACGTTTTCCTACGTAACAGGCTGTTGACTGCCTGTGTCTTTAGTCTGAGCAGCCGCTCCCAAGCTCAGGAGTTCGTGAATGCGCTGAACATGGTGATGTAGCCGATAACGGCGTTCGGGCTAAGGTAAAAATCGGGGCGCAGAACGGTATTCTGCGCCCCGATTGAGTTAATGCGTCCAAAAGACTGGCTTGCCTATTCGTTAACGTCCTCGGTATTGTTGCGGGCATTGGCAAGCATCGCCGCGCCGGCGACCGTTGTCGCCACGGCGGCAGCGGCGAGCCCGGCGGCGATGCCAGAGCCGTCGCCCGTGTCGGCGAGTTTTCCGCCCGAGCCCTTGCTCTTGTTGCCGCCGCCGTTCTTGTCGGCGCCGTCTGCGTTGGAACCCGTGCCGCTGCCGGTGCCGCCTGCACTGCCCGAGGCCGCTACGGTGAAGCTTGCGGCTCCATCGCTGGCGAGCATGTAGTTCTGTGCCGCGTCGCCCAACAGGCCTTTCGCACGCACCCAATACGTCCCCGCGGCAAATGCCTCGCCCTCGGCCATCGTCGTTCCCGGAGCGCCGTTCGCGTCGTGCACAAACTCGAGCTGGGCCGTGCAGGCATCGGTTTCGAGCTTGCCCTCGAGTGATGCCGCAATCTTGGCGCGCACGTCTTCGCCGGCCTTAAGGCCTTCGAGTCCCTCAAAATGGGGCGTCAGCGCGCGTGGATTGATATCGATGGGCACGGAGCCCCGCAGCTCCGTAACGGTCTCGTTGCCCAGGGCGTCGACATCCACGTATTCGATGGCAAACGCGCTGCCAGAAGCGGCCACGTTGAGTACGTTGCTGCTGTCGACAAGGCGGAAATGGCCCTCGCCAACGGTCTTGCCATCTTGGAGCGAGGCATCGCTCAGCGAGTCTCCATACGTCATGTGCATGCGGTCCGGGAGGCAGCATGAAACTGTTGGCTTGTGCTTCGCGTCGTAATTGCGTTGGTAGATGCTCCGGGCCAGTGCCGAATCGACAAAGTCGGACACGATAATGCCAACGTGCTTGAGGCAATCTGACTTTGTTTTATCGCTGCCGCTGGGATTGATGTACTGGCTCTTGTACAGATGCTCGTTGACCACTCGCGCCGCGGTAAAAGGATTGCTTCCTTGTTTGTAATTCGTGCAACTGGTGTAGTTGATAGACCAGCAGCGTTCCAGGACTTGCACCTTGGCGCCATCATTGTCCTCGACGTCCACCTTGTTGCGCGTGAGATTGGTCGTCTCTCGCAGCGCCATATCGACCCAGCTAATCTTGTCGGTTCCGGTGCATTCAAAATGGTCCTGGGCGTATACCTTGGTGCAATAGGGCTCTTTGTCGCCCGCATTGCCCGTAGTCTCAAAGCCTCGCGCGTCTTGGACGAGGCACATCGACTGCCCGGAATGCGCCTTGATTTTGTCGTCCCATTGGGTGAGATCGAGGCCCCACGTGTGGCTGCTTACGCTGTTGCCGGCGAGTACAAATCGACGCAGCAGGACGATCTTTCCGCACACCTCGTTCAGTGTGGGGATTCGGCTCGACGTGTAGAACAGATCGGGATTATCGTGCATAACCTTGGCGAAAGCCGTCGTAACGCTTTCGTCGGTAGCCTCGTCGTTGCCTCGTGACGCAAGCATGATGAGCGCTTCTGATGGGTTTTCGTTCAAAAATGTTTTGAAGTAGTCGATGACATTGGAGAGATGCATAAAGCCCCCGTCTTTTTTGAGCAGGTAGCATCTTCCATGGTCGATACCGGGGTCGCCGTTCTCGTCGTTCCTTCCGAGTCGGATATCAAAATAGCGAATGCCTTCGAGCAACTGCGTGGGGATGTAATCCTGCTGGCACTTTGCTTGTGAGGATTGGGGCTCGGTGTCGTTGTCCACGCTGCAGGTGCCCGAATCATGCGTGCCCGGGATACTCAGCTCGTCGAGGTACTTGTTGTCGTCGACGTATTTCATCCAGCATGGTCCGTCGACGTAGCTGCTATACGTGGTCCAGTCGATACTTCTAACTGTGGTATTGATCTTGCCCATGTCGTAACCGATAAGTTCGAGCTCCCACGGAATGCTCTTACTCTTATGGCAGATCTTATTGTTGTCCCGGTCTTTGCCGTTCGATTCTATTGCCAGGTACTTAATGTCTTTTTTCTCGGTTTCTTTCTCGACCGTGCGGTCTCGGATGATATAGGTTCCGTTTGATTGACGCTCGAACGCAAAAGCACGGCTGGGCTTGTTGTCATACTCGCCGCCCCATACGTGGATGACCTTTCCATCTTTGTCCGAGTCGTCGTCGACCGACCAAATGCTGTAGCCCGTCTTTTTATGCTCTTCGAAATTGAGCAAGGTGCGGATAGCATACCAGTTTGTATCGTCATTCTTGGTCGTTACGTTCTCAAGGATGAGCTTGCTGGACGTGCCGTCGTTAAACAGGTGGCAGACGTTGCCGCGAACGTTGCCGTCTTGGTTGACGCTCGCGGTGCGAAAATAGCCCGCGGGGCGAAGGCGAATGACGAAATTGTCGAGGCTGTCCGACGGTGCGGGTGTGTTGTCTGCAAATGCCGCTCGCAGGGGAATGCCCGGCGCTGCGGTTTCGGGCAGGCTTGCAAGTGGTGACAACGCCGCAAGCCCTAGGCCCAGCGTAAACGCTCGGCGGCTGATGGCATGGTGTTCGGTCATAACTTCTCCATTCGCAGAGTGCGGTTATGCGATAGTTTTGGTCACTATACTGACCAGATGTTTAAAGATGCTGGTTTAATTGTCTGCTCGGCGCAATAAATCGGTGGGCGGACGTGTTGGGGTGTTTGTCGTTTTCGTACTGTTGCCACATTTGGGGCGGTTCCGGCGTCCGGCATCCTCGCGTTCGTCGGCTACCGGCATAAGAAAGGGAGGGTCGGTTTACCGGCCCTCCCTGGGTACGAAGCGCTGGGGCGCCGCCGCTTGTTAGCGCTGCACTCGTGTTTTCCGTTGCGCTCGCGAGTCGCTTAGCGCTTGATCTCGATATCGTCGAGCTTGACGTCCATGGCCTCGGTCTTGGCCTTGGCGATATCATCGGCAAACTCCAGGGACTTCATCATGGTCTCGACGGCGTCCTTGTGCTCTTCGACATTGTCGATGCGCACGTACACGCTGCCGCCGTCAACGTCGGTGAAGTACTCGGTCGTCACGCCGCCCGTGTGCGTGTAGGAAGCGTTGCGCCAGGTCTTGCCGTTGTACTTAACGGGATCATTCTCGGTCCACTCAAAGTCGGTCTTCCACTTGGCCTCGTAGTCAAACAGCTCGTCGGCGTTCTTGTCAGGGTCGAAGACGGGGATGAAGCGGTCGCTGGCGTGCTCGCTCTTGGTGAACTTAAACTGGGCCCTGTCGGCCGTGTCGCCGGCAACGTCGGTAATCTCGACGCCCTCGGGGACCTCGACCTTAAACCAAATGAAGTCGGTCCTCATATCCACGGTTGGCTTTTCCGCGCCGCCGCCACCGCTGCTGCCGGTAGCGCCACCGCTTCCGCCACAACCCACCAGGGCAACCGCGGCAAAGAGGCTGATGCAGAGGGTGAGAATCGCTAAGGCCTTCTTTTTCATGGTCGTGTCCTCCTCAATCTGTAACCGCCCATGGATTACCTGCCTTTACTGTACGCGTGGACGGCTCGCTAGGGTGGGCCATGTGTCCCATTCTGAGGGCCGGATTTGCGCCGTTAAGTGGCAATATGCGCGGGTGTAAAAGAGGGGAGGGCCGATACTGTCGGCCCTCCCCGGGTTGGGTGCCCGTTGTTTTAATGGGGCGCATGTGCGCGGGTGCGCGTAAGCGCGTGCGGGTGTCCCGTTACTTGATCTCGATGCTCGAAATCTTGACTTCGCGTGCCTCGGAAACTGCCTCTTCCATGTCATCGGGGAACTCGATGGAGTTGAGGAGCGCCTCGGCTTCTTTCTTGTGCTGGTCGAAGTTCGAGATGAGGACGTAGACGCTTCCCGGCTCAACATCGGTAAAAAGCATGGTTGAGATGCCACTGTTGTCCTCGTATGTTCCGACGAGCCACGTCCTGCCGTTATACTCGACGGACCCGCCATCCTTCCACTGGAACGTATCCCCCTTCTTTTCCGCCTGGTCGGCGTGGGATTCCTCGGCCGTCAGCGCTTTTTTCCAAACGGGGATAAAGCGATCGGCCGAGGCGTTCTCGTCTTCGGGGAAGGTGAGCTGGACCCTGTCGGCATTCTTGCCGGCAGAGTCGCTTACGCCGACGCCCTCGGGCATCTCGACCTTAAACCAGATAAAGTCGGTCTTCTTGGCGACGGGGGTCTTTTCCTTGCTCTCGCTCTTGGAGGCGCTGCTGCCGCCCGATGCGCTCCCGCCGCAGCCGACAAGGGCAAACGCGGCAAAGAGGGCGATGCAAAGGGAAAGGATCGATAGGGTCTTTTTCTTCATGGTGGCGTCCTCCTTGTCTGCCAGGGGCATCGTGTGCCGCGGATCGCTGGGGCGGCGGTTGCGCGTGCACATGATGACTTTGTTTGCTGTGCGGTGATTCCTCCATTCGTCGTCCGGTGCCGTGATGAGCGTTGCCCCAACATGGGGCTCCTTACCTATATGTATGCCCTAGTTGCCGCTGCCCGGGAGTCTCGAAACGTGGGCCATGTGTCCCATGTTTGTGTCGCTGCCGCCTATCGTGTGCCATAGAAATCCGCGATGGCCAGGTGCGCTGACGCCCATGTGCTTATGGGCTAGACTTAGCACCATTATGTGATCGATGCGGTCGGTCGGCGGTTGCCGCTCGACCGATGTATATGACTTGAAGGTGCATGTGTATGAGCCAAGAGATGATGGACAAGACCTGCCGCGGGTTTGCCGAGGCGCTTGCCGCGCGCGAGCCGGTGCCCGGCGGCGGCAGCGCGAGCGCCTTTGTGGGTGCGCTGGGCGCCTCGCTGTGCGGGATGGTCGCGCGCTACGGCGCGACCAACCCCACGCTTGCCGATCGCGCGGATGACCTGACGCGCGCGTTTGCCCAGGCTGATGAGCTGGCCCAGGAGCTTGTCGAGTTGGTTGCCGAGGACGTTCGTGCCTATGGGCAGGTGTCCGCGGCGTACGGTATTCCGCGTGACGATCCGGCTCGAGCGACCGCGATTCAGGATGCGCTGCATGTGGCCGCTATGCCGCCGTATCGCATTATGGATGCCTGCGGGCGTGCACTGGCGCTGCTCGAGGACATGGCCGACAAGGGTTCGCGTCAGCTGCTGTCCGATGTGGCGTGCGGCGCCGTGTTCTGCCGTTCTGCTATGCAGGGCGCGAGCTTGACGCTCTTTGCGAACACCACGTCTATGAAGGATCGCGCTCGTGCTGAGGAGCTCGAGACGGCGTGTGATGAGTTGCTCGACATGTGGTTGCCGCGCGCCGATGCGCTGGCGCGCCGCGCCGCCGACGCCGCAAGGAAGAGGGGATAGCCATGGCTGAGCTACTGAAGGG
>DXZN01000074.1 GCA_019419645.1 Collinsella sp. | reverse complement strand
GTACTCGCAGATGGCGTACTCGGTGGGCGTGAGCGGCACGGCCTCGCCGCCCACGGCGAGGCCGCGCGCCCCGAGGTCGATCCGCACCTCTCCGAAGGAAAGGGCGTGCGAGCGCGGCCGGCGCTCACGGCGTAGATGGGCCGCGACCTTGGCGCGCAGCTCCGCGGCCCCGAAGGGCTTGCGGACGTAGTCGTCGGCGCCCAGGCCGTAGGCGGCCACGGCATCCTCCTCGGCCACGCGAGCGGTCAGGAAGACGATGGGCCCGTCGAAGTCCGGACGGATCTGCCGCACGAGCTCGAAGCCGTCGAGCCCCGGCATCATGACGTCGCAGAGCACGAGGTCGAAGCGCGAGAGGTCCATCCCCGGGACTGTCGTCGGGTCGGCCGCCCTGACGACCTCATGGCCGTCGCGGCCGAGGACGCGCGCGAGCGCGTCGAGGATCGCCCGTTCATCATCCACTGCCAGTATCCTCGCCATGTTCGACCTCCTGAAACTCTCGTCGGAATTGTACTAGCGCCGCACTCAGCGGTCCAGAGCCCTGCGCGCAGCCGCGGGCGCCTCGGCCGCGTCGCACGCGTGGTAGCGCACGCCCGAGCCGCCGCGCGCCTCGATCTCGAGCCAGCCCTCGCCGTCCGACTCCCGCCCGAAGAAGATGAGCTGGAGCTCTTGGACATTGCCCCTGTCGTCCGCAGCGTCGAGCAGGGCATTCCCGCCCAGGACGAGCGCTGCGGAGAGGAGGACGAGCATGGCGGCGAGCGGCCTCCTACGCATCTGCCCTCCCGTCCTCGAAGCGGCAGAACCAGGCGAGAAGGACGGCGTCGGCTGCCAGGGTGAGCACGAGGCCAGCGAGCGCAGCCGTGAGGAGTGGGCCCGCCGCGCGTGCGGCGTCGATGAAGGCCTCCACCCCGAGCGACCCCAGGCGCGCGGGCCAGGCGAGCGGCACCCAGCTCAGGGGCGTCGCCAGGGCACCGGTGAGCTCGCCGGTCATGAGACCGTGCGCAAGTCCGCCCACTGAGAAGAACGCGAGGAGCATCCCCGCCGCGCCGGCGCCGATGACGGCGTTGCGGCCGAGGCGCAGGGCCACGCCGAGCCCCAGCGCGTAGAGGGGCAAGCTGCCCAGCACGATGCCCGCCCAGGCGGCCGCAAGCGGAGCGGGCCCGAGCGGCAGGCGCCCGGCGACGGCGAGCACGGCCCCGAACACGCCGA
This sequence comes from Collinsella sp., assembly GCA_019419645.1. Lineage (GTDB taxonomy): Bacteria > Actinomycetota > Coriobacteriia > Coriobacteriales > Coriobacteriaceae > Collinsella. The sequence goes on along the minus strand of DXZN01000074.1, from coordinate 7,002 downwards.
GCGCCACGGCCAGCGCGCCCGCGCCGAGCGCCGCAAGGGCGAGCAGCTTCGCCGCGACGGCGCGCCCGCGCGAGGGGACCGCCGTGAGGTTGGCGAGGCGCCCGGCAGCGCGCTCCTCGTCCACGGCGAGCCCGCAGACGATGGCGGACATGAGCGGCATGAGGGCGCCGAGGAACTGGGCGTAGGCGTCCGCGCCCAGCGCCGGGTCCCATCGGGTTGCGGAGAAGTACTCGCCGCAGGCAAGACCGGCTGCCAGGCCGCAGGCGAGGTGCACCGCCGAGAGCGGGGAGCGCGCCAGGCGCAGGGCCTCGGAGAGCAGGGTCCGCGGGAGAGTCATGCGCGGCGTCGGGTCGGAGAGTCGTGTCATGGCCATCACCTCTCCTCGGAGCGCGCGAACCAGGCCGCGCCCGCCGCCGTGAGCGCGGCGAACGCGAGCGCGCAGACCGCAAGGCCCGCCAGCGTGAGCATGCCGTCCGACGCGAGCGCCCCGCCGAGCGCCATGTCCGCCGCGAGTGGCTCGCCGCTCGGCAGCACGGGGATGAAGCTCGTGGGGATGACCATGTTCGCCGACGGCGGAAAGAGCTGCGGCAGCGGCACCAACGACCAGGCGAACCCACCTACGAGTTGCGCGGCGAGCGGGCAGAAGATGCCCGCGAGCATGCCGAGCCGCGCCGTGAGGAAGAGCCCTGCGGGGATCATCCACGCTGCGGTCACCGTGTTGACGAGCGCGCAAAGGAGCATCGTGAGCGTGCCCGCGGCCGTGAGGCCCTGCGAGGAGAACGCCGATCCCGCGAGGTAGATGCCGAAGACCACGAGGTTCGAGAGCGTGCAGAGCGCGAGGCACCAGAGCGCCTTGGCCCACCAGGCGCGCCCGAGCGGGAAGCCCAGGCCCAGAAGCCCCCGCATCCGCGTGCGAGCATCAGCCCGCGCGACGCACGCCACCACGAGCGATAGACACACGGGCAGGAAGAGCGCGTACCAGTAGTTCCACGCGCTGAAGCTCTGCACGCCCCGGTAGGGCATCGCGCCGAGCAGCGGCATCGGCAGCGCCATGAGCACGGCCAGGCGAACCGGTGCCGCGTGGCGCGACTTCAGGGCCTCGGCGCGCAGGGCCGCGAGCAGGCCGCCTTTCTCGCCCGTCATGCCGCCACCTCCCCGCGCGCTCGTCGCCCTTCCCGGCAGAAGCTCATGAAGAGTTCCTCGAGGTCCTGCCCGGGACGAAGCGCATCCTCGTAGGCGAGGCGCCCCCCGCAGATGATGCCGATGGTGTCCGCCATCTGCTGCACCTCGGAGAGGATGTGGCTCGAGACGATCACCGTCGTACCCGCCGCCGCGAAGCCGCGGATCTGGTCGCGCAGCTCCTCGATGCCGATGGGGTCGAGGCCGTTGGTGGGCTCGTCGAGCACGAGCAGGCGTGGCCGGGCGATCAGCGCCAGTGCGAGCCCCAGGCGCTGCCGCATGCCCATCGAGAAGCGCCCGGCGCGCTTCTTCCCGGTGTCCGCGAGGTCCACGGCGGCGAGCACCTCATCTATGCGGCTCTCGGGAAGGCCCAGCAGCGTGGTGCGCACGCGCAGGTTCTCGCGCGCGGTGAGGTTGGGGTAGAGCGGCGCCTCCTCGATGAGGCTGCCGATTGCGTAGAGGTCCTCGCGGCGCCAGGCGTGCCCGGCAAAGAGGATCTCCCCGGCCGTCGGCCGCAGCATCCCGCAGATCATCTTGAGCGTTGTCGACTTGCCGGCGCCGTTGGGACCGAGCAGCCCGTACACCTCGCCCTCGCGGATATGAAGGCTCACATCGGCCACGGCGTCCTGCGCCTGGTCGCCGCGGCCGAAGCGCTTGGTGAGCCCACGCGTCTCGAGCATGTAACCCATGGGTTTATCCTTTCTCTTCCGGGAGCGCGGGCCGAGTCACCGTGCCCGCGCGCCTTACCTTTCGGGTTCACCATCCATGGTGGGGCGCGTTTCTAACGAAGCCATAACGGCCGTTGGGTTCTTTTGGCGCCAACCCTTCTCGACCCGGACATCATGATTAATTTGCTTAAGGCAACAACTTTCCCGATCGATGTAATCACCGAATCAAAACGTGTACATCACCCTCCAAAACCGACATTTTTCGGCATGTTTGGAGGCTGATGTACACGAATGTGAAATCCACCGCCGCCCAAAAGCGCCTTCCTCATGTCTGGACTCTCTATGCTTACGCTGGATAGACATCGCCGGAACGGGTATAGTAGCGAAAGTTTTGTCGTTAACCAGCGGGGGAGTCCTGTGGGCATCAAAAAGAAGATCAAAAAGGAGCTTATCGGCACTTCCGATTACCCGTCGAATAAGATCTTTACGATCTCCAATTTCATAACCTTTACGCGCCTGATCCTCACCTTGGTATTTCTGTACCTGTTTGTGACGGACAACAACCGCGTCATCGCCATCGTTATCTACGCCGTTGCCGCCTCCACCGACTGGATGGACGGTCAAATCGCCCGCATGACTAAGACGGTCTCGTGGCTCGGCAAGGTCATGGATCCCATTTGCGACCGTGCGCTGCTGTTCACCGGCGTCTTGGGACTGGTAGTCCGCGGAGAGCTGCCCATCTGGGTCTGCGTGCTCATTATTGGCCGCGACATCTATCTGGGCATCGGCACGCTTATCGTGCGTCATTATCACCGACGCCCCATCGATGTCGTCTTTCCCGGAAAGATTGCCACCGCGCTGCTCATGACCGGCTTCTCGCTCATGCTGCTCGGGTTCCCCGTTGTTGACGGCCTGCACCTTTTACCTTCAACCCTCACGGCCTTCCCGGGTCTCAACGGAAGCTCGGTGCCCCTCGGCATCTTCTTTGTGTATGGCGGTGTGATCTTCTCCATGCTCACCGCTGTCATCTACTCCATTAAGGGCGGAGTGGCCATTAAACAGGCTCTCGCGCATCCCGAGGACGAGGACATCGACTTTCTTAACCCCGAAATCGAAGACTGATTCGTTGGGGTATGATTACGTACGGTTCATTATTTGCGGCACGTCCGCGATAAGTTAGGGGTTGTCATGGACAACATGGTTAACAATATGCCTCAGAATGATAAGACTGCTGACGCTACCTGCGTATTCCGCGTGCCTTCAAGCGACGTCACCGTTCCCGACCTCATGGCCAACGTGCGCATCACCGCCCCCGTTCTGTCCATCGTCAAGGGTCCGCAGACTGGTGCCGCCTTTGAGCTCGAGGACGACGTGACCACCATCGGCCGCGATCCCGCGAATGGCATCTTCCTTAATGACATGACCGTATCGCGCAGCCACGCGCGCATTATCCGCGAGGGCCTCGGCGCTCGCATCGAGGACTTGGGCTCGCTCAATGGCACCTGGGTCGACGGCGCCATCGTCAATGCAGCCCCGCTGCACGACGGTTCTTCCGTCCAGATCGGTACGTTTACGCTCATCTACCACGAGAGCACGCCGGAGCGCATCGAAACCGGTGAGTAGGGCATGGCCGAACGCAACTATCTGAGTATCGGCCAAGTCGTCAACCTACTTCGAGGCGCATACCCCGATCTTTCGAACTCAAAAATTAGATTTCTAGAAGATGAGGGGCTCATTACCCCTCATCGTACGCCTAAGGGATACCGTCAGTACTCTAAGGAGGACGTTGATCGCCTGGAGGTCATCCTGCATTTGCAGAAGACCCGCTACATGCCGCTCAACGTGATTAAGCAGCGCTTGGAAAACGCCACGGACCTGTCAACGCTCGCTTACGAGGTGGGCTTGCTGTCCGATGTTCCGCTCAAGACGGAGCCCAAGGAGACTAAGCAAAAGCTGCATCCCATTGAGACCATTCCCGATATGCTGGGCGTCGAGATTTCGTTTATCCGCTCGCTCGCCGAGAACGACCTCATTCGCATCATCAAGAGTCCGCAGAATCGTGCGCTCGTCGATGGTCGCGATTTTCCAATCATCCGCTACTGTTCCGAGCTGTCACGCTTCCATATCGAGCCCCGCAACCTGCGCCAGTACGTATCGTCCGCAAACCGCGAGTCCTCGATGTTTGAGCAGGTGCTCGTAAGCATGCTCGGTATGGATACTTCCGACGACGAGCGCGATGCCAAGCTCGAGCGTGCATTTAAGAAGCTGCATGACCTCACCGAGGGCGTCCATACCGCTCTGCTCAAGAACCGTGTATTTGAGTCACTCAACGCCGTGGTGGAGGATGCCGATATCGATGCCCTCGACGAGGAGATCGCACGCTCCGAGTCAACCAAGGCCAAAAGCGAAGAGGCATCTACCTCCGCGGTCCCCGTGCGTGAGGAATCCCTCGTGCAGCCGCTCAAGGTTGTCACCCCCTCACGCGCCGGCACCGCCAGCGCGGCCAAATAGACGCTGCTACAAACCAGCCTCCCCTGAAAGGTCATGCCATGTACGACTTCGAATCTCACATCGTCGACATCCCCGACTATCCCGAGCCCGGAGTCGTCTTTAAGGACATCACGCCGCTCTTTGGCAATCCCGAGGCCCTGAAGGCCATGGTGGATGCCCTGGCCGAGCATTTTGCCGGCATGGGCATCACCAAGGTCGTGGGTCCCGAGGCTCGCGGCTTTATGGTCGGCGTGCCCGTGGCCGTCGCCCTGGGCGCTGGCTTTGTGCCCGCACGCAAGCCGGGCAAGCTGCCTCGCAAGACGGTGAGCGAGAGCTACGATCTCGAATATGGCACCGACTCTATCGAGATCCACGCCGATGCCATTACCTCTAAAGATACCGTGTTGATTCTGGACGACTTGGTCGCGACGGGCGGAACCGTCGAGGCAACAGGTAAACTGGTGCGAGATATGGGCGCAAAGCTTGTGGGTTACGGTTGTATCCTCGAGCTTGCGTTTCTCAACCCGCGCAAGAAGCTCACGCCTTCCAACGAGGACGTCGAGCTCTTTAGCCTGGTAACGGTGAACTAGCCGCTACCCTTAGATACCGGAAAGGAAGCTCCATGCGCACAGCAAATACGCACAAAAACATGGCACGCTGCGCTGCTACGGCAACCCTCGCTTGTGTTTTGGGCCTGGGCCTCGCGGCTCCGGCCTATGCCGATACCGCATCCGACCTTGCCGCTGCTCGTACCAAACTCGAGCAGATCGGCACGCAGACCCAGCAAATTCATGAAGAACTCTCCGCACAGACGCAGGAGCTTGATCAGACTGCAGGCGAGATCACGCAAAAGCAGCAAGAGATTGCCGAGGGCCAGGCAAAGCTTTCGAGCTACGTTGCCGGTGAGTACAAGACCGGCGGTCTGAGTCTCCTTCAGGTTCTGACGGGCGTCGACGATCTGGGCGACATGCTCAATCGTCTGTTCTATTACGGCAAGGTTTCCGACAAGCAGGCCCAGACCATTCAGGATGTCAAGGACCTTAAGCAGCAGCTCACCGATAAGCAGGCCGAGCAGGAGAAGAACGTCGCCGCCACGCAAAAGAAAGTCGACGAGCTCAACGCCCAGCAGGCAGAAGCCCAGAGCATCGTGAACTCCCTAGATTCTCAGCTGCAGGCCGAGCTTGCCGCCGAGGCCGAGGCCAATGCGGCTCTGCAGGCCGGCATAAATGCCAGCACAGCCGAAAAGGCCACGGTAAGCAACGATACCGCCGGTACGACCGAGAACACCAACAATGGCGGCGGCACAACTAACAACGGCGGCAACACACCTGCGCCCGCTCCCGCTCCTGCTCCTACGCCGCAGCCCTCGACGCCCGCTCCGGCTCCGGCCCCTTCTGCGCCGAGCCAGTCTGTTGACGGTGGTTCCGTTGTTTCGCGCGCCTACAGCAAGCTTGGTTGCGCTTATTCCTGGGGCGGCATTGGACCGGACAGCTTTGACTGCTCCGGTTTTGTAAGCTACTGTCTCACGGGTCGCTACTGCCGTCTGGGCACCACCGGCACCTTCATGGGTTGGACCCGCGTGTCCGACCCGCAACCCGGCGATGTCGTGGTTAACTCCTACCATACTGGCATCTATATCGGTAATGGTCAGATGATCCATGCTTCCGACTACAAGACGGGCGTCATCATCAGCTCCGTCGCAGCCGGCATGAACAACAACTATATTTTCGTGCGCTACTAAGTCACTCTGTATAGCAAACGAATGTGAACCTCGTGGCCTTTGGGCTGCGAGGTTCATTTATTTGTGACCGTGCTCCATACATGATCCCAATGAGCTAGTTTTCAATACTAGATGCACGTTTCAAAGGTAAGCAAGATGGCTATAATAAATTAGAAACATCTAGAAAGGACCCTCTATGAGCTGGGCACTTATCTCCGATTCGAGCTGCAACCTCCGTGATTGGCAACCGACCGCGCCCCATACCACCTTTGCATATGCACCCCTTAAAATTCGAGTGGGGGAGCGCGAGTTCGTCGATGACCTCACGCTCGATGTTCGCGAACTCAATTGCGCCGTGCAGGCGGAGTCGAGCGCTTCTTCGAGCGCCTGTCCGAGCGTAGGCGAGTGGACCGAACTCTTTAGGCTTGCCGACAAGACAATTTGCATGCCTATCTCCGAGGGCGTCTCGGGAAGCTACAATGCCGCCGCCACGGCACGCGATTTGGTTCTTGCCGAGGATCCGAACCGAAAGATTCATCTGGTCAATTCACGCGCAGCCGGCGGCAAAATGGACCTGATCTTTTTGCTGTTCGACCGCTATCTCGCAAGCAATCCAGACGTTTCATTTGAGGAAGCCTGCGGCTATTTTGAAGAGCTGGAACAGAACAGCAAGATCCTATTTAGCCTGTGCAATTACGAAAACCTTGCGAAGGCCGGACGTATCCCCAAGGCGGCCGGCGTTATTGCCAATAAACTCAACATTCGAGTTTTAGGCACGGCAAGCGAGGCGGGGGAGATTAAGCTCGTCGGTCACACCCGTGGCGAAAAGAAGATGCTTGGCAAGATTGTCGACACCATGGAGGCCGAGGGCTTTACCGGCGGCGAGGTTGTCATCGACCATGTCGAAAATGAGGCGGGCGCCCAGGCACTTGCAAGCCGCATTGT
>DXZN01000073.1 GCA_019419645.1 Collinsella sp. | reverse complement strand
TCCGTACGCAGCATGAAAACGCGTTGGGGCTCATGCACGCCCAAATCCGGCGCCATTCGCATCGGGCGCGAGCTCGCCGCCTACCCCGTCGAATGCCTCGACATGGTTGTCGCCCACGAGCTCGTCCATTTGCTCGAGCCGAGCCACAATCAGCGATTCCACGACTTGCTCGACACGTACTGCCCCAACAATAGAGCTCTGTCGCAGCGGCTCAAAAAGCCGCCCACCGACGAGCTTTAGAGTCGACTAGCGCACGCGCTCGATCTCGACACCGCAGCTTGCCAAGGGCAGACCGACGGGCGCCCACGGCTTATCGAGCTTAACGCGCACACCGAGTAGCAAGGAGTAGCGACGTAGCAGCATCTGGGCCACACCTTCGGCCGCAGCCTCAATGAGCTTAAACGTGTGCTCGCGCAGATAGCCGTCGACATCGTGGCACACCGAGCCGTAGTCAATCGAGGCGTCCAGGTTATCGTGCTCCCCCGCTGCACGCAGGTCGGCATAGAGCACCAGGGACACGATGAACTTCTGGCCCAGCGCGTTCTCTTCGGGATACACGCCGTGGTTGGCAAAGACCTCGAGACCGTCGATAGTAATGCGATCGGCATGGCGCAGATCGTCATAGCTCACGTGGGGCACCGCCGTTGCAGTGGATATTTCGCCCCTTCCACGGCGGGCGAGTTCGGCGCCTTCAGTCTTAGTTGCATTCTCGGGCAGTTTCTTGTTACTCATCGCGATCGTCTCCTTCGTTTAGAACCCCGACCGCGCAAACTAACTACACGCGAATCGACAGGTTCTTTTTATCATCGCTCCAGTTGCAAGCATTGCGCGCGGGGCATGCAAAGCAGGCGCGCGACGCTTTGTCGGCTGCATAAAGCAGACGCTCGAGCGGCTGGCTGTTCACGCGCAGCTTTCGATGGCCCAGAATGGCCGTCTTAATAGCTGCGGCATCGGCCGGCTCAAACGCCACGTCATCGGGCATGCCGCCGAGAATCGCATCAGCGACGCGCTCGCTTGCAACATCATGGGATATACCCGATTCATACTGTTCATCTTTGCCGATATCGTGAAGAAGTGCCGTAGCGTAGATGACCTCGCGGTCAAATTCGAGCTGTTCCTCGAGATTCTTAATCCACATAATGCGCGCGACATCAAGCAGATGGTCAATACCGTGGCGGCAAAAGATGCGCCCCGATTCCAACTGTGCAATATTGCCCAGATGCCGCCGGAACAGCCCGTTGGCACAAATGTAATCAATGCGAGGCATGGCGCCAAAGGGAGTCAGGCCCGAAGCCATAAAGCCGCGACGCGGCGTCCCCTCATCGGTCTTCGATGTAAAGTCGTTGACGGCCCCCATGCTAACGGCCCAACATCCTAAAGAACCGCTCCTCGAGCGCGGGATCGGTCTCAAAGACGCCGCGGCGAGCGAGCGTCACGGTCTTGGTGCCGGGCTTTTGCACGCCGCGCATGGTCATGCACATATGCTCGGCTTCCATCAGCACAATCGCCCCTTGGGGAGCTAGATATTCCATGAGGGCATCGGCAACCTGTGCACACAACTGCTCCTGCAGCTGCAGACGACGGGCATAGACCTCAACCGTGCGAGCAAGCTTAGACAGACCCGCCACGCGACCGTTAGGGATATAACCGATCGCAGCCTTGCCATAAAACGGCAGCAGATGGTGCTCGCACAGCGAGTAAAACGTAATGTCGCGCTCGATAACCAAATCGTTCGAAGCGACGGCAAAAGTTTTGGACAGGTGTTCCTCGGCACTCTGGTCCATACCGCCGGCAATCTCGCCATACATACGGGCGACGCGTGCCGGCGTCTCCAGCAGGCCCTCACGAGTTGGGTCCTCGCCTATACCTTCAAGCAGCAGCTTAATGGCAGTCTCGACTTTTTCCTGATCGACCATCTGGGCCTCACTTTTTTCGATTTCGCGTTCGCGCTATGGTACCACGCCGGCACGCAGCCTCTGCCAGCTACATAGTATGGGTCGAATAGACCGGATCGTCTCGCCAAAGCTCCACAGCATCGCAAAGCGCAACGCCCTCACGCGCAGCACGAGCGCGCGTGGCGTTCATGTCGATCACGCGCTGATTACTCGAGCCCCTAAAACGCAACGAGATATCGTACAGGTCTTGAACGAACGGACCATCCACCAACATGTCGAGGCAGGCAAGGATACGGTCCGTCACCTCGGTATGATGACGGCCGCCCGGCACAAGCTCCTCGAGCACGTCGCCGGTAAAGCACCAAATGGTCTTCCCCGACTCCACAGGATAGGCCGCACGCACGCGTTCGACAAAGTCAACGAGCCCCACCTGGTTCTCGGGTTCCATAGGCTCCCCGCCCAGAATCGTCAGGCCATCGATAAAGGGATGGTCGAGACTCTCGATAATCTTGTCCTCGACGGCGCGATCGAACGGCTCACCCGCAGCAAAGTCCCACGCAACAGAGTTAAAGCAGTTCTTGCACCCACGACGGCACCCACTCACAAACAGAGAAGTACGGACGCCTTCCCCATCAGCAATATCGAAATACTTAATGTTCGCGTAGTTCATAGGTAACTCTCCCGGGAGGCCGGGACATATCATCCCGTCCTCAAACATTCTCGGCCTTCGGCCTGCGAAACTGCGGGCGGGACGATATGTCCCGGCCTCATGCAAAGGGTAACTCAATGAACGAAGCGAACATTGAGTATAGGGTTCGCGGTCCAATAAATACTCAGCTGCAGCTCAACCGCCATTGCAAGCAGATCGTCATTGCAGCTCAACTCATTTCCGCTAAGAACTTCGAGAAGCGAGCAGACCGCATGCTGCATCTCAGCTACGTCAACTTGGCTGAGCCGAGAGGGCCGCTTGGGCTTTTGCTCGATATGAGTTCCGCACGCAAAGAAGGCCACTTAATGTGGCCTTCGTCTTGCGCAGGACTGTCCGAAATAGCGAGCAAATGCCCAAGCGGCCCTCTCGGCTCAGCCCCGGAGCGGTATTAGAGATGCAGCACGCGGTCGCGGATCTCCTCGGTTCGACCCTGGTTCCAGAACTGGGTGCCGATGTAGCCGCACGTACGACGGGCGACGTTCATCTTCTCTTGGTCACGATTGCCGCAATTGGGGCACTCCCACACTAGCTTACCGTCATCCTCGACAATCTTGATCTCACCGTCGTAGCCGCACACCTGGCAGTAGTCGCTCTTGGTGTTGAGCTCGGCGTACATGATGTTGTCGTAGATGTACTGCATCACGCGGATGACAGCCTTGAGGTTGTCCTGCATGTTGGGAACCTCGACGTAGGAGATGGCGCCGCCCGGCGAAAGCTGCTGGAACATGCCCTCAAACTTAAGCTTATCGAAGGCATCGATCTCCTCGGACACGTGAACATGGTAGCTATTGGTGATATAGCCCTTGTCCGTCACGCCCGGAATAATGCCAAAACGGCGCTGCAGGCACTTGGCGAACTTGTACGTCGTCGACTCCAGCGGCGTACCGTACAGCGAGAAATCGATATCGCTCGCGGCCTTCCACTCCGCGCACTTGTCGTTCATACGCTGCATAACTGCCATGGCAAAGGGCGTACCCTCCTTCTCGGTGTGGCTGTGGCCCGTCATGTACTTGACGCACTCATACAGACCGGCGTAACCCAGGCTGATGGTGGAATAGCCGCCCACGAGCAGCTTATCGATCGTCTCGCCCTTCTTAAGGCGTGCCAGGGCGCCGTACTGCCAAAGAATCGGCGCGGCATCCGAAAGCGTGCCCATCAGGCGCTCATGGCGGCACAGCAGAGCGCGGTGACACAGCTCAAGGCGCTCGTCGAAGATCTTCCAGAACTTGTCCATGTCCTGGTGCGAGCTCAGTGCGACATCGGGCAGGTTAATGGTCACAACACCCTGGTTAAAGCGACCGTAATACTTGGGCTTGCTCGGGTCATAGTTCAGCGCGTTTGCAACGTTATTAAAGCCGTTGCCCGAGCGGTCGGGCGTCAGGAAGCTGCGACAACCCATGCAGGTGTAGCAATCGCCATTGCCCGCGGTCTCACCCTTCGAAAGCTTAAGCTCGCGCATCTTCTTCTCGGAGATGTAGTCGGGCACCATGCGCTTGGCGGTGCACTTGGCGGCCAGCTGAGTCAGATAGAAGTACGGGGAATCCTCGTAAACGTTATCGTCCTCGAGCACATAGATAAGCTTGGGGAACGCCGGGGTGATCCACACGCCCGCCTCGTTCTTAACGCCCTCATAGCGCTGGCGAAGCGTCTCCTCCACGATCATGGCAAGATCGTGCTTCTCCTGGACCGAGCGGGCCTCGTTGAGGTACATGAAGACCGTCACGAATGGTGCCTGGCCGTTGGTGGTCATAAGGGTCACGACCTGATACTGAATCGTCTGGACACCGCGACGGATCTCATCACGCAGACGGTCCTCTACGACCTCACGCACCTTCTCTGCGGGAGCGGAAACACCGAGCTCCTCAAGCTCGCGGGCAACCTCGCCGCGAATCTTCTGGCGGCTCACCTCGACGAACGGGGCAAGATGGGTCAGCGAAATCGACTGGCCGCCGTACTGGGAGGAAGCAACCTGGGCGATGATCTGCGTCGCAATGTTGCAGGCAGTCGAGAAGCTATGCGGCTTCTCAATCAGCGTGCCCGAGATAACAGTACCGTTCTGGAGCATGTCCTCCAGGTTCACCAGGTCGCAGTTATGCATGTGCTGGGCAAAGTAATCCGAATCATGGAAGTGAATCAGGCCCTCGTTGTGCGCATCCACGATCTCCTGGGGCAGCAGCACGCGCTGGGTCAGATCCTTGGAGATCTCGCCGGCCATGTAGTCACGCTGAACGGAGTTGACGGTCGGATTCTTGTTGGAGTTCTCCTGCTTGACCTCTTCGTTATTGCACTCAATCAGCGACAGAATCTTGTCATCGGTCGTGTTCTTTTGGCGCTTCAGGCTCTGAACATAGCGGTAGATGATGTAGTGGCGAGCGACCTCGTAGCAGTCGAGACGCATAATCTCGTCCTCGACCAGATCCTGGATCTCCTCGACCGATACGGTGTGGCCGGCCTTCTCACATGCCTCGGCGACGTTTTGTGCCGCATAGATCACCTGGCGGTCGGTAAGGCGAGAGCCTTCCTCGACCTCCAAGTTTGCGGCGCGGATCGCATTGACGATCTTATCGATGTCAAAGGTAACCTCGGTGCCGCTGCGCTTGATGATCTTCATCCTCTTGCCTCTTTCGCATCGTAGCCTCATTGCGCTTCAGAGCCAAACGATGCCCGGCAGGGCTTACCCTGTCTTGCGGCGCCGTCGCGCAATCTGTGTTTTCGATAACCATAGGCCCTCATGCGGACAATCCTCGCAGCCAATCAAGGGGCTCAAAGATCCATCCAAATAATGGGGCGAATAAGGTTCTCGTTCTCTGTCCGCCATCTATCATACGACAAAGAGGCATCTATATCCTGTATTCTTTTTTTAGGTCAAACACAACATATAGTGTTTCAGCAGGTCAAAGCAATTGGTCAATTTGCAGACGCATTATAAATGAAGGCCTCTTGGCAGACTGCTAAAACGTTATCAACCCAACTACCTGCACAGCAGTTTTGAAACCCCCTCAACCGTGCCGCCGCCAAATAGCACCAAAACCAAGCTGCTCGCGCCAAAAGAATCCAAAAGATTGTCCTTGACCAACATGTTGCGGTCATGATGGGCCAGGACACATGCAATCTGCCGGCACCCCTACGGGATACAAAGACCATCGCGTACGGACCTTGGATCAATATTTGATGACTTATTTGGCGGCGCGCTTGGTGACAAAAAACAAAACAGCCCAGAGGACATAGCCTCTGAGCTGCGAACATTTGGTGGGCGTTAGAAGATTTGAACTTCTGACCTCTTCCGTGTCAGGGAAGCGCTCTCCCCCTGAGCTAAACGCCCAAATGGAGCGGACAACGGGGCTCGAACCCGCGACCCCAACCTTGGCAAGGTTGTGCTCTACCAACTGAGCCATGTCCGCTTACGAGGATTAATCTTACGTGATGCCCGCATCCTATGCAAGAACTTTTTTTGAAAAGTTTTGCGACGCCCTCGCGAACCTCGCGAAGACATCAGCCACCACGGAAGGCGCAGGCAAACGCAAACTCGCCGCAAGAGGCCCTTACATCTCACCGAGCATGATCCAGGCAGAGCTGTCCTGCGCGAGTCTGCCGTCTGCAAGCGCTGATGAGGTGAGCAGGACCCTGCCCGCCGGCAGCTCCACGGGTGCTGCACCGAAGTTCGTCACGCACGCCCAGCCGTTATCGCGGCGATAGGCGATGACGCCGCCCTCAGCGCCCTCGGCACCATCCGCAAGACCGGTGCGCCCGTCAAGATCGAGCCACGCAAGATCGTTGGCGCACCCGCGCAGCTTGCGCCGCAGCCAGAGGGCGTCACGATAGAGCGCAAGCATCGATGTCGGGTCCGTTTCTTCCCTATCGGCAGCATAATCGGAAAACCATGCAGGCTGCGGCAGATGGGGCGCCGCATCAGCGTCCGCCGGCGAAAACCCAAACGATCCGCCCTGCGCGGGATCGTCCGCCGCTACCCACGGCAGGGGCACACGACAGCCGTCGCGCCCCTTCTCGCGCTTCGGTCCGCGCGTATTGGTTGCACTGGGATCTTCGAGTGCAGTCCACGGGATATCAGCCACCTCAAAAAGACCGAGCTCCTCACCCTGATACACGTATGCCGAGCCCGGAAGCGCCAGTTCAAGCAAAAGAGCCGCCCGCGCGCGGCGCTCGCCGAGTTCACGGTCCTCGTCATAAGACGACCCGTCGCGTAAGAGCCAGTCGAGCGCAATCTGGTGGTAGCGCGTCGCCTTGATTTGCGGCAGGGCATAGCGCGTCGCCACGCGCGGCACGTCGTGGTTGGAGAGTACCCAGGTCGAGGCGGAATCGGATTCGATAGCTGCCTTCAAGCCCTCCTCGATTGCAGCGTGCATGTCATCATAGGTCCAAGTGGCCTTGGCAAACTCAAAGTTGAATGTCTGGCCAACTTCGCTGGGACGCGCATAGAGATACTGGCGCTCAGGCAGCACCCACGCCTCGGCAACGGCGCTGCGCGGCGGATTATAGCGGTCGAACACGCGGCGCCACTCGCGATAGATCTCGTGGACCTCGTTGCGGTCCCACAGCGGATGGGCGCCGTCGTCAACCATGTCATCGCCCTCGGCGAGATGCCACCGGTCGAGGTCATCGCGGTCGAGATCCTTGGCGAGACCGTGCGCCACATCGATGCGAAAGCCATCGACGCCTCGATCGCTCCAAAACGCCAGGACGTCGCAAAAGAACGCGTGAACCTCGGGGCATGACCAGTCAAAGTCCGGCTGCTCGGGCGTAAACATGTGCAGATACCATTGACCGTCCGCAACACGCGTCCAGGCGGGGCCGCCAAAGTTGGCATTCCAATTGGTGGGAGGCAGCTCGCCATGCTCGCCGCGACCATCGCGAAAGATATAACGGGCGCGCTCGGGCGATCCGGGGCCGGCGGCAAGAGCGGCTTTGAACCAGGGGTGCTGGTTGGATGAATGGTTGGGCACGATATCGACGATGACCTTGATGCCGCGCGCGTGAGCCGCAGCGATCATGTCATCGAAGTCGTCAAGCGAGCCGAGACGTGGGTCGACATCGCAGTAGTCCGCCACATCATAGCCGCCATCGACAAGAGGCGAAGGGTAAAACGGGCTCAGCCAGATGGCCTCGATGCCCAGCCGCTCAAGATAGTCCATCTGCTGGGTAATGCCCGCGATATCGCCCAGACCCGAACCGGTCGAATCCTTAAACGAACGCGGGTAGATCTGATAGATCGCGGCATCGGACATCCATGAGCGCGAAGAGGACTTTTCTGCAGCCATGGGGTGAGCCTCCCTTGCAACGAGGTTTTGCGAGATGCCCACGATGATACGCCCAAAGCTGTCATTCGAGGCAAACAACGCCACAGCCACACCCCAAAACGCTCGCTCCCTCTCGGGCTCGAGCCTCCTGGGACGAATCGATCGATTAGTGAAAAGAACGGAAGACTCACTCCCCCGGCCACAACAGCGAGCGGGCTCCGGGTGCCCCAGGTTGCCGCGAAAGAGGAGGGAAGCGTACTTTATGTACGCGACCGACGATTGAGGGGGCAAGATGGGGTGCCCGGGGCTCGCGCAGCGTCAACAAAAAACGCGGTTCGTTAGAACCGCGTAAGATAGTTGGAGCGGACAACGGGGCTCGAACCCGCGACCCCAACCTTGGCAAGGTTGTGCTC
>DXZN01000072.1 GCA_019419645.1 Collinsella sp. | reverse complement strand
GAGATGTGTATAAGAGACAGGTGCAATCGGCGGGATGCGTGGCCAAGATAAGCTCCATTGCCAGCTTGCGCACGCGCTCGGCCTGCTCGCCTGTCGTGTTGACGACCATTCCCTCGGCAACCTGCGTCTTGCAGGCACACACCGGCTCATCTTGGCCTTCGATCTCGACCATGCACAGACGGCATCCGCCGACGGCCTCAAGATCGGGATGTTTACACAGATGCGGAATATAGATACCGGCATCGAGCGCGGCTTCCAGGACATTTTGCCCTTCGCGTGCCTCGACCTCGGCTCCATTAATCGTTAGCTTCATTCGTTCCCCTCAAAACGTCGCTCTTGTCCAGAAAGGCGCCCGGGATCAAAGCGATCCCGAGCGCCTCGCTTGTAGGGCAAATCCCCGCCCGCACCCAACGCGTGGGTGTCTGCAGGCGCGAACAGCTGCGGTGTTACGACCACTCCTCGTCGCCCGCATCCTCAAAGAGGGCTGCGGCGGCGTTTTCGCCGGCGATGCGACCCGAGTTAAGGCAGAAGCCCATGGTGTTACCCGGGATGCAGTAGTTATAGGAGTCGCCATAGATGGTGCAGGCGTCGGTGCCAACGCAGTACAGGCCGGGGATGACCTCATAGTCGTCGGTCATGACCTCCATCTTGTGGTTAATGAGCACGCCGCCCAGGGTGCCGTAGGCGCCACAGTACTGCTTGCAGCAATAGAAGGGGCCCTTCTCGAGCGGCTTCATAAACTCGCGCTCTTTCTCAAAGATGTCGTCCCAGCCGTTGTCGCACATCTCGTTGTACTCGTCGACGTTGGCGAGCAGACCCTCCACGTCGATACCCGCCTTCTCGGCAAGCTCCTCCAGCGTATCGGCCTGGCAGATTGCTGGATAGCCGGCCTCCAGGTCGCGGTTCCACTGCTCCTCAAAGCCGTCGTACAGGTCGTGCGGATGAACGTGGCTGACGATATCCGGACCATCCTTCTTCCAGTGCTTGAGCATACGGGAATCAAAGATGGCATAGGCGACCTTGCCGGGAAGATGGTTGATGGCGTTGCCGACAAAGGTGGTGTTGAAGATCTCGTCCTCCGGCATAAAGCGCTCGCCCAGGCGGTTGCACCAGTAGCACGGCTGACGGAATGCGCCCTCGACATAGAAGTGGTTCATGTTGTCGGGGATCTGATACATGAGCTCCATGGTCACCGGGGTGTGGCCGCCGCCGACCTCGTGGCACATGTTGATGCCGTCGCCGTCCATGCCCGGAATGGCAAACGAGAACAGGTCTTTACCCCACTCAAAGTCGAGCTTCTCCTTGATGAGCTTGGCGTTGTTGCCAAAACCGCCCGTGGCGACAATCGCGGACTTACACGAGATCTGGTACTCCTCGCCGTCCTTGTCCTTTGCGGTCACGCCGCAGATGGCGCCGTCCTCGCCCTTGATAAGGCCGGTGCCCGGGCACTCAAACATAAACTCGACACCCAGGTCCTGGGCACGCTCGGTCATGCGCTTGGTCATCGTGGTCGCCGCGCGAGGACCGGGCTCCGAGCCATCCTCGGGCTGCACGACATGCCAGGTGTACTCGCCGTCGGAATAGGCACGCGTGCGCTCGCGGGCGCGGAACGCCGGACGCACGGAGTTAAACACCACGCCCATATCCTGCAGCCATGCGATGGTATCGCCCGACTTAAAGTAGTAGTCGCGCACCAGGCGAGCATCGACCTGGTAATGGGTGTAGAACATATGGCGACGGAAGAGCTCGCCAGGCGTGACCTCGATCATCGAAGCCTTCTGAAGCGGAGAGCCAGCGGCGGCAGGCCCCATGCCCATGTTGGCGGCGCCACCGGTAATGGGGGCCTTCTCCAGGGCAATGACGCGAGCGCCTGCCTCGGCTGCAGCGACCGCTGCGGCAAGGCCACTCAGACCCGCGGCAACGACAACGACGTCGGTCTCTAACTGTTTCATGCGAATCCTCCTTTATAGGGCTCTTGGACGAACCCGGACTTCATGCGAATTGCATGCGTATCGACAGCCATACTTTCGCTCGAAAACAGACTCAAAGCCATGTGCAGGCGCACCGATGTTTGCCCATAGCGACCATGGGCTTTGTGCGGATGAACCATGCGTTTGGGCAACGCTTTCGAGCGCATGGCCCTGGCGCCACACGTACAGGGGGGGCGGTGTGCTTCACGGCGTCCGCCCCCCTGATAATCGAGTTTTTCTTATTTATGGTTCTGCTGCGCCCCGAGCACATCGAGCGGCGTAAGCGCCTGAATAGCGCGCTCTTTTCCAAAGATTGCCGAGCACACGAGCGTTCCCGACATAACCAGGCAAACCGCGAGCGCGATTCCAAAGGCCCAGAATGCGAAGAGGTGGCCAAAGTTGATCGGCTGCTGCAGCATAAACGTGAAGAACGACGTGGCAAGACCCATAAAGACGCAGGGCACATTGGAGCAGATCGAGACAAACCAAAACCGTCCCGGCAGAAAATCTCAATCTGTAACAGTTACTCGGCAAAATCCATCCCTCGTGTTACAGATTTAGACAAACCGTCCAGGCGGGGACTCAACATCTCAATCTGTAACACCTAGCCGCCCAAATCGGGTCTAGATGTTACAGATTGAGATTTTGTTTGGGAGGCCGAGAATTGGACCGAAAACACGGTCCCGGAATAACAAAAAAGCTCGCCGGCTAGGCCGACGAGCTGCAAGTTCTTGGTCGCGGGGGCAGGATTTGAACCTACGACCTCCGGGTTATGAGCCCGGCGAGCTACCAGACTGCTCCACCCCGCAATGTCTGGGCGCCTCATGTGCGCAAGAAAGAATATTACGCGGGAGTTCGGTAAACGGCAAGGAAAATCTCGTAGAGCATAATTCCTTCATATTTAAACCCCTCAGCCCATATCACCGTAAGCGAATCGCGGCTCAGCGGCCCCGACGGCACGTATACAATGGTGCGCGTCCTTTTATGCCGACACCGGGAGTAGACATGCTGCTCGCTATCGATATGGGAAATACGCAGACGGCCATGGGCCTGTTTGACGGAGACGAGCTGGTGCAGTCGTGGCGTATGCCCACCGACCGCTCCTATACCGCCGACGAGATCCACGTGCGCCTGATGGGTTTCTTTAAGATGTACGGCCTCTCGCTCGATGCGGTTGACGCGATCGCCTTTGCGGGCGTGGTGCCGCAGCTCTCGCGCGAGTGGCACGCCGTGGCCAACCGCATCGCGGCAGACGCCATCGTCATCGGGCCGCAGACGGCCGCCGTGACCAAGCTGCGGGCGGCACGCCCCCAGGCCGTTGGTGCCGACCGCATCGCCAACGCCGTCGCTGCCGAGACCTTCTACGGCGCCCCGGCGATCGTGGTGGACTTTGGCACCGCGACCAATATCGACGTCATCGACGTGGACGGCTATTACATTGGCGGAGCGATTGCGCCGGGCATCCGCATTTCGATGGACGCGCTCGCCGCCCGAGCCGCCAAGCTCGCCAGCGTTCCGCTCGAGGCGCCCGAGCACGCCATCGGTCGCGACACCGAAGAGTGCATCAAGGTCGGCGCCGTGGTGGGCGCTGCCGCCATGGCCGAGGGCCTGGTCGCGCGCATGAAGCGCGAGCTGGGCCGCGAGGATGCCACCGTTATCGCCACGGGCGGTCTCGCCGGCATCGTCGCCGATTCGACCGATGCCTTCGACGTGGTCGACGGCCAACTCACCATCAAGGGCATCTGCGAAATCTACCGCCGCATGCAGAAGCTGGGATAGAGTAAACGCCAGGTCGCAGCGACCAGCCGCCAATCCTATTCCTCAAAATCGAAAATTTTTCAGTTTTGAGGAATAGGGTGCTGACAGCCCATTCCCCAGACAACAAGACCCTCCCCGGCACAGCCGAGGAGGGTCTTGTTGTCATCGCTATCTTTGAGCGCGGGCGCCTCGCGTTACAGTCCGCGAATCCGTACGGCCTCGGGCGGAAACTCCTGCTCGCCGGCATCGGTCTTGATGGTCGCGCGGCCCCAGATGTCCAGGCCCGCAAACACACCGACCGCAAGCGGCAAGCCGTTGGGCGACACCGCCGCGACCTGACGACCCAACAGTGGCACCATGTCAAAGTACTCGCCCAGCACCGGAGCCAGCGGGCCGGCAGCGCCCTGTGGTGTGTTGGCGGCAACCGCCCAGGTGTCCACGCGGACCAGCACGGCGGCGGCCAATGCCTCGATCAGCGCCTCATCTGCCATATCCACACCAAGCTCACCCAGCGCCGCACGCTCAATATCAACCGTCACCGCGGCAAACATGCCCGCAGCACCGGCACCGCCGTTCACGGCAACACGCGCGAGTGACGTCTCAAACGCAGGCGCACCGCACACGATGTCACTCGGCCACTGGATACCCACCTTACCGGCAAGGCCCAGGCCCGGCGTCGACGTCGTGCCCACGAGCGCGTCCATCATGCCCATCGCGGCCACAAACGGAAGACCGTGGAAGGCGTGCATGTTCACGTCGGGGCGAACGACCAGCGAAAACGTCAGCGAAGCATCGCCCGCGCTCCACGCGCACCAGCCCGCGGACACGCCCTCGCGGCCCGCGTCACGCGCCGCGTCGAGCTCGGTGCCGGCGGCAACAGCATTCATCTCGATCATCTACATGCGCCCCAATTCGCCCACGATATGGCCCACGCGGTCCTCGGGCCCCTTGACCTCGACGCCGTTGTAGCGGAAGAACCGCGCCGGATCGTGCATCAGATCCTCGAGCGGCACCAGCACAAAGTCGCGCTCGCCGATCAGCGGATGCGGCAGGCGCAGCTTTTTGCCCCCGTGGGTCTCGCCGTCCATCCACAGCAGATCCAGGTCGATGGTGCGCGGGCCGTTGGCCTTGGCCTTTTTGGAGCGGTCGCGGCCCAGCTCGGCCTCGATCTTCATGAGCTCGTCGAGCAGCACCAACGGCGCCAGCTCGGTCTTGATCTCGATGACGGCGTTGGCAAACGCGTCCTGACGCGTCTCGTAGGCCGGCTCGCTCTCGTAGATCTTGGAGGAGTTGGACACGCAGGTGAGTGGAATCTCGGCGATCATGTCGCGTGCGGCGCGGATGTTGTCACAGCGATGCCCCAGGTTGGAGCCCACGGCCACAAACGCGCGGCGCGGCTGCGGCTTGGCAACCGCCCAGTAGCCGTTCAGGAACTGCGCAAAACCCGCGGCGTCGTGCACGCGCACGATGTTGGCACCGGCCTGGATGGCGCCCAGGCACACGCCAAACGTAGCGGCATCGCGCTCGGCGGCCTCGGTCACGCCCGAGACGGCGCCCACAAAGCGCTTGCGCGATACGGCGCACATGAGCGGATAGCCCAGTGACGCCATCTTGGCAGTCTCGCGCTGGATGACGATGTCCTCGTTAGCCGACTTACCAAAGCCCGGGCCAGGATCGATGCAGATGCGGTCGCGCGACACGCCGGCGTGGATGAGCGTGCGGGCCTGGTCGGACAGAAAGCCCATAACGCGGCGCATGATGGGCGCCGAATCGGGCAGGGTGAAGCGGCGGAGCTGAGAGGTGGGCACGTAGGCCTCCTCGCGGCGGGCGCTGCGGCGCATCATGGCCGCCAGGTGATCATTGGGCTCCGATGCGGCCTCGGTGGCTGCGGGCGCGGCCTCGGGCGCGGGCGCGACGGTCTCGGCGGCAGCAGCCTGCTCGGCGGCAGGCGTCTCCTGCTCGCTTGCAGGCTCGGTCGCGGGCTCAGGTTCGCCAAACGGCAACGAGGGCTGCACCACGCCACCCGGAAGCTTGGCCTCCGGCTTAGGCTCACCCAGCAACTTGCCGCGACGGCGACGAGCCGGCTTCTCGGCCTCACGCGCGGCCTCGGCAGCCGCCTCGCGCGCCTTCTCGGCAACAAACGCCGCTGCCGAGGTATCGAGCTGCACCGTTGCGTGCGTGCGGGTGGGCACGGCGACCTCGCCGGCATGCATCACAATGACTCCGCAGGTGCTCGTCTTAACAAACTCGACCATCTTGGGGTCGGTGAAGCCGGTCACGTCGTTGACGATCGAGGCGCCGCAGCGCACGGCCGCCTTGGCAACCGCCACGTGGCGCGTGTCGATCGAGACGATGGCACCCTCTTTGGCCAGCGCGCGCACCACGGGCAGCACGCGGCGAGCCTCCTCGTCGGGGTTGACCGGAGTAAAGCCGGGACGCGTGGACTCACCGCCCACGTCGATGATGTCGGCGCCGGCGTCGAGCATCGCCAGGCCGTACTCGATGGCGGCATCCGGGTCGAAGTGCTCCCCGCCATCGCTAAACGAATCGGGCGTCACGTTGAGGACGCCCATGATGCGCGGACGGTCAAAGCTGAGCTCGTACTTTCCGCACCGCCATGTCTTGCTGTCGTTCGCCATGAACATCCTCCTAAAATGCCCACGCCGCCGAGCTTGGGGAGCTGGCGGCGGGGTCGCTTTGCACTCAGTCTTTCTATTGTATCCGCGCACGCGGGCTAGAACGCAAACGCGGCCGCGATGTCGCAAGAAATCAGCAGGTCGGCATTTGCATCCTGATCGGTAGGAGCAAGATTGCAAATAGCCAGCGTATCGCCGGTAAAGTATCGCGTAAGGCCTGCCGCCGGATACACCACGAGCGAGGTCCCGCCCACAATGAGGGCATCGGCCGCGGCGATGGCGGCAACGGCACCGGTCAACACATGCTCGTCGAGCGGCTCTTCGTAGAGCACTACATCGGGCTTGATGCGGCCACCGCACGCGGGGCACGCAGGCACGCCCGCGGCATCCTCGTGCTCGCGCGAGCAAATCCACTCGGCGCTATAGACCGCGCCGCACGACTGGCAAATGTTGCGATGGACCGATCCGTGCAGCTCAAACACTCGCTGTGAGCCGGCCATCTGATGCAGGCCGTCGATATTTTGCGTCACCACGGCATCAAGCTTACCGGCGCGCTCCAGCTCGGCCAGCTTGGTGTGGCAGCGGTTGGGTTTAGCGTTAAGCGCGATCATCTTGGTGCGGTAAAAGTCGAAGAACTCCGCCGGATGCGCCTCGTAAAAGCTATGCGACAGCATGGTCTCGGGCGGATAGGCAAACTGCTGGTGATACAGGCCGTCCACGCTGCGGAAATCGGGAATGCCACTTGCCGTAGAAACACCAGCGCCGCCAAAGAAGACCACGCGCTTGTGGGTGTCAAACAGATCCGCCAGCGCGGCGGAGGCCTGCCTGGGGTCCGATATTGCCTGCGTCATATGAGTCCTCCGTCCTTGTTAGTCGGGCAGCGTTGAGCGACGTCCCAGCATGCGGCCTTTAAGTCAGCATGCGCGGATCCCACCCCGCCCCTGTTGCGCTAATCTTAAGCCTGCCAACCCCGCCGAAAGGACACCATGCCTCAGACTTACACTTTCGCCTCGTGGAACGTCAACGGCCTGCGCGCCGTGCTCAAAAAGGACCCGAGCTTTATCCAGATCGCGCAAGAACTCGACGTCGATATCCTGGCGCTGCAAGAGACCAAGTTGCAAGAAGGCCAGGTCGATATTGACCTGCCCGGCTATCACCAAACCTGGAGCTACGCCGAGCGTAAAGGCTATTCGGGCACCGCGGTCTTTAGCCGCCAGGAGCCGCTGCGCGTACTGCGCGCCGATGCGCTGCTGCCCTACGCCGGCGAAGGCGAGGCGGCCGTGCTCGTCGCCCAAGCCGCAACCGAGGGCCGCGTCTGCGCGCTCGAGTTCGACAAATTCTGGTTTGTGGATGTCTACACGCCCAACGCACAAAATGAGCTCGCGCGCATCGACGTGCGTATGGCCTGGGACGATGCCTACCGCGGCTTTTTGAACGCGCTCGAGCGCGAGACCGGCAAACCCGTCGTAACCTGCGGCGACTTTAACGTGGCGCATGAGGAGATCGACCTTAAGAACCCCAAGTCCAACCGCGGCAACGCAGGCTTTTCGGACGAGGAACGCGGCAAGTTTACCGAGCTGCTCAACGCCGGCTTTACCGATACCTGGCGCGCGGCAAACCCCGACGTCGAGGGCGTCTACAGCTGGTGGAGCTATCGCTTTAATGCCCGCAAGAACAACGCCGGCTGGCGCATCGACTACTTCCTGGTAAGCGACGCAATCGCCGACAACGTACGCGACACCGGCATCCGCGGCGACATCTTCGGCAGCGACCACTGCCCCGTCACCCTTACGTTGGAGCTCTAACTCCAGCTGCCCCCGGAGACGAAGGAAAACGGATCATTTTGGGCCTCGTGAGGGTGTCCGCGTGACCCATCCGCCACGAAACACGCCCATCTACTACGTTTAAGCCACCACCCTCAACCACAGCGAACAACGCAAAAAGAAAACCGCAGGTAGAAAGCCTGCGGTTTTTCATAAAACGCGGTCATGGTCGGGAGTATCAAGCTAAACGGTAGTGCGCACAGATGTGGTGTAAGAGCCGGCGGGGAGCGGGGGCTTGCGCC
>DXZN01000071.1 GCA_019419645.1 Collinsella sp. | reverse complement strand
GCCATATTGTGTTTGAGTCCATGCACGAGGGCGCCACCGACGTACACGACCGCGAGCCATACCTCACCAAAACCACCGATGGCAAGCTGCTCAAGTCCTCGACGATCTTTATCCGCAACGATGAGGGCAAGCCTGTCGGCATTTTGGGCATCAACTTTGACATTACGCTTATGAAGGCTTTTGAGCGTTCGCTCGACGCCTTTACCGGCACCGGCGGCACGGGCTATACCGAACCCGAGCCCATTACCAAGAACATCGGCGACCTGCTCGAAGACCTGCTGCACGAGTGCGAGCAGTTTGTGGGCAAGCCCGCGGCACTCATGACCAAAGACGAGCGCATTCGTGCCATTGGCTACCTTGACCGTCGCGGCGCCTTCCTCATTTCCAAGTCGAGCGAGCGCGCCTGCGAGTTCTTTGGCATCTCCAAGTACAGCTTCTATAGCTACCTCAATGAGGCCAAGGCGGCAGCAGGCGACAAGTAGGCACTCGCCTGGATTGCCTCTCCCCTTTTGGGCGCGAGTTCTGGAAAGCATGAATCCAAGACCGAGCCGCTTGGGAAGTTCCATATAATCGATGTCATTAGTATTTCGAAAGGGTGGAACAGAATGGCGTTGAGCAAGGCATCATGCACCGGTCGCGGATTGATTCCGGCAATTGGTGGACATGTGCACCGCATGTTCGATGAGGGTGAAGACGACTTGTTTTCGCTGAGCCTTGACGACGTGATGGATGATCGCCCGTGGACCGCCGACGAACTCATGGGCGGCGGGGCTCGCCCGTCAAACCCCAATCCCGCACTTGCGCCTAAGACCGCATCTGCGCCGACTCCTGCGCAGTCGGCTGTTTCGACGCCCGCGCCTACGCCCGCACCCACTTCGGCGCCCACGCCCGCTCCCCGCCCCGCAAGCGACCCGTCCGAGACGGCAGCATTTCTCGCTGCAGCGACGCGGAACAAATCGGCCGACAGCACCGTTATGTACAGCGCCCAGCAGTTGCCTGTTCCTGCGGCACGCAAGCCTCCGGTCGCAAGGCTCGACGAGCCCGTTGCCCATCAAGTTGCCTACGATTCCTGGGCTGCAACCGATCTGGATGAGACCTCTACCGGCATGCCGGCGCTCGATGTTCCAGTTAACCCGCTTTTTGCCGCCAACACGAGCGCCGCGGACTATGAGGGCGGTGCGGCATATTCCGATTATTCCGATGGCTATGCTGGCACCGGTCGCATCGAGACCGAGGATTATGGCACCGCATCGAGCGATTATCTCAACGATCCGTACGCTGCCACGCCTGCACCGGAATATGACCCGGAGGCCGCGTCCGCGCCGGCGTATACCAAAAGCACGGGCGAAGAGCGCTTTGCCGATTATTACGCCGAGGAAAAGGCGCTGCGTTTCTCGGAATTTCCGCAGGCAGTCAAGGTTGCCTTTATCGCCATTATCATTGCCCTGCTCGGCGTCATTGCGTTTGAGGGATTCCAGCTGTTCCGCGGCCCCACCCAAGCGGAGTCGGAGACCCAGCAAAAAGAGGACGATAACCAGTACCTGGACATCAACACCCTCAAGGGCGACCCCAACGACGGGGACGAGTAGCGGGGGTTAAGGGAGGGCCGGAAGAGCCGGCGGCATGTTACGGCTCCAAAAGCCCTGCCATAAAGATGGGCAGATACAGCACGTCACCATCGCGGTGAAGATTACATTCCGCAAGTACCAGGGCGCGATCGATTCCGTAGCCCTTCGTCGCAAGTGCGTTGTCGAGCGCCGCATGGGAGTTAAAGCTCTTGCCCGACTTGACCTCGATGGCAAGGACCTCCCCATCGAGCGTCTCCTCCACAAAATCGAGCTCGCCGACTTTTTTAGACGTAAAGTAGCGCAATCTGAATCCGTGGGCTTTGAGCTCTTGGGCAACGAAGCCCTCAAACGCCGCCCCCATGTTCATACCAAAGGCGTCTTCCGCCTCCCCATCAAAAACGCCTTGGGCAACCCTTTTGGAATACGACGACATGAGCATTCCGGTGTCCAAGTAAAACAGCTTGAACAGATTTCGTTGCTCCCCCAATAAAAGGGGTGCCACGGGCGCCGTTACGTTATACACGGGAAGCGCGACACCCGCCTCCGATAGCCAGAGAAAATGATCTGTCACCTGCGAAAAACGTTTGACACCGTTAATCGATGACAGTTTGAATCGCTTGTTTTTGGAGCCGGCCTCGCTGGGAATCAGATCATAGATATCGCGAATAACCAAGCGTAGCTCAGGCGGAGCGTACTTTGCGATGTCATCGCGATACAGGGCGTGAAGATCGCGGTGGATGTTTCGAACCTCGTCGACATTGCGCGTCGCCAAGAAGGAATTGACCGCGTCGGGCATGCCTCCCACCACCACATACTGGTGGAACAGATCGAGCAAGCGGTCATACAGATAGCCGGGGAGCTCCCCTTCATCCTTTAGACGGCCCCTGAGCATGTCAAACACGCTGGCACCAACGCCATTTGCCCAGCAAAACTCCTCAAAGTCGAGCGGGTACATCTGGACCTGCTCGACATACCCCACCGGCAGGGAATCGATGCCCTCGAGCTCAACGCCAAGGAGCGATCCGGTAAGGATGTATCGAAAGTCGCCGCGCTGGACCAGGTATTTGATAAACGTCACTACGTTGGGGCATCGCTGCACCTCGTCGATAATCACAACGGTCTTGTTCGCAACCATCGGCTGCGTTGCAGCAATAGACATGCGCATAAGCAGGTCATCCGCGCTTTTTGCCGCCAAAAACGAATCGCGCACGGACGCGTCGGCGATAAGGTCGAACGTCACGACATTTTCGAACGATTCGCTTGCAAAGACGTTGACCAAATATGACTTTCCTACCTGTCGGGCGCCCTTGACCAAAAGAGCCTTGTTAGGCGACAAGGCAAGCCAAGATTCAAACTGTGCTTTTGCTTTTCTCTGCAGCATAAGCGTACCCCTTATTACGTGCTGTTTTAGCACTAGGATACACTTTTCCGTGGTTGCTAGATGCTCATTTCGACACTTTTTCGAGGTTTTAAAGTGTGTATTACGACACTTTTCCGTACTTTTACACGGGATATTTCGACATTTTTTCGAATTTAAGCCTAACAGCGGCCGGCGAAATCAAGCGCCGTCTGCACATCATTTCGCAGGCGGCGTGCAGCCGTTGCACGCCGCCGCTCAAGCCGCACGATGTCAAAAGGCCGGCACTTGTGTATGCCTTTCGACATGCACAAGTGCCGGCTGGGTTTATCTATGCCACTCGCAAGAGTATTTCACGCTGAGTATTAAGGCATTCCCTAAGGCCTTCAACGTCATTCGGTTTCCTTTCGAACAGCTTAAGAATGACATTAGGGGTCTTCTCGCCATTTGCCTTGGACAAACGATCGGTGTAGTCGCGCACAGACTTAACAATGTCCTCAAACTGCTCGCCCTTAATTTCGACCGTGAAGCCTTCCTTACCGCCATTAAGGGCAGTTATGGCGTCTTCCAACCTGTCAATCATCTCGATCGTAAGTTCGCCATCCCCCAAAGCCTTAAGGTATTCCGAGAATGCAGAGTTAAAGTCTGCCATCCGCTTCTTTCGCAACGTGTCTTCTTTGCTGTGGCGCACGCAAGTCACCCCCGCATAGACGCCCCCGCCGACCGCAGCGACGCCCGCAACCGCAAGCGCAGCTATAGCAACTTTCTTGTTCTGCTTCGCAAGCTGAACTGCCTGGTCAGCTATACGCAGCGCTTTGTTGGCCCCATTTTGAACATCTGCAGGCTTAAGATGCCGAACAATATGACCAGCGCCGTCGCGCACAACACCGCCCCATTGGACATACTTACCAGTAGCTAGGCCCACCGCTATTTCTGCGGGAACTTCGAAAGCAACCTGTTGAATCATGGCAATGTCTCCTTTTATGCTGGCCACCAGATACGGGTGAGCGGAAGAATGGAACGGGTGTCGTCATCGGTCTTGTCATAGATTTCGACATAGTGCCGCACGAAGGCATCCAGATCGAGTAGGCGCACGGGAATGTTCGCGCGATCGGCCTCGTAGCGTGCCTCTTTCGTAAAGCCGCCCGTAGACACGTACAGACCGCGATCGCCTGCGCGAAGGCCACCGATAAATGCGCGAACCGCTGGGGCGCCCATAGCACCCTTGCGATGCTTGACCTCAGCGACAATGCGAGGCGACTCCAGCCCGAGAGCATCCGGAGACGCCACCACATCGCGACCGCCATCAGGACCCTTGGGCATAACGCGAGCGCAGTAGCCCATAGCCTTGAGCAGGCCCGCTACCAAGCGCTCCATATCCTCCCAATCGAGCTGGTTAACGCGATCCTTAATGAGCTCAATGCCATTGTCATAGGTCGCTGCGAGGGTTTCTTCGTCATTTGTCGCATCGTTATCATCGATGGCGGGATCATTTGAAGCCACCACCGACTTGTCCCTTGCAGCATTCGTGAGATCGGCCATGACCTCATCGGAGACAGCGAAGATGGTCTGGATGCCGCCGAGCGAATTCTTAGAGGACGGCGAAAGCACATCACGTGGAGCGGTTTCACCCCACTTGACGTCTCGCGTGTAGGTCACTCCGTCCATATCGCAGACGGCAACGCAGGGGCCAGTGATAACGCCAAGATGATAAAGGCGGCTCTCCGGGTCGTACATGACAACGGTCGAGTCCGTCGTCATATCGTGCGCAAAACGGTAAACCTGGCCAACACCCGCCGCGACCTTGCCCTTGCTGTCGCCGGGATGTGACAGGCCGTATGCTGCCCTAATCTGCTCGCGATTCATAGCGGCAATATCGGCACCATCGAAATCCCAGCCAATACCTATGACGCCATGCTCGAGCCAGTCGGACGCATATACGCCGCCACGACCGGCACGAATCATCCAAGCACCCACGCGAAACCTGCCTTTCTGCCATAGCACGACCGTGTTGTAGCACTATGACTTATCTCAAATGCCCCAGGCATTGCACCGACAACTTGCCACAGCGCTGGCAAACGGCCAACGATAGCCCCACTTTTACCCGCTTTCATGTAGGTAAGTCTTCGCCACACTCATAAGGTGGGGCAGATTCGCCTCGGTTGCCTTCATTTTGTATTTGCCCCCCATTTGTTCTTGTCGCCTGGAATTAAATGTTCACCAATCAACGAATTTTACATAGAGGACGCAACGCTATAATGCTGTAAACGCATTTGTATTGCATTTCGAGTGACGGGAGCACAGATGCCTGATAACTACAAGGAACTCATTAAGAGCAACCCTGACGAAACCGAGATCAGGAGCTTCCTGGTGAACGGTAATCAAGTCTCCGTGACTCTACGCATCCCCGACACCTTGCGCGACGCAGCGAAGGAGGAGGCGGCGCTGCGAGGAATGAGTTTCTCCGCCTTCGTGCGCACCTGCATGATCGAAGAGCTCGCGAAGAAAGGGGCATGAGCATGATCCGGGTCAAGACTCTCGCCGTCCAGCTCATAGACGCGCAGCCGGACCGTATCCGCATCTGTCACATCGACGGCGAGTCGCTCGTGACCGTCGTCATTCCGAGCGAGGACCTCGCCGAGGCGAAGTCGCTACCGAACATCCCGTAGCGCGGCGTCTACTACCTGCTCGACGAGGACCACGGC
Organism: Collinsella sp.; assembly: GCA_019419645.1. Lineage (GTDB taxonomy): Bacteria > Actinomycetota > Coriobacteriia > Coriobacteriales > Coriobacteriaceae > Collinsella. The sequence continues at coordinate 2,863 of DXZN01000071.1, read as the reverse complement.
AACTGCTGAAAAACGCGGGCGTCGTGGCCGCGCGCAGGGAGATTTTCGGCGATTCGGGCGGTATCGCAGAGCTCGCCGACGATCTCGAGTTCCCGACGCCCAGCGCCGCGGCGGTGTTCGTGCTCGGCGGCAGCCAGAACGGCTGGACCGAATGGGTAAGCGACGACGGAGAAACGCTCGACCAAGTCTATAGAAGCGAGGAAAACTAGATGAACAAGCAGCAACTGGCATCAAAGATATGGGAATCCGCCAACAAGATGCGCTCGAAAATCGAGGCAAATGAATACAAGGATTACATCCTGGGCTTTATCTTCTACAAGTTCCTCTCCGAGACCGAAATCACCCGCCTGAAGGCACGTGATTTCGCCGAGGAGGATTTGCCGAGCCTCGTGGAAAACGACAAAGAAACGGTCGAGTTCGTCAAGGGCGAGTGCGGCTACTTCATCGCCTACGAGAACCTCTTCTCCACCTGGGTCGCCAAAGGCGGTGACTTCGAGATTTCGAACGTTCGCGACGCCCTCTCTGCCTTTAGCCGCAACATCGATCCCGCCCGCAAGCGTGTCTTCGACGGCATCTTCGACACGTTGCAGACCGGTCTCTCCAAACTCGGCACCGACGCGCGGAGCCAGTCCAAGGCCGCTCGCGATCTCATCTACCTCATCAAGGACATCCCGATGGACGGTCGCCAGGACTACGACGTGCTCGGCTTCATTTACGAGTACCTCATCAGCAACTTCGCCGCCAACGCCGGTAAGAAAGCCGGCGAGTTCTACACGCCGCACGAGGTGTCCATGCTCATGAGCGAGATTGTCTCGTGGCACCTGGCCGGACGCGAGAACATCACCATCTACGATCCCACGAGCGGATCGGGCTCGCTGCTTATCAATATCGGCAAGGCAGTGGCGCGACGCAACGGCGACCCGAACTCCATCAAGTATTATGCGCAGGAGCTTAAGGAGAACACGTACAACCTCACGCGCATGAATCTGGTCATGCGCGGAATACTCCCCGACAACATCGTGGCGCGCAATGGCGATACGCTCGAAGACGATTGGCCCTGGTTCGATACGGTCGAGAACAAAGATGAGACCTACAATCCACTGTTCGTCGATGCCGTGGTGTCGAATCCGCCCTACTCCCAAAACTGGGATCCGGAAGACAAAGAACTCGATCCGCGCTTCAAGTTCGGCGTTGCCCCCAAATCCAAAGCAGACTATGCCTTCCTCTTGCATGATTTGTACCACTTGCGCCCCGACGGCATCATGTGCATCGTTCTGCCCCATGGCGTGCTGTTCCGCGGCGGCGAGGAGGGCACCATCCGCAAGAACCTGGTGGAGAACCGCCATATTCAGGCAATTATCGGGCTTCCCGCCAACATTTTCTTCGGCACCGGCATCCCGACAATCGTCATGGTACTCCGCAAGCAGCGCGAGAGCAGCGACGTGCTGGTCGTGGATGCGTCGAAGCACTTTGTGAAGGAAGGCAAAAACAACAAACTGCGCGCAAGCGATATACGCCGCATCGTGGACGCAGTCACGACTGGAGCGACCATCGACAAGTTCAGTCGCCTGGTGACCATCGACGAGATACGCGCCAACGATTACAACCTCAACATTCCGCGCTATGTGGATTCGTCCGAAGCCGCTGAGAGCTGGGACGTGTACGCCACCATGTTCGGGGGAGTTCCGAAGGCCGAGGTCGACGCTCTCGACCACTACTGGAAGGTGTGGCCGAGCCTGAAAGGCCAGCTTTACGGCGATGGCGGCGGGTCGTGCTTTGCAGTTGTGGCAGACGACGTGGCGGCAACGATAAAGACCAACGCCAACGTCGTCTCATTTCTGGACGGCTATCGGGATGCACTGTCGCATCTGCCTGCTGAGCTGCAGAAGAGGTTGGTGGACGGTGCGTCGCAGGTCGACGCCGTGGCCGAAGAAGAGCATATTGCGGCGCAACTTCACGATGCCCTTTCCGGTATCGCGCTTGTTGACGAATACGATGCCTATCAGGCTCTTGATGACGCATGGGCGGGCATTTCCGGTGACCTCGAGGTTATTCAAGCCGAGGGCAGGGAAGCCGTGCGTAAAGTCGATCCAAATATGGTGATTAAGAAGAAGAGTGGCAAAGACGTTGAGGTGCAGGATGGCTGGACAGGCCGCATTTTGCCGTTTGCGCTTGTCCAAGAGCAGCTGCTCGCTGATGATGTCAAGAAAATTACCGCGCGCGAATCCCGTTTGAATGAAATATCTCAAGAGCTTGACGAGATTCTTGAGAATCTTGATGAGGAGGAGAAAGGCTCGAGCGATGTTTTTGACGATGACGGCATGCTTGTGGCGGCATCCCTCAAGAAAGCCGTGAAGAGCATCGGCAAGCATCCGAATGGCGACTTTGAGATGGCGCTTGTTCGTGCTCAGACTCTGCTCGATGAGGAGAAGGACCTCAAAAAGGCAAGCAAAAAGGCGCTTGTCGCGCTCGAAGAGACGACAAAAAAGGTTATTGAGGGCTTGACTGATGTCCAGTGTGACGAATTGCTGGCTGCGAAATGGATTGAGCCGCTGCAGTCTGATTTGCTCGAACTGCCCAATGCCGTTATAGGCGACTTCATTGCGAAGATTGTGGCATTGAATGCAAAGTACGCGACAACCTATTCGGACGTGTGCAATCAGATTAATGAGGCGGAAAACGAGTTGGCAGCGATGTTGGGCCAGCTCACGGGCAATGAATTCGATATGGCGGGCATTGCTGAACTGCGGAAACTGTTGGGAGGTGAATAGCGTGACGGAAAAGACTAATGTACCCGAAATTCGTTTTGCCGGTTTTACGGACCCTTGGGAACAGCGTAAGTTGGGAGATTGCTTCGACTTCT
>DXZN01000070.1 GCA_019419645.1 Collinsella sp. | reverse complement strand
TGAGTAAGTGGGTCAAGAGGAATTATCCCGACGTGAAGAGTGACCTGTTCTCCAGCTTTGTCGTTCGCATGTTCAGTCTCGCCAAGGACCACGGCGAGTGCGGAGTCATGTCGCCTTTCGTCTGGATGTTCATCGGAAGCTATGAGAAGCTCCGCAACGAGATTATCGACAACAGAACGCTGACCTCTCTCATCCAGCTTGAGTACTCGGGCTTCGCTGGCGCGACCGTGCCCATCTGTACCTACACGTTCCACAATTCGTTCGTCAAGGGCTACAAGGGCGGCTATGTGCGCCTTTCGGACTTCGTTGGTGCTGCTGTCCAGGCCCCGAAGGCCCTCGAGGCGATCCGAAACCCCGACTGCGGCTGGTTCTACCGCCGCGACGCCGACACCTTCAAGCAAATCCCCGGCACCCCCATAGCCTACTGGGCCAGCGAGGGGTTACTTTCTGCTTTCTCGCTGGGTAGCTCCATTGGCGATTTTTCGGACTACACAGGGTCTCAAAACAAAACAGGTGATAACAATTTGTATTTGCGCTTGTTTTGGGAGGTTGATGCACATTCGGTTGGGCGCAAGGGCTCGTGGGCCACTTATTCAAAGGGCGGTGACTTTCGTCGATGGTTTGGCAATCTTCATTGGCTGGTTTCGATCAAGAAGGACGCAATTGAGTTTTACCGGAGTAATCCGACCTCCAATTTGCTGGCGTCGAAATATTGGTACAGTGAAGGCATTTGCTACACAATGCTGACATCAGGCAAGCCGAGTTTCAGGCTATTTCCACCGACGGGCGGATTTGACATGGCCGGCCCATGTATTTGCAATCTGGGCCAAAACAAGAACTGGGCGCTGGGCTTCCTCAATTGTTCCATCGCTGCCGATGTCCTCAGCATGCTTAACCCCACTCTTAACATGCAAGTGAGAGACATCAAAGCTCTTCCCATGCTTATTTCCGCTGAGCTTCAACCGGCAATTAATAGTCTGGTCGACAGCAACGTAGACATTTCCAAAATCGACTGGGACTCGTTTGAAACCTCTTGGGATTTCAAGCGCCATCCACTGATTTAGGTGTTTTTATGACCGTAGAGAAGAATCAATTCGACGAAGGTGTTAACAGGGTCTCTAGTCTTTTGGCACTGTATGACAGCCTGCAAATAGAAGGATCTGCTAGAACGTCGAAGGAAAAAAGACCGACGGATATCTTGCGCGCTGCGCTCGTTTTGCTTCATTCGGCGGAAGAGGATTATTTTCGTAATATACTCATTCATTGGTATCCCATAAAGGCTGATTCGAAAGCCTTGAGCGAAGTCTCGCTAGCTGGCAGTGATGGAAGAACATCCAAGTACAGCTTTGATAGATTTGCTTCCTTTTCTGGCAAAACCGTCGATGAAGTAATTTCCGAATCTGTGCGTGAGCATTTTTCGCGAATGAGTTTCAACAGCTATAAAGATATTGATAGTCGCCTTAAAAAGATAGGCTTGTCGCTCGGTGCTTATAAGCGACAAGCTGAAATAGATGCGCTAATTCAGCGAAGGCACAAGGTTGTTCACGAAGTTGATTTAATGCAGGACGAATCAAGTGGAAAGAGCCGAACAAGACCTATTAAATCTGCTCAAGTTCGGATTTGGATGGAATGCTCAATGGACTTGGTTCAAACAATTGATGAGCAAGTGAGTGCTTGGGAAAAACAGGAAACACAACCGCCGGAAGAAAGCTCCGTCGGCATCGATGAAACCGTTTGCGCTGGAGAAGAGCCGAATGGGGTATAGCCGTGTTTCTTCAATTTCCTGTTGTTGACAACGTCTTATACATTCATTAAGAGGTAACTAATGTCAATCTTACTTTCTGATAAATACGAGGCTCGCAAGGCCGAGGTCAATGCTCGCTTTGAGCAGCTTCGCGCTAACGAGGAAGAACTTAACCGCATCTTCGCCAAAATCTACAACATGGAGGGGGAGGTGCCCATCGAGGTCGAGGATAAGTACGTTTCGGTGGCGCGCATCTTTGATACCGCCGATGAGATTCCCGAGAGCTATAAGGGCAACAAATACGTGCGCACCAAGCGCGACGAGATCACCTCGCTCATAAGCTACGCCGTGGGCTGCATGTTTGGCCGCTATTCGCTGGATGCGGACGGGCTGGTCCTGGCCGATCAGGGCGCCACGGTTGACGACTACCTGGCCAAGATGCCCGATCCCGATCATGTGACCTTTATGCCCGACGCCGACAACGTACTGCCCATCACCGACGACGAGTACTTTGACGACGACATCGTGCGCTACTTTATCGACTTTGTGCGCACTGTGTACGGCGAGGAGACGCTCGAGCAGAACCTGGCCTTTATTGCCGAGGCGCTCGGCGGCAAGGGCACCTCGCGCGAGGTAATCCGCACCTACTTTTTGAAGGACTTCTTTAAGGACCACTGCCAGACCTATAAGAATCGTCCCATCTACTGGCTGCTCGACAGCGGCAAGAAGAATGGCTTCAAGTGCCTTGTTTACATGCATCGCTACCAGCCCGACCTGTTGGCTCGCATCCGCACCGACTATGTGCATGAGCAGCAGGAGCGCTATCGTTCCCAGATCGGCTATGCCAACGACGCCCTTGCCGGTGCCGAGCGCGGCGAGCGCGTGCGTTTGGATAAGCGCGTCAAAAAACTCAATGACCAGCTCAAAGAGACCATTGGCTACGAGGAGAAGCTGCACCACTTGGCAGACCAGATGATTAAGATCGACCTGGATGACGGCGTCAAGGTCAACTACGCCAAGTTTCAGGATGTGCTGGCGAAGATTAAGTAATTGCAGATACGGTAAGGATATTCATGCCTAAGATCGATGTAGAAGAACAGCTCAAACTGCGGTTTTTGCAACCGTTGCCTGCATGCGTGCCGCGCCGTGTGGTGGTTTGGCACGATGCGGACGGCGAGTTTGCCCATGAGTTTGAGCGGTTGGCCGCCGAGGGTTTCGACGGCGCGGGGGCCGATGACGGCGTTATGCCCGCTCACGGTGACTTTGAGCGCCCGGTGCGGTTTGTTGAGGCCTGCGAGGGCCGCATGTTTGCCGTCAAGAAGCTCATCAACCGCGATGACCTTGCGACCGATATCTTGTTGTATCGTCGTTGCCCGCGCGGCAGGCTTGAGGGCGATTGGCTTGCCGATGTTGAGCTGTATGCCGATCAGTTCCAGGCTGACTATCTTTCGCTTTTGGCCGATCAGTTGGGTATCGAGAATATCGATGCCGTGCGCGAGAGTCTGCGCGAGCAAAAGACGTTCTTTGATGCCAAGACCCGCTGCGCTAAGTTTGCCGCGTGTGTTCCGCATGCCGCGGGCGTATCCGATATCGAACTCGGCATTCTTACGGTGATATTTGGCGGTAAAGAGCTTGGCGACGCGCGACCCGCGTTTGTGCTGCGCGGCTGTATGACCACGCTGCTGCACGAGGGTCCCGAGGCGCTGGCCGAGTTGATGGGCAAGTACTGCGTGCGCGATGTGCTCTCTGCCTTTATGCTTCGCTGCTATGGATTTGAGGGGCCGCTGTATGAGCGCGACTCATTGCTTATGCTTTCATCCCATGTGCTCCTTACAGCGGCGTCTACCGCGCTTCCCGAGGGAGCGCTCAAGGGACTCGAAAGCTATGTGGCTCCCGCCTACGGCCCCTATTGCCTTGAGGCGGTGCGCACGTGGGACCAGGCCGCCGATACCCAGGCATCGAGCGAGGACCTATTTGAGATCTGTCGTTTGGTGGAGGATGCCCGCGGACTCTTTGTGCGGTTTGGGGCTCTGCCGATCGATGTGCTGGCCTCGCTTGATGTGTTCCCGTGCGTCAATGAGGCTGTGCTCTCGCAGTTGTTCAGCTCGTTTGCCCAGGGTGCAGACCGTGTTGAGGACGCACGCGCCTTTGCGGCGCGTCGCTGCGACCTAAGCTGGTACCGCCGTGTCGAGAGCTACTTTGGCTTGCTTGCCGCTGTGGCCGACATGTGCGCATTTAGGCAGGCACATGCGGGCGGGTTCCATCTGGCGCAACCCCAGCGGGTGTGGGATGCCTATACGTCCGATTGGTATTCCATGGATGCTGCCTATCGCCATATGTGCACCGCGTATTTGCGGACGCGCTCTGTCGAGTGCGATGTGCTCGAGGAGCCTGCCCGAGCCGTGGTGGACTGGGCGGAGAATCTCTACAGCAACTGGTTTTTGGCCGATGCCAATGCCTGCTGGACATCCGCTGCGCAAGGGGAGTGGGCCGATTGCGGCTACATCGATGGCCCTGCACGGCAGGATGAATTCTACTGGCATGTGCTGCCCACCTTTGTGGGGTCTGCCAAAACGACGGTCGTTATCGTAAGCGACGCGCTGCGCTATGAGGTGGCCCGTGATGTCGCGGCGCTTCTCGAGCGCGAGCGCGGCGGCAACGTCAGGGTTTCTAGCATGCAGGCGGTCTTTCCCTCCATCACCGAGGTGGGCATGCCCGCGCTGCTGCCGCACCAAGCGCTTGAACTTGCAGCGGATGGCTCGTTTGTGTTGGCTGACGGCATGCCCACTGCGACGACTCCGCAGCGCGAGGCCGTACTAACCCACGTTGAGCCCACGGCCCGCGCTTTGCGCTCGAGCGCATACCTCAACATGGCGGGAGTCGAGCGCAAAGCGCTGCTCAAAGACTCCAGGCTCGTTTATCTCTACCACAACAAGATCGATACCACGGGCGAGAAGGCAGCTACGCAGGATGACGTTTTCGATGCCTGCGCGGACACCGTGGAGGAACTTGCCGCGTTGGCACGCCGCGTGTGCACCGACGCCCCGGGCGCGCGTGTTGTTATGACGGCGGATCACGGCTTCATCTACACGCGTCGTGAGCTCAACGAGTGCCAGATGCTCGGCAAGCCAGACCTTCCCTTCCTTGACGCTCCCGTCATGCACGGCAAGCGTCATCTGGTGGTGCCCAACGAGGCCGTGGCCAAGCTTTCGGTAGAGGCATGCGGGGTGTTTGTTAATGTTGACATGGGACGTTTGGGTGCCGGTTTTGAGGGGTTTGCCCCGCGCGAGAACGTGCACTTCAAGCGTCCCGGCGGCACTAACAACTACGTCCACGGCGGCATGAGCCTGCAGGAGCTCTGCGTGCCCGTTATCGGATTTTGGCGTGCGCGCTCGGGTTCCAAGGACTTTGTCGATACGCGCGCAGCGACGCTGCGCGTGCTGAGTGAGGGACGTCGAGTGACCAACTCGCTCTTCTCGGTCAACTTGATCCAGGAAGAACCTGCCCAAGGTAAGGTCTTGCCGTGCGAGTACGAGCTGGTGTTTACCGATGCAAGTGGCAACGAGGTAAGCGATACGGTCAAGGCGCATGCCAACAAGACTTCTGTTAACTCGCAGGAGCGCGTGGTGCATGCCAAGTTTGCGTTGCATGCAGCGGATGGATTCTCGGCCAAGGGTCCGTACTATCTGGTCTGCCGCGAGCGCGAAACGGGCAAGATCGTTTGGCGCGAGACGTACACCATCGCTGTTTCGTTTGCCCCTGTTGCTGACTTTGGTTTTTAGGAGTGTGCCCTATGTTTGATAGCCATGACGACGATCTGTGGGAAGTTCCCTCGATTGATGTGAATGCGCCGGTGCAGGCTGCGGTGTCTGCAGAGGAGGCCGTGCCCGCCCCGGAGGCTGAGACTGCCGCAGAGGCCGTGGCTGCCGCGCCTGCCCCGGAGCCGACGGTGGCCGCGGTACCCGATGAGGTTGCGGCGCCCGCCGAGGACGAGTCCTCGACCGATGGCTATGCCCAGGCCGTGGCCGACGCTCCCGAGGACGACGGTTGCGACATGGATGTACTGGACGGCAAGCTGCTCGAGCACTTTGGCGGCAAGATCGTGCGCAAGGACCTCACGGCCCTTATGAAGCGTGGCGCCAACGTGCCTACCTTTGTGCTGGAGTACCTGCTGGGCATGTACTGCTCAACCGACGACGAGGACGCCGTGGCGGAGGGCCTGGGGCGCATCCGCAAGATCCTCACCGATAACTACGTGCGTCCCGACGAGTCCGAGCGCATTAAGTCCAAGATCCGCGAGCTGGGTCGCTTTACCATCATCGATAAGGTGACGGCCAAGCTCGACGAGTACAAAGACATCTACGTGGCGTCGTTTGCCAACCTGACCATTGAGCCGTTTGTGATGCCAGCCGAGTACGTGCGCGACTATTCCAAGATTCTCCAGGGCGGTATTTGGTGCATTATGAGCATCGAGTATCGTCGTCCCATGGAAGAGGAAGACGAGTTTGGCATGGAAGTCTTTGGCGACGATGCGCCGCGCCGCTCCAAGGCCAAGCACAAAAAGCGCGGGCCCGAGGACTCTCCGTTTAGCGTGGCGTCGCTCACGCCCATCCAGATGCCCAACCTGGACCTGGACGCCATGATCGAGGAGCGTCAGTATTTCTCGCGCGACGAGTGGCTCAACATGCTGCTGCGCTCTGCCGGCTATGAGCCCAGCGAGCTTTCGGAGAAGGAGCGCCTGCACTTTATCGAGCGCATGGTGCCGCTCATCGAGCGCAACTACAATCTGTGCGAGCTTGGTCCCCGCGGTACCGGCAAGAGCCATATCTACAAAGAGGTTTCGCCCTACGCCATCTTGCTTTCGGGCGGGCAGACCACCACGGCCAACCTGTTCGGCCGTATGAACTCCATGCGCGCCGACCGCGTGGGCTTGGTGGGCCATTGGGATTGCGTGACGTTCGACGAGGTCGCCGGCATGCGCTTTAAGGACACCAACGCCGTACAGATCATGAAGGACTATATGGCGAGTGGCAGCTACGCGCGGGGCCGCGACCAGATTAACGCCGATGCCTCCATGGTTTTTGAGGGCAACATCAACGACACCGTGCAAAACGTCCTTAAGACCACGCACCTGTTTGATCCGTTCCCGCCGGAGTTTAACAACGATTCGGCCTTCTTCGACCGTATCCACTATTACCTGCCGGGCTGGGAGATTCCCAAGATGCGTTCGAGCCTGCTGACCGGGCATTACGGCTTAATCACCGACTGTCTGTCGGAGTTTTGCAAGGAGATGCGCCGCAAGGACTTTGCGCATCATATCGACCGCTACTTCCGCTTTAACAGCGACTTTAACAAGCGTGACGAGATTGCCGTGCGCAAGTCCTTTAGCGGCCTGGCCAAGCTGCTGTTCCCTGACGAGGCTATGGACAAGGACGACGTTCGTTGGCTGCTGGACTACGCCATCGAGGGCCGTCGCCGCGTAAAGGAGCAGCTCAAGATTATGGCGGGCGTCGAGTTTATCGACGTCAACCTGGGCTATATGGATGCCGACAATCCGCAGGACGTGCACGCGGTGCGCGTGCCCGAGCAGTCCGAGGATACGTTGATTCCCGATGGCCCGCTGCTGTCCGGTCACGTGTTTGGCGTGGGCAGGTCGCAGAGCGGCGAGGTTGCCGTGTACAAGCTGGAGAACAAGGCTGTCGCCGGCGAGTGCAAGTTTAAGCACGAGGGCGTTGCCTTTAACAAGCCGGTGCGCGATACGCTGGAGGCCGCGTTCGACAACTTTGTGAACCTGGCGAACCGTGTGGCGCCGGGCATGCACATTGGCTCAAAGGACTACCTGCTGTTCTATAACGACCTGCAGAGCAAGGGTCTGTCCGAAGAAGTCTCGCTTGCCGAGTTTGTGGGCCTGTGCTCCGCGGCGTGCAACCGCCCGGTGATGTCCGCGCTGGCGGTTCCGGGAATCTTGCGCATGTCGGGCTCTATGGATGAGATCCGCGGGCTCGAGGACATCATGCGCGTGGCCAAAAACGCCGGCGCCAAGCGCGTGATATTGCCGCTGAGCGCCATCGCGGGCCTGCAGAGCGTTTCCTCCGAGATTATCTCGGGGTTGAGCCCGGTGTTCTACATGGATGGCGACCCGGTCGATGCTGCGAAGAAGGCGTTGGATCTATAGGGATGCGAGCGCGCGGGCTTGCGTGCGCGAGGTGTTTGATGCGCACGTGAGCCCGCGGGCATGTTGGCGCGCTGCGCGTGAGGAGGCCTTGCCATGGCGGAAGAACGTTCTGTTAGCGAGCTGCTCGATGAGCTCTTTGGCTTTGAGTCGGTAGCCAAGCGTCAGACGGCGCTTGAGCAGTGCGATCGCGGGGAGTTATTGCGCAAGGCGCGCTCCCGCGAGCTGCTGGGCGTGATCGGGGGCGTCGAGGCTGCTGAGCGTGCTGCGCGTGAGTCTGCCGTGCGGGCCGTTGACGGGTATGTACGCCGCGTTGAATTTGATTCTCTTGCGCGCGCTCGCAAACAGGTAGGCGTTGTGGGCCCGTTGCAGATGGAGCGGCGCTACGCTGCCTTTTTGCGTATGGAGGACAAGGCCGAGCTGTTGGCCCGCTTGGAGCAGACGCTTGCGTTTATCGAGGTAAAGCTGCGTGCCAATACGGCGGACAGGGTTCGTGCGGCATACGATGCTGCGGGGGCTTTGGTGTTGCAGGGCGCGGCGCGTCTGAGTGACGTGCGCGTTGTGGATGCCGCACCCTTGGATGCCAATCTGCTATGCACGCAGTTGGAGCAACTGCGTTGTGCCGCCGACGCAACGGACCTTGCCGGCATGATCACGGCGACGTTTGAGTCCGAGCTGAGTGCGACCGGCCCGCAGGGTGTTGACGCGTTTGCGAGCGATGTGGCTGGCGATGTGGCGCTGGAGCGCGAGCTTACTAATGTGCGCGGTGCTGCGCAGCGAGCGCGCTTGGCAGCCCAAGCGTATCGGGCCGAACGCGCTGCCCGCGTTGCAGGGAGCACGGTGGAGCCGGTATCGTTGCCGGAGTCTGCTCGCGTTGCGTGCGGGACGGGGTGCGATGCCGTAGAGCTTTCCGAGTTGCTCGCTCAGGTAAAGAAGTCGTTTGAGACCTATAGGCGCGTTGTTGCCGACGGCGGGTTGTTCTGTGCCTTTGGTGCCGGTTCGCCGCATGGGATTTGCCGCGGCAGTAGCTATTTCGACTACGATGATCGGTTTGACGAAGACGTGTTGGTGGGCGAGTACGACGGTGCTACCAGGCACAATGTTCGGCGCGAAGTTGCGATTCCCGAGCTTGTGGACGAGGCTTCGGCCGACGGCGGCGACTCGCTCGAGGTTGCCGTGGCGCGCATGCGTGAGTTTAACGGACGGCGCTACGATGGTGTGCTGGACGAGGATCCTGCGCGCCATGTGAATGCGTTTTGGTATGGACTCAAAAAGCTCAGCCAGTATTGCGAGCCGCTGTGCGTGTGGATGAGCGTGCCTGGGATTGCTTTATCGATAAAGTACAGTTTGCCTACGACGAGCCCGTGGGGCGTTTGGCCACACAGATGGATGACAAGCAGGTTGCGGCTTTCGTTGCAGCCGTGAATGTGCTCGGCGCTGCTGAGTAGGGGTCTGATCCGGTAAGGGGTTTCACC
>DXZN01000007.1 GCA_019419645.1 Collinsella sp. | reverse complement strand
GCGCAAGCCCCCGCTCCCCGCCGGCTCTTACACCACATCTGTGCGCACTACCGTCAATCAGGTCCCAGGGGAGGCGGTTCGAGGGCTGCAAAACAAAAACGGGGACGCAGATTGTCCTGCGTCCCCGTTCTCGGGCGTTATTCGCTCCTTGCGGCCGAATTTATGCTGCTTCGTCGAACTGCGAGTTGTACAGGTCGGCGTAGAAGCCACCTTGGGCGAGCAACTCGTCGTGCGTGCCCTTCTCGACGATGTCGCCGTCGCGGATCACCAGGATCACGTCGGCGTTGCGGATCGTGGACAGGCGGTGCGCGATGACAAAGCTCGTGCGGCCCTGCATTAGCGCATCCATGGCACGCTGAATAAGCTCCTCGGTACGAGTGTCAACGTTGGAGGTCGCCTCGTCCAAAATCAGCGCCGGACGGTCGGCCAAAATGGCACGGGCGATGGTCACGAGCTGGCGCTGACCCTGCGACAGGTTGGTGCCCTCCTCGTTGATCATAAAGTCGTAACCGCCGGCGAGCGTATGGATAAAGTGGTCGCAGCGTGCGGCGCGTGCGGCGGCCTCGACTTCGGCATCGCTCGCATCGGGGCGTCCGTAGCGGATGTTTTCGCGGATGGTGCCGTTAAACAGCCAGGTATCCTGCAGCACCATGGCAAACTCGCCGCGCAGCGCCGCGCGGTCCCAGTCGCGCACGTCGACGCCTTCGACACGCAGCGAACCGTCGTCCACATCGTAGAAGCGCTGCAGCAGCTTGATGAGCGTGGTCTTGCCGGCGCCGGTGGGACCGACGATGGCGATGGTCTGGCCGGGCTGCGCCTCGCAGCTAAAGTCGTGGATGATGGTCTTGTCGGGCGTGTAGCCAAACTTGACGTGGTCGAACTCCACGTGACCGGGGCGCTTCTCGGGAATCTGCGCGTCGGCCTTCTGCTCCTCCTCGGGCGCGGCCAGGAACTCAAAGACGCGCTCGGTGGCAGCGGCCATCGACTGCATCGTGTTGCTCACGTTGCCCAGCTGCTGCACGGGTTGCGTAAAGTTGCGAACGTACTGGATAAAGCTCTGGATGTCGCCGGGCGTGGCATTGCCGGTCAGCGCGAGCTGTGCGCCCACCACGACGACGCCCACGTAGCCCATGTTGCCCACCAGGCTCATAAGCGGCATCATCAGGCCCGACAGGAACTGCGAGCGCCAGCCACTAATAAAGAGGCGGTCGTTTTGACGGTCGAACTCCTCGATCGAGGCCTCGGCGCGGTCGAACACCTGAATGACATTCTGGCCGGCAAAGTCTTCCTCGATAATGCCGTTGACGGCGCCCAGGACCTGCTGCTGCTCGCGGAAGTACGGCTGCGAGAAGTGAATCATCACCATCAAGATAATTGCGGCTGCCGGCAGCGTGAGCACGGTGACGCCGGTGAGCGGCAGGCTGATCGACAGCATCATGACGAGCACGCCGATAATCTGCGTGACGGACGTAATAAGCTGCGTCACGCTCTGGTTGAGCGACTGGCCGAGTGTATCGACGTCGTTGGTGATGCGGCTGAGCACATCGCCCTTGCTGTGACCGTTGAAGTAGCTCATCGGCACGACGGCAATCTTGGCGGCGATTTCCTTGCGCATGCGGTAGCAGATCTTTTGCGTGACGCCGGTCATGAGCCAGCCCTGGACCAGGCTGCAGACAGAGCTCGCCAGATACAGGCAGAGCAAAAAGCCGAGCGTCTTGGCGATCCAGTCAAAGTCAACGTCGCCGGTGCCGTTGACCTTGGCGACCAGGCCTTCGAACAGCTTGGTCGTAACCTGGCCGAGCACCTTGGGCCCCACAATGTTAAAGATGACCGAGCACACGGCAAAGGCGACGGCGGCAAACACGGCAATCTTGTGCTGGCCGATATAGCCGAGCAGCTGCCTCATGGTGCCCTTAAAGTCCTTGGCCTTTTCGCCACGGCGCATGCCACCCATGCGGCCCATGGGTCCACGCTGACGGGTGGGCTTGGGAATTTGGGTCTTGGTCTCGTCTGCCATTAGCGCTCGCCTCCTTCCGTGACGGCTGCAATTTCTTCTTGGGTAAGCCCCAGCTCCTCGGCGGAAAGCTGCGACTGTGCGATCTCCAGGTACGCCGGGCAGCTGCGCAGCAGCTCCTCGTGCGTACCGGTGCCCACCACGTGGCCGTCGTCGAGCACGATGATCTGGTCGGCGTGCATGATGGTCGCGATGCGCTGGGCCACGACCACGAGCGCGGCGTCGGTGACGTTTTTGGCCAGCTCTTCGCGCAGGCGCGCGTCGGTCTTGTAGTCGAGGGCGCTAAACGAATCATCGAACACCACGACCTCGGGCTTTTTGGCCAACGCGCGGGCGATGGCCAGACGCTGGCGCTGACCGCCCGAGACATTGGAGCCGCCCTGGCTAATGGGGGAGTCGTATCCGTCCTCGCGCTCGGCGATAAAGTCCTCCGCCTGGGCGACGTGTGCTGCCTGGCGCATATCCTCGTCACTCACCATGTCGCCGGCAAACTTGAGGTTGCTCTCGACGGTACCCGAGAACAGACGACCCTGCTGCGGAATATAACCGATGCGGCGGCGCAGCTCAGAGAGGGTCATGTCGCGCACGTCGATGCCGTCGAGCGAAATGCTGCCGCCCGTGACGTCGTACAGGCGCGGAATCAACTGTACAAGCGTGGACTTGCCCGAGCCCGTGGAACCAATGATGCCGAGCATCTGGCCGGCGTGCGTGGTGAAGTTTACGCCGCTAATGACGTCGGCGCGGGCATCGGGATACTGGAAGCTCACGTCACGGAAGGTGAGCTCACCGCGCGGCGCGCTGGCAGCAGGCAATTTGGGTGAGACAGGGTCGTTGATGCTCGTGGGACAGGTGATGACCTCTTCCACGCGCTCGGCTGCGACCTCGGCGCGGGGCAGGATGACCGAAACCATGGTGAGGATCATAAACGCCATGACGATCTGCATGGTGTAGGAGATGAACGCCATCATGTTGCCGACCTGCATCACGCCGTCGGACACGCCCTGCGCGCCAAACCAGACGATAAGCACAGTGACGCAGTTCATGACGAGCATCATGAGCGGCATCATAAAGCTCATGGCTCGGTTGGTGTAGAGCTGCGTGGTCATCAGGTCGAGCGAAGCCTTGTCAAAACGCTCGAGCTCATGCTCCTCGCGGTTGAACGAGCGGATAGGCATAAGGCCGTCGAGCAGCTCGCGGGCGGTAAGGTTCACGCGGTCCACGTAACTTTGCATCTTTTTGAACTTGGGCATGGTGAGGCCCATGAGCACGCCGACGACGGCCGAGACCGCGATGATGGCAACGGCGATGGTCCACTCCAGGCCGGTATGGTTGGCCAGGACGCGCATGACGGCGACGATGCCCATGACGGGGGCCATCAGACACATGCGGATAAACAGGGTTGCGGCCATCTGGATCTGCTGAATGTCATTGGTGCAGCGGGTGATGAGCGAGGCCTGGCTAAACTTGCCCACCTCGGCCGGCGAGAAGTGCATAACCTTGTTGAAGGTCTCGCGGCGCAGGTCGCGGGCGATGGAGCAGGCAGTGCGCGAAGCCACGGCACCGGTCAGGATGGTGGCGACCAGCGACACCAGACACAGACCAAACATCGTGGTCGCCATGCGGCCCAGGTAGGCGTTCTGCACGTCGGCGGGGTCGATGCCCTGCGCCTTGTACTCGTCCTGTACATAGCTCACGGCGCGCTGGGTGACGATGGAGCCCGACATGGAGCCCATTTTGTCCGCCATTTCGTTGGCGCCCTCGACGAGCTTGCCCTGGTCGATTAGGCCGCCTTCAACGCCTAGACGCAGACCCTTCATGGTGATCTTACCGCCGTCGGCGTCGATCTGCTTTTGCATATTCTGCGCCGCTGCGGCCTTCTGCTGCATCTCGGCGAGCTGCTCGGGCGTCATCGCTGCCATTTGCTCGGGCGTGGGCATGGCCTGAGCGGCGTCGCTGTCTTTCTCGCTGGACGTGCCGGTCATGTCTCCCATGGAGTCGGCGTCGATGCCCTGGTTGAGCGAAAGGACGACGGTCTCGGGCAGGCTCATAATGTCGGTAATTTTGCCTCCATCGGCACGCTCTTCCTCGGTGCCCTTGTACGTTCGAATGCCGTTTTTGTCAGCCTTGCTAAACACGGCCTCCACAGCCTTGGCGTCCTTGGCGCTCATGAAGAGTTCGAGGTCGTCGAGCGATTCGGCGCGAATGGTGTCGGGCACGGGCGAGGCGATGCCGCCTTGCTGCACGCCCACGTCGACGATGTCGCTCATATAGGTAGGCAGCGCCAGATCGGCGTTGCAGCTGATTACGATAAGTACGATAGCTGTGAACAGTGCCAGGACGTGCTTTTTAAAGAGCTTGAGAATCCTCACTCGGCATCTCTCCTTTCTTGATTGCAGTCGATAATTTCGTTGGCACGTCTTAGAAGGCGCACCATCTCTTGGGTATCTGTTTCGCCGAGCTGCTCGAGGAAGGCCGCGGTGCGCTCCTCGAATTCCCGTCGTTTGATTTCGAGATCCTGGAATCCCTTGTCGGCCACCGTGACGTGTACGCGACGACGGTCGGTCTTTGAGTGCTCGCGCTCGACCCAGCCCTTGGCTTCGAGAGCGCGTAGGATATTGGCGATGCGGGCGCTCGAGACCCAGGCGCGATCGGCGAGTTCGCTCGGCGTGAGCGAACCGCCAGCGAGCATGAGGGCGCGCATGACGGCCATCTCGCCGCCGAGGGCTTTGTCCGCAAAGCGCGAAATGCGCTGATGCATGCTGCCGAACTCGGTAAGGAGCTGACGCCCAAGTTCACGGAAATCGGTATCTTCCACCGAAAACCCCTAACACTAGAAACTATTTTCGGTGAAAGATGATACCCCCGCACGCGCACCCTATACGGTAGATTTTGGGACATGCCTAGAAAACAACCTTTAGGCGACCTCCGTACACCGTCGGTATCAGCAAAGTTAGGGGTAGATCTCTGAGCACGTCCTAAAGCCCACTCAGAGGCACTTTACCCTGCTAAAGCTGGCATAACAGCTAGAGTGAACGTCGTACAAAGGCAAGGAAAAAACTAAACAAATCGGTGAACGGTAGTTGTTCGCGCTCGCATTTCCTGCGGATTTGTTAAAAACGCCTTAATGGTATAAAAAAAGAAACATATAACAGCCCTGATGAAGGGGGTGGCTATGCTATCCTTCTCAAACGGGTGAAATCTTGGGTTTTGGGTTGCAGTTCCAAGGTGGACAAACGTTTTTCCTGTGCTAACGCGCGACGGAAGGCGAATGAAGCCGGTCATGCAAGCCGAACATTCAAGAATTCAATAAGCAGCGGTGTGAGAGAGCGCCGCATTATACGTAACTAGGAGCGTGGTTACACAATGCAGGAGGCATGGGAAGGCTTCAAGGAAGGCATCTGGACGGGAGAGGTTGACGTCCGAGACTTCATCCAGAAGAACTACACCCCCTACGAGGGCGACGAGTCGTTCCTCGTCGGTCCGACCGAGCGTACCAAGGAGCTGTGGGGCGAGGTTCTCGACCTGCTGCTCAAGGAGCGCGAGCAGGGCGGCGTCCTCGATATGGACACCAAGACCGTCACGGGTATCGTGAGCCACCCCGCTGGCTACATCGATAACGCCCATCGCGAGAAGGAGACCATCGTTGGCCTCCAGACTGACAAGCCGCTCAAGCGCGCGCTGCACGTCAACGGTGGTATCCGCATCGCTTGCCAGGCTGCCAGCCAGCACGGCTACAAGGTCGACGAGAACGTTGTCGAGCGCTACACCTTCGAGCGCAAGACCCACAACGCCGGCGTCTTCGATGTTTACACCCCCGAGATGCGTGCTTGCCGTTCGGCCCACATCATCACCGGTCTGCCCGATGGCTATGGCCGCGGCCGCATCATCGGCGACTACCGTCGTGTCGCCCTGTACGGTGTCGACTACCTGATTAAGGACAAGGAGGCCCAGAAGGCTTCCACCCCGACGGTCATGACCGCCGACAACATCCGCGACCGTGAGGAGCTGCAGGAGCAGATCCGCGCCCTCGGCGAGCTCAAGATGATGGCCGAGACCTATGGTTTCGACATTTCCAACCCTGCTACCAACACGCAGGAGGCCATCCAGTGGATGTACTTCGCCTACCTTGCTGCCGTCAAGGAGCAGAACGGCGCCGCTATGTCCATCGGCCGTACCTCTACGTTCATCGACATCTATGCTGAGCGCGACCTTGCCAACGGTACCTTCACCGAGGAGCAGATCCAGGAGTTCGTGGATCACTTCATCATGAAGCTCCGCATGGTCAAGTTCGCCCGTACTCCCGAGTACCAGGCCCTGTTCACCGGCGACCCGCAGTGGGTCACCGAGTCCATCGGCGGCATGGGTGTTGACGGCCGTACGCTCGTTACCAAGATGAGCTACCGCTACCTGCACACGCTCGAGAACATGGGTACCAGCCCCGAGCCCAACATGACCGTTCTGTGGTCGACCCGTCTGCCCGAGAACTTCAAGAAGTTCTGCGCCAAGACTTCCGTCGCCAGCTCCTCGATCCAGTACGAGAACGACGACCTCATGCGCGTCTATCACGGCGACGACTACGGCATTGCCTGCTGCGTGTCCTCCATGCGCATCGGCAAGGAGATGCAGTTCTTCGGCGCCCGCGCCAACCTTGCCAAGTGCCTGCTCTACGCACTCAACGGCGGTGTTGACGAGGTCTCCAAGAAGCAGGTCGGCCCCAAGTATCGCGCCGTCGAGGGCGATACGCTCGATTACGACGACGTTGTGGCCAAGTACAACGACATGATGAAGTGGCTCGCTGGCGTGTACGTCAACTCGCTGAACATCATTCACTACATGCACGACAAGTATTGCTACGAGCGCATCCAGATGGCTCTGCACGACAAGCACGTGCACCGCTGGTTCGCTACGGGCATCGCTGGCCTTTCCGTCGTGGCTGACTCCCTGTCCGCCATCAAGTACGCCAAGGTTCACCCCGTCCGTGACGAGAACGGCATCATCGTCGACTTCGAGACCGAGGGCGAGTTCCCCAAGTACGGTAACGACGACGACCGCGTCGACCAGATTGCTCACGACGTTGTGCACCAGTTCATGGAGTACATCCGCATGAACGACACCTACCGCAACTCCGTGCCCACGACCTCGGTTCTGACCATTACCTCCAACGTCGTGTACGGTAAGAAGACCGGCTCCACGCCCGACGGCCGCAAGGCTGGCCAGCCGTTCGCCCCGGGTGCTAACCCCATGCACAAGCGCGATAGCCACGGCGCCATCGCTTCGCTGTCTTCGGTTTCCAAGCTCCCGTTCCGCGATGCTCAGGACGGCATCTCCAACACCTTCTCCATCATCCCGAGTGCGCTCGGCAAGGAGGACCAGGTGTTCTTTGGCGATATCGACCTTGATCAGCTGGGCGAGTAACTATTGTTAGTGCTATACTAACAATAACGATTACTGATTAGTGCGCCGGTTTCGGCCGGCGCCTATTAATCGAAGGAGACACATTATGAAGGTTTCTGAAGTTTCCGAGACTCAGGCCGATAACCTGGTCCACATGCTCGACGCTTACGCCGAGAAGGGTGGCCACCACCTGAACATCAACGTCTTCAACCGTGAGACGCTGCTCGACGCTCAGGCTCACCCCGAGAAGTACCCGCAGCTGACCATCCGCGTTTCCGGCTATGCCGTGAACTTCCACACGCTCACCAAGGAGCAGCAGGACGAGGTCATTGCGCGTACCTTCCACGACAAGTTCTAAAGGGGCTCAACTCCCGCAGGATCGCCGGGGCTGTTTGGGCTACCTCCCAAAACGTCCTCGGACATGCAAAGAGGCTCGCTGCGCACTTCGTGCGGCGAGCCTCTTTGCGTCCTGCGGAATGTTTTGGGAGGTAGCCCAAACAGCCCCGGCGGGGGTACTGTGTAGTCACCCTTTAGGCGAAACTCTCCTAATTATTTGGATGAGTCGTTTACTTACTTGTACTGTTACCGTCTTCCCGCTGTTGTTGGGGTATGCTTTGTTCGTATGTAAACGTATGACATGTTGATGGGGGAGGGTGCTATGGCTCGCGAGGGCGCTCGTTCTAAGGATACGGCTAAGCCTGGCATCAAGGAAGTTGCAGCGGTGGCGGGGGTTTCGCCCACTACGGTATCTCGCGTGCTTAATAATCGCGGCTATATTAGCCAAGAAACCCGCGATAAGGTCCATGCCGCGATGGAGCGCATCAACTATACGCCCAACGATATCGCCCGTGCCATGCTCAACGGTCGCCTGAACCTTATCGGCATGATCGTTCCCTTTGTGAGCAGCCCGTTCCATGCTCAGGTTGTGCAGGCGGTCGAGCGCACGTTGGCGGAAAACGGCTTTAAGATGTTGCTGTGCAACAGCGCCAATCGACCTGATCTTGAGCGTTCCTATATTGACATGCTCCGCCGCAATATGGTCGACGGCGTCATCGTCAACTCCCTCAATATCGGTGCCGAGGCGTATGCCGAGATGGGCTTGAGCCTGGTTGGTATCGACTGCGACCTTGGCGAGGCCTCTGTTCAGATTGCGAGCGACAGCTATAGCATCGGCGAACTTGCCACGCGTCGCCTGATCGATGACGGCTGCAGGCGTATCCTGTGCCTGCGCAACAATAGCCGCATGCGTATGCCCGCCAATAAGCGTACCGATGCCTACCTCGATGTTGTTGAGCAGGCCGGTTTGTCCGCGCTTGTCCGTGAGGTTGAGTTCGTTAAGCCCGACGACGAAAAGGGCGCGGTCGTTGCGAAGATCCTCGATGAGAACCCCGATATTGACGGCATCTTTGCGGGAGACGACACGATGGCGGCCATCTGTCTCAACATTATGAAGCAGCGCGGCTTGAGCGCTCCGGACGATATTAAGGTCGTGGGCGCGGATGGTGCCCGCCGCACTATGACGTTTATGCCTGACTTAACAACCGTACGCCAAGATATCGATCGCATCGGAGAGCTCGCGGCGCAATCCATCATCGCTCTTGTTAACGGCGATAATCCTGAATCGAATATCAAGCTCCCCGTTGAACTCATTGAGGGCAAAACCGCGTAGTTCATCCCGTGCCAAAAGAATTCCTCAAACGCCTCTGATGACCGTTCGCCGGCATATGTCAACCGTTTGCCGACGACTGGAACTGCGAAAAGACGTATTGATGTGAAAACGTTTGACATATGAAAACGATTGACATATCTTGCAGTTGTACCGAGTTAGTATCTTGTGGGAAAGGAAGTCTCGGATGCACAAGGTGTATTACCAGCCTGAGGGAATTTGGGTAGGCGACATCATGCCGTACGGCGAGGACGGCACGTTCTATCTCTATCATCAGCGTGACACGCGTAACCCCGGACCTTTCGGAGAGCCGTTTGGCTGGGCACTCGCGACGACCAAGGATTTCGTCAACTACAAGGACTTTGGCGAGAGCCTTGAGCGTGGCGGCGACGAGGAAGTCGACCAGTATGTTTATGCCGGCACAGTGTTTAAGGTGGGCGACAAGTACCATGCGCTCTACACTGGTTGCAATCGCGATAAGGTCCGCGCGCGCTTGATGAAGCAGGTTCTTCTTCACGCAACGAGTGACGACGCCGTCAAGTGGGAGAAGAACATCGCCGAGACGCTGCTTCCGCCCCAGGAGGGTTACGATGACCGCAACTGGCGCGATCCCTTTGTTCTTTGGGATGAGGAGAACGAAGAGTACATGCTCATCCTCGGCACGCGTGTGGGCGAGGACAAGCGTCTGATGACCGGTCGTCTGGTCAAGTTCACCTCCAAGGACCTGGATACCTGGGAGTTCCAGGGCGACTGGTGGAATCCGGGCCTGTACACCATGTTCGAGATGCCTGATCTCTTTAAGATGGGCGACTGGTGGTATCTGGTGTTCTCTGAGTACAGTGATGGCAACAAGACCCGTTACCGCATGTCTCGCTCTATCAACGGTCCTTGGATCACCCCCGCTGACGATTCCTTCGATGGCCGCGCGTACTATGCTGCACGTACCGCATTTGACGGCGAGCGCCGCGTTCTCTTTGGTTGGGTTCCTACGCGCGACGAGGGCGGCGACCCCAGCTCTTACCTGTGGGGTGGCACTTTTATGCCTCTCGAGATCGTTCAGCGTGCCGACGGAACGCTCGGCACCAAGCTTCCCGACAGCATGCTTGGCGCCTTTGGCGAGGCTAAGGCAGTCGAGGCCTTTGAGCTTTCGTGCGAGTCGGGCAAGGTCGAGCAGGTGCTCGCCGCGGATGCCGGTTCTACCTATATGCTCGACGCCGACATCGAGCTCGCCGGTGACGCTGCCGGCTTCTCGGTGAAGCTTGCCGAGGACGCCGAGTCCGGTCTTGCCTATGAGTTCCGCGCCAACCTGCGTGAGGGCAAACTCGAGTTTACGGCGGCCCCCCAGTATCCGTGGTTCCAGGTCAACAGCATGGGCCTCGAGCGTCCGTTGTTCTTTAAGGGCGAGGGCACTCACCATGTGCGTCTGGTCGTCGACGACGACATCGCGACCATCTTTGTCGATGATGTTGCGCTCAACGCTCGCTTCTGCAACAAGCAGGGCCAGGGTGTGGCGCTTACCGTCACCGACGGTGCGCTCAAGTGCGCAAACGCAACGATCGCGTCTCTGTAGCGGCAACGAACCGTTTTATGATTTAGAAAAGGAATGGAGAGGAACATGGACTACAAGGCAGTGTCCCAGCAAGTCGTCGACAACGTCGGCGGACTGGGGAACATCGAGGGCGCCACGCATTGCGTGACCCGTCTGCGTCTGGTGCTCAAGGATACGAGCAAATACAACAAGGCCGAGCTCGAGAACATCGATGGCGTCAAGGGCGTGCTGTACAACAGCGGCCAGCTCATGATCATCTTCGGTACCGGTACCGTCAACAAGGTTTACGATGAGTTTATGGCTCTGACGGGCGTTAAGGAGATCAGTGCTTCCGAGGTCAAGGGCGCCGAGGCGGACAAGAAGGGCAAGTTCTTCTCGGTCCTCAAGGTATTCTCGGACATCTTTATCCCCATCATTCCTGCCTTCGTCGGCGCTGCAATCATCATCGGCCTTAAGTCGCTGATCGTTGCCAACGGCCTCTTTGGCATGGAGGGCAGCCTCGCCGATCACAGCGAGTTCCTCAAGAACCTCGCAAGCTTCTTTGCCATTATCGCCACCACGTTCGACTACCTGCCTGTCCTGGTTATGTACAGCGCGGTCAAGCGTTTTGGCGGTAACCCGATCCTGGGCATCCTCGTCGGTATCGTCATGGTTCACCCGAGCCTTATGAACCGCAACACGTTCGTTATGGACCCGACGGGTGCTGAGTACTGGAACTTTGGTCCGCTATCCATTCCCATGGTTGCTTTCCAGGGCGGTGTGTTCCCCGCAATCCTGACTGCCTGGTTTATGGCCAAGGTCGAGAAGATTGCCCAGAAGTACATCCCCGAGGTCGTTTCGTTCGTCTTTGTCCCGACCGTTACCCTGATTCTTGCTAACGTTGCCCTGTTCACCGTGTTCGGCCCGCTCGGCAACCTGATCGGTGACGTCCTCGCCGGCGTAATCGATATCCTGTACAACAGGATGGGCGTCTTTGGTGCCTTTGTCTTCGCCGCGTTCCTGCAGCCGCTCGTCGTTACCGGTACGCATCAGTTCATCCAGGGTATCGAGGCAAACCTTGTTGCCACGACTGGCTTCAACTACATCCAGGCCATCTGGTCGGTTTCCATCATCGCCCAGGGCGGCGGCGCCATCGGTATGTACCTCATTCACAAGAAGCACTCCAAAGAGCGCAACATCTGCATGTCGTCCTTTATCCCGACGCTGGTCGGAATCTCCGAGCCCGCTATCTTTGCTGCAAACATGCGCTATTCGATCATTCCGTTCATCTGCGCATGCATCGGTGCAGGCTGCGGCGGTGCCTTCGTCAAGCTCTTTGAGGTGCGCGCTATCGGTCAGGGTCTGACCGGCGTGCTTGGCCTGCTCATCGTCACGCCCGAGACCCTCGTGTGGTATGTGGCTGGCAATCTCATCGCCTTTATCGTGCCGATCGTCTTGATCTTTGCCTACAACAAGGCAAAGGGCGTGCCGACCACCGATGAAGAGGGCGCTGGCGCTGGCTTCGACGTTAGCTTCTAGTTGAGCCGTTCAGTGTAATCTGAGGATAAGTCCATTTGAGGAAGGGCGTTCGACTCGTGTGAGTCGAGCGTCCTTCCCCATAGACGAGAAAGTCAACGGCGATGTTAAATCAAAAAAACAAGGTGACACGCGCGGACTATGAGCAGTGGCGTGTCGGACAGGATGAGACGGCGGCTCGCATCGCGTCCGACCCCGATAGGCTTCTGTTCCATGTGGAGCCTGAGCTTGGCTGGCTCAACGACCCCAACGGTTTGGTTCAGATTGGTGATACGTATCACATCTATCATCAATACGATCCGTTCGATGCTGCGCATGGCGGTCCAGTGCTTTGGAACCATCTGACGACAAAGGATTTTGTGACGTACGAGAATCACGGCCCCGTGCTGTTCCCCGATTCCGATTTGGATTCGAGCGGAGCGTATTCTGGTTCTGCCTTTGTACGTGATGGCAAGATTCACTACTTCTATACCGGCAACGTCAAGCATTTTGACCGCGATGATTACGACTACGTGTTGACGGGCCGTGAGCAAAACCAGATTCATATGGTTGCCGAGAATCCCGACGAATTGGGCGAGAAGCGCATGGCTGTTGGACCAGTCGATTACCCCGACGATATCGGTACGCACGTGCGCGACCCCAAGATCCTTGAGCACGATGGTATCTACTACATGGTTCTCGGCGCTCGTACGAAAGACGATCGCGGGTGCGTGCTTGTCTATACCTCGCGTGATCTAGAGGACTGGGGCTATGCGACGCGCATTGAGCTGGGCGAGAAGTTTGGCTTTATGTGGGAGTGCCCTGATCTGTTTGAGCTTGATGGCGAGCTTATTCTCGTTTGCTGTCCGCAGGGTGTGCCTGCCGATGGTTGGCGTTACCGCAATCCGCATCAGTGCGTGTGGTTCCCCATCGAGGCCGATTGGGAGGCGCCGAGCTTTAAAATCGTCAGGCAGGGCATGCCCCCGATGGTCGATGCCGGTTTTGATTTCTATGCTCCGCAGTCCTTTGAGGATGCTGCAGGCCGGCGATTGATGATCGGATGGTCGGGTTGCCCCGATGCGACGGCGGAAAACCCGACGGTGGCGCGCGGGTGGCAGTGCGCGTTGACGGTGCCGCGAGAGCTGAGCATGCGCGATGGTAAGCTCTGCCAGCAGCCGGCGCACGAGATTGAGAGGATGCGCGGCGACTGCGTTCGCACGACAGGCGGTGAAACCGTTGAGGAGCCGGGCCGCCTGTTTGATCTCGTGGTTTCCTGTGAGGGCGCCAAGATGGTTGAGCTCGAGATTCGCAAGGGTGTCTTTGTGCGCTATGCGGACGGGATGCTTACCCTCGACATGGGTGACGAAGGCTATGGGCGCGACCAGAGGTCGATTGAGCTCGGCGAGCTTCGCGACCTGCGCGTGCTTTCGGACACTACGATGGTCGAGATTTTTGCCAACGGCGGTGAGGCGGCACTTACGAGCCGTACCTATTCGTCGGCGGTTCCGGCGATGGCGCTGCACGCCGAGGGCGCGGCGTCGATGGATTTCTACCGCCTCGCTCATTAACCGTGCATGGAGCACGATTGGACTTGTTGGGCGGAATGTGTCGCAGTTGCCGCGGCCAACTACCGTTTATCGCGTATAGCGACCGTTTGCGGAATAAGTAACACTCCTTAATAAACCGTGTAAAATCTCAGTTAAGCACGGAGTTTTCCAGGGAGACGCTGTCCTTTGTTATGTGCAAAGGGCGGCGTCTCTTTGGCGCTTAGATGCCGTTGTGCAACAGCGCGACGCGCGTGTCATGTATTGAAAAGCCAATGTCGAGATGGGTCGTGATAAGAATGGGCAAGTATGTAATCGTGGTTGAGTCTGGGTCGGATGTAACGCCGGAGCTCTGCGAGCGCTACGGCATCGTGCGCGTGCCCATGCATGTCACGATTGGTGACGAGACCGTCGAGGACGGCTCGATCGATCCGCTCGAGATTTATTCGCGCTGCAATGAGTTTGGCGTGATGCCCAAGACCAGTGGCTGCGCGCCTGCGGATTTTGCTCACGTGTACGACCGCATTCACGCTGAGCAGCCCGACGCGACTATTTTGCATCTTGCATATTCCGAGGCCACGACCTGTTCGCATCAGTCCTCAAAGATTGCGGCCCAGGGGCGCGACTACGTGTTCTCCATGGACACGCGCTTTGTCTCGGTAGGCCAGTCGCTTGTTGTCGTCGAGACCGCCAAATACATCGAGGCTCACCCCGATGCCACCGTCGACGAGATCTTTGCATTTACGAACTCCGTCATGGACCGTGTGCTGCTGGGCTTTGTTCCTACCGACCTAGCCTTTCTTAAGGCGGGCGGTCGTCTGTCCAACGTCGCGTTCCTTGGCGCCCACCTGCTCAAGATTAAGCCCTGCATTGAGGTAACGGGCGGTAAGTTTGTGGCGACCAAGAAGTTCCGCGGCTCTATGCTCAAGTGCGCCCGTGCCTTTATTGACCACATGGTTGCCAAGGGCGAGATTGACTACTCGCACATTGGCCTGGCGTATTCGGTAGGTCTTT
The DNA here is from genome assembly GCA_019419645.1 of Collinsella sp. Classification (GTDB taxonomy): domain Bacteria; phylum Actinomycetota; class Coriobacteriia; order Coriobacteriales; family Coriobacteriaceae; genus Collinsella. The sequence goes on along the minus strand of DXZN01000007.1, from coordinate 42,313 downwards.
CCGAGGAGCTGCGCGACGACATGGAAGTCTATGCGCACGACCTGGGCTTTAAGGACATTACCTGGACTCAGGTCGGCGGCGTCATCTCGAGCCATTGCGGCCCGACCGCCTTTGGCGCGGTGCTTACGCTTAAGGCGTAAGGCCTGGCGTCTATCGATATCTATTGCCTCGGCGGCGGGTGGGTTGTGACAACCTTCCCGCCGCTTTTGTGTGGGGCCAAATAGAACAACCCAATTGACCACTAAACCGTTTCACCATCATGCGTATGGGCTAGAATGGCTCTGGCATTTATGTAACTAAAACCAATGAGAGGCAAGGTAGCGGGAATGGCTGAGATGACGCTCGAGGGTGTGGACGCTCGTCCCGAGGACTCCGCGTTTGCCCTGGGCCGCGTACATTCGATTGAAACGATGGGTACGGTCGACGGACCCGGCATCCGCTTCGTAGTGTTTGTCCAAGGCTGTCCCATGCGCTGCGCGTATTGCCACAATCCCGATACCTGGTCTGTTAACGGCGGCACCATGGTGACCGTCGAGCACCTGATGGACGAGTTCCAGAGCAACCATGAGTTCTATCGCAGCGGCGGCATTACGGTTTCGGGTGGCGAGCCGCTCCTACAGCCTGAGTTTTTGGCCGACCTGTTCCGTGCAATGCACAACAACTCCGATGGCCGCGTGCATACCTGCCTCGACAGCTGCGGCTATGCGTTCGATCCCAACCACCCCGAGAAGTTCGATGCCGTTCTCAACGAGACCGACATGGTGCTGCTCGACATCAAGCATGCCGATCCGGCTGAGCATAAAAAGCTGACCGGTTGTGATCCCGCACGCATCCTGGCGTTTGGCGATGAGCTTGCACGTCGCAAGATCAAGGTCGTTATCCGCCACGTGGTGGTGCCGGGCATTACCGACACGGTGGAGGAGTGCGAGAAGCTCGGTCGCCTCATCGCTCCATGGCACAACGTGGTGGGCCTGGAAATGCTGCCGTATCACACGATGGGTGTCGTCAAGTACGAGCAACTGGGCATTCCCTATAAGCTCGAGGGCGTGCCCCAGATGGATACCGCGCGTATGCCCGAGCTGCGCAATGCCGTTATGGCCGGCATGAAAGAGCGCCGTGCGGAGCTCAGGTCGGCCATCGGCTAACAAGCCCGTCCCAAATTGACTACCCTTTAAGATGTGCAACAAGGCAGGCTGGATTAGCGAGGACGGTTACTATTCGACATGCGATGCGGGCCTTATCGACATCGATGGCCGTACCTATGTCATGAGCGTCATGACATCGATGCCGTGGAGCGACCGCTCGAGTGAGGTTACGGCCGCGATTGCAAAGGCGCTGTTTGATACGCGAGCTGCACTGGCTTAGCGTGTTCGTTTGGCGAGGTCAAACAAAATGCTGGTACCATACCGTGGTTGAGAATTTCGTATAGGTTTGGGGAATGGTATGGCTACCATCGCGATTATCGGTGCGCTCGAAAAAGAGATCATGCAGATTAAGGAAGAGCTGAGCGACGTTTGCGAGGCACGGGAGGCAGGCTTGACCGTTGTGAGCGGCGAGCTCGACGGCCTGACAGTTGTCGCCACAACGGCGGGCATGGGCACGGTGAACGCCGCCGCTGCAACACAGCACCTCATTAGCAAGTATGCTCCGCAGGCTGTTGTGTTTTCGGGCATTGCGGGCGGTTTGAACCCCAAGCTCCATATCGACGACGTGGTCATTGGCAAACGCCTGCGCTATCTGGATACCGATACCGCGCTTATCGCCGAGTCCGCACCGGGGCTTGAGGAGTTTGGTTCGACGCCCGCGCTGGTCGATATTGCCGTCGACGTGCTTGCTGAGCGTGGGTTCGTTGACGCTTCGACAAATGCAGTCGCTTCGAACGAGGGCACCAAACAGTTCTTGGTCGGCACGATTGCCACGGGTAACCGCTTTGTGACGGGCGCCGCCATGCGTAGCGACGCTATCGAAGCGACACATGCCGATTGTGTCGGCATGGAGGGCGCGGCGATTGCTCATGTCGCAACCAAAAATGGTGTCGATTGCCTGGTGTTGCGCGCTATCAGCGATAATTGTGACGAGGCGTACGATGCAATTTGCGACCGAGAGTTCGATCTGTTCGAGTACGCGCGTGTCGCAAGTAACATCACGCTCGATATCGTCCGCCGCATTGCCGCCGCGCAATAGCGCGCTCTTTTGTAAGAACCTACGACCAAGGAGTGTCCATGGCCGATTCCATTAACTACCAGCTTGCCAAGTTCGTCGCCAGCTACGGCAAGGTTTCGCAGATTCCCGAGTCCACCTGCCCCGAAGTGAGCTTTGTCGGCCGCTCCAATGTGGGCAAGTCGTCGATTATGAACAAGCTCTTTGGCCGCAAGAACCTGGTCAAGGTTTCGAGCACACCGGGCAAGACAAGCAACATCAATTTCTTCGAGGCCGATGACGTGCACTTCGTCGACCTGCCGGGCTATGGTTTCGCCCGTCGTTCTAAGGCCGAGCGCGACCGCTGGGCCGAGCTTATCGGCGACTTTTTCGACTCCGAGCGCAGCTTTAACTTGGTCGTCTCGCTGGTGGACATTCGTCACGACCCCAGCAAGCTCGATCATGACATGATCGACTATCTGCAGGGCAACGAGTTCAACTTTATCGTCTGTCTCACCAAGGCCGACAAGCTCAGCCGCACCCAGCAGGCCCGCCAGGCAGCAGCCATCAAAAAGCAGCTCAATGTCCCGGCCGAGAACGTAATCATCACAAGCTCCCAGACCGGTGTGGGCATCGACGAGCTCAAGCGCCGCATCGCTGAGGCTTGCCTCTAATCAGGTTAACCCCCCCCAAAGCTCCTATCTATATCACCTCAGTGATAGTTATTGGTAAACTATCACTGAGGTGATATTTTTTGGAGGTCGCTATGGAGCTATGGCACGGGTCGGAGGTTGTTGTCGAACATCCATCGCTGGATAGATGTAGACAGTTCAACGACTATGGGCGTGGGTTTTATTGCACGCCACATGAGGAAATGGCGATGGAATGGGCATGTCGGACCGAGTCTGATGGCATTGCGAATCGATATGAGCTTGATTTAGATGGTCTTGCGATTTTGGATTTGGAATCAGGTGAGTTCTCGATTCTCAACTGGCTTGCAATTCTGGCGAATAACAGAGAGTTCAATGTCTCGACGCCATTGGCGCGCGAAGGGCTACGATTTCTACTTGATAACTGCCTGATTGATATTTCTTCATATGACGTTATTCGGGGCTATCGCGCTGACGACTCCTATTTTTCGTTTGCAAGACAGTTCGTTAACGGCATGATCTCGCTCAGGCAACTGCAACTCATTATGCGCTTGGGCGATTTGGGCATCCAATACGCTCTTATGAGTGAGCGCGCGTTCTCGGCGATCAGGTTCCGCGATTGGAAGCAGGCCTCGGGAGCTGAGTTTTATCCCAAACGATTTGAGCGAGAACAGAATGCTCGACGTAAGTATCTGGATACGATAAACGGATTTGACACCGAGGGTGTCGACATTAGGGATTTGATGGCAGGGAGGGTTGATTTAAATGATCCAAGAGTTAACGGATTGTGGGCCGAGTAGGACATATCCCGTCTATTACCTCGAGGACGCAATGAACAACCTAGGCGACTGCTTTGACTATGCCGTTAATGATTATGGAGCAGAGGGATCGGAAGTTGCTGAACTCTTTTGCCTCAGCGGCGTAGCTCGCGAGTTCGAACGCGGCAACGCATGGGTCGTATCGGGAAAATCGGGCGTTGAGCTGTTCGCGCTTATCGCCGAAAGATCGGGCTATCAAAACAGGCCTATACCGGACTGCACCTATCGATTTGAGAAGACTCCGGAATATTGGGCGGGCTGGATGCTGGCATACCTGCAGTGGCGTTTAGGGGAGTCTTTCGAAGATCTGCTGCATGTCGTTCCATTTGATGCGCTGCGCGGTCTGTACTATCCCTGGCATGAAGCCTCAGAGGAACGTGTGGCGCGTCTTATTTGCGATATGGCGAAGAAAACACCTCGTCAAACTAAACTGGCGCAAGCAAGAAAGAGGCTTAAGAAAACCCAACAAGACCTGGCATACGAATCGGGCGTATCACTCCGCTCAATCCAAATGTACGAACAGCGCCAGAGAAACATCAACGAAGCATCGGTAACAACCGTAAGGGATATGGCGAAAGTCCTGCACTGCAGCATCGAAGACATCTTAGAGCCAGTCTTTGAATACAAAGAAACTAGCGCAGCCTAAAAGAGATGCTGGCCGCTGATTGCTCAAGTTGCAGTTCGAGCAATTTGAGCAGCGAAGCCGGCTGCCTAGTGGGGGCATGTGGGCCTTCTAGGTATCAAAATCCGCCTACGTATTGAAATGCCCCGCCAAGCTAAAGTGCTCGGCGGGGCATATTTCGATTGACGATGCTAGCAGGGGTTGAACTTTAATATGCCGCGAGTAAGAGGCGTCTGCATTTAGCAATTAAAGTAAATTATTCAATTCGGGTGCTCAGCCAGTATTCTCCATTTGAAGGTAAGATTGCGTACGTAATTCCATTTTTGACAGTTGGCGTACCTACGCAGGCAGCTCCAATCTCCTTAGCGTCGGAAAATGAGAGTGTTGGATCAATTGCTTGTATGGTTGCTAATGCTGTCGCCGCGGCATAATCTGAATTTTCGAAGTACATGACTATGTTTTTGAAGCAGTTTTCTGATCCAAGATAGCTGAATAGTAGTTGACTGCTCGAGTCCGAGAAAAAACCTCCAATACCGGCAAGCGTAGAGCCATTTTTTATCTGAAGCTCGAGTCCCGTGCCGCTATCGTCTAACTCGTAACTCGCCTTCATACTGCTGCAATTGGGAATATCGGAGAATTCCTCGTTAAGTCGTTCAATAAAGCCTTCAGGTGAAATTGAAAACGATCCGTCGCCAAGAAAGGAAGTAATTTCCTTTTCGTTGCGGGTGTCAACGACCTCTCCGCATCTCCCGCATTCTCGAATTTCCTTCGAGGTGGCGTCAACGTAATCGACTTCGGTAGTCCAAGAACCTGGTTGATGCCCAAGGGGTTTCCCTTCGGTTTTGCCGCAGCGTTGACAGGTCTTCGGAACCGTGCATGTTGCTTCTTCCCATTCATGTCCGAGCGGTTTCCCCTCGGTTTTGCCGCAACTTTTACAGGTGCGAGGGCTTGTACAGTTTGCATTGGTCCAAAGTTTGTGGGTGCAAAACATTTGAGGAAACAGCATGGGTAAGCAGACGATGACGGCAACTATCGCAGCAGTTGCGATAGCCGCTCGTTTATTACCACCAAGTTTGTTAATGGCACTCGTTAGAAGTGAATCGTCCTCTTCCTTATTGCATGTGGCACCGTCTTCATTTGATGATCGATCGTCAGGGGAGGTGGTGTCGTCAGCACCATCAGAAACCTGCTTCCCTTCGATATTCGGCTTCTGTTCATCAGATGCACTGGGCGTTTGCTCACTATTGGGCTCTTTCATCTCGTCATCCATGCTTATCGAGTCCCCTCTCTTGTTTCAAATGTGCGATGCGAACAATTGCGATAAGTGAAACAGATACTCACATGAATATATCCTAGTTTGGGATATATCAAAATGGAATATAGCGTAAACGGTATGAACGTTGATGCTAATAGGACATGCGGAAAATGCCTCTCCCAGATTCGTCGGGAGCAAGGTATCACTCAGGTTGAACTCGCAAAGAAACTGAGGGTACCTCAGTCGTTCATCTCGAAAGTCGAAACCGGGGAACGCAGTCTTAGGGTTTATGAGCAGTTCGCCTATGCAGAGGCACTTGGAATTACCGTCGGAGTTCTCGTGCAAAGACTTGAGGCGGTTCTGAGCAGCGGAGATAAATAGATTGCGCCGCGAATCGGGCGATAATTAAATCAGCGAATGCGATTATCCTGTCGAGGCTGCGCAGGTCCCCTTGGGGCTTCCCCTGAAAACAATCCGCAGATCGAATTGCCCCGTCGCGCGAAGCGCACGACGGGGCAATTCATGATCGAGGACGTTTTCAGGGGAAGCCCCAAGGGGACCGGTGAGAGCAATGAGGCAGGGCGCTACAGATACTCGATTTGAGCGCCCTCGGTGTCGCACGTCAGAATATGCGTATCGCACTTGGGGAACTGCTCGCGCAGCTTGACCTGTAGGAACTTTGCCACGATGGTGTCGTCAGTCACGGCCATGAGGGTCGAGCCGGAGCCACTGATCCAGATGGTCTTGGCGCCGCCGTTAAGGCAGGTGTCGCGCACGGCGTTGTAATCGGGAATCAGGCGGCGGCGATAGGGCTCCTGGATGCGGTCGTCGTTGGCGGCGGCAATCAGGTCAAGGTCGCCGGTCTCCAGGCCGCGCGTCATGCCGGCGATGCGGCCCATTTGCCATACGGCGGTGGAGAGTGGAATCTCCTGCGGCACGACCTTGCGCGCCTCACTCGTATGCACCTCGTAGGGCGGAATCACGGTAATAAAACGCAAGCGATCGCTCACCTCGTAGCGCAGGCACTGGGGGAGCGAATCAGTCGGCGTAAAGGAGCAAACGGCACCGCCCAGGATGGCAGGGGCGACGTTATCGGGATGACCCTCGACCTCGGTGGCAATGCGGACGAGCTCGGCACGGTCGACGGTGTGGTCCGTCAGCGCGGCGGCCGCCATGATGCCGGCGACGACGCAGGTGGAGCTGGAGCCCAGGCCGCGAGCGACGGGCACATCGGTTTGAATGTCGATGGCAACGGGAAAAGCCGGCTCGTCCCATGCAGCCAGTGCATCGACAAAGCTCACGTAGACCAGGTTGTTCTCGTTTTGGAACTCCTCGGGGCAGCCCGTGATGGTGAGCTTGTCGGCGCGCTCAAAGGTGAAGTGCGAGTAGAGGCTGACGGCCATGCCGAGGGTGTCGTAGCCGATGCCTAGGTTTGCGCTGGTGGCGGGGACGGTGATCTTGATCATGGGAATCTCCTGGGCGGTCTGCCTGTTTAGTTCGCTGCTCGGGCAGTCCTGGCTCGCTCGGAAAGCACATTAAGTGCTTTCCGGCTCGTGCGGAACTCGCGACGAACTAAACAGGCAGACCCGCATGTCAGTTCGTCATCATCCCGGTGGGTTTCTGATAAAAGAAGGTGCGCCGGCTTTCGCCGGCGCTTAATAAGGGGTTTAGTTGGTGCTCATTCGTTTTGCTGCAGACTCGACGTAGCTTGCCATCTCATCGACGTCGCAGACGTCTTCAAAGCGGACGGGCTTGGACTCGAGCTCGGCAAGTTGTGCCGGGGCGACCGTATCGGTGGCCTGCTCGAGCACACGCATAGCCTCAAAATCATCCTCGGGAACGTCGAGGCCCAGAGCGTCGCAGCAGGCGCGCGGGAACTTGTAGGGGCTGGCGGTCGAAAGCAGCACGCGGGCCTTGGCGCCCTCGGCGGGGGTGACTTTTTCAAAGACGTGATAGCCGCAGGCGGTGTGCGGGTCAATCACGTAGCCGTTTGCGTCCCAGCAGCTCTTGATGGCAGTGCGAACCTCGGCCTCGCTGGCCCAGCCGCAGCCAAAGATGCTCTGAATCTTTGCCAGCAGGTCTGCGGGAACTTCGTAGCGACCAGTCTGTGCCAGCTGCTCCATAAGGTCGGCAACAAGCTCGCAGTCGCCATCGGACAGGAAGTACAGCATGCGCTCCAGGTTGGAGCTGATGAGGATGTCCATCGACGGCGAGATGGTCGTGTAGAACGGACGGTTGCGGTCGTAGACACCGGTGGTCAGGAAGTCAGCCAGCACGTTGTTCTTGTCGCTCGCGACGATGAGCTTGGCGACGGGCAGGCCCATGCGCTTGGCATAGTAGCCGGCCAGGATATCGCCGAAGTTGCCGGTCGGTACGCAGAACTCCACGGCGTCGCCGGCCTCGATGGCGCCGGCGCGCAGCAGTTGCGCATAGGCGGCAAAGTAGTAGACGACCTGCGGTACCAGACGGCCGACATTGATGGAGTTGGCGCTCGAAAGCACGGTGCCAGCGGCCTCCAGGCGCTCGGCAAGCTCCTTATCGGCAAAGATGCGCTTGACGGCGCTCTGGGCGTCGTCAAAGTTGCCGCGGATGCCGCAGACAGCGACGTTGTCGCCCTCCTGCGTGGACATCTGCAGGTTCTGGACGCGGCTGACCTTGTCCTCGGGATAAAAGACAGTGATGCCCGTGCCCGGAGCGTCGGCAAAGCCGGCAAGTGCTGCCTTGCCGGTGTCGCCCGACGTGGCGGTGACGATCATGATGCGCTCGGCGCTGCCGTCCTTGGCAGAGGTGCGGGCCATCAGGCGGGGGAGCATCTGCAGGGCGACGTCCTTAAAGGCGCTTGTGGGGCCGCCAAAGAGTTCCATCACATAGGTCTGAGGGGCATCGGCGCCCGGTGCGGCGTCGAGTTTGACGAGCGGCGTGACCTCTTCGCTCGCAAACGTGCTGCGGTAAGCCTCGTCGACACACGCCGAAATTTCTTCGGCCGTGTAATCATTCAGTAACATTCCCAACACATCTTGAGCGATTTCAAAGTACGATTTATCTGCAAGCGAGCTGATATCGAGTTGCTGGGTGCCCAGCTCGTCCGAGACAAACAAACCCCCGTCGGGAGCGATGCCGGTACGGATTGCCACCTTACTTGAGCACGATAAAGTGCGTCCTCGTGTACTATGATAAGTTCCCATATAACACTGCTCCTCGGATGCCTTGGTCCCAATCGGTGAAACCATGGTATCAGAGCGCGCAAAACAGGTTTGCAGAGGCTTTTAGAAAGGTAACCTCAAGCCCATGATTAAGATTGCCAAGTTTGGCGGCTCGTCGGTCGCCGACGCCGAACACTTTAAGAAGATCAAGGCCATTGTCGATGCCGACCCGGCCCGCCGTTTTGTGGTGGTTTCTGCCTGCGGTCGCCGCTTTAAGGGCGATACCAAGGTGACCGACCTGCTCTACTTGGTTAACGCACACGTTAAGTACCACGTGTCGTGCGAGGAGCTGCTCGAGGACATCGGCCAGCGCTATTTTGATATCGCTGACGAGCTGGGGCTCACCTATCCCATCCGCGAAGAGTTTGCGGCCTTTGCCGAGCGTGCTCGCTCCGGTGGCTACTCTACTGAGGAGCTCGTAAGCCGCGGCGAGTACTTTACCGCTCGCCTGATGGCCGAGTACCTGGGCCTGCCGTTCCTGGATGCCGCGACGGTCGTGGCGTTCCATCATGACGGTACGCTCAGCATGAACCGCACCGCCGAGCTGGTGCAGGAGTACGGCCAGCAGGGCGGCTTTGTTATGCCCGGTTTCTACGGCGCGACGCGTGAGGGGCAGATCAAGCTGCTCGACCGTGGCGGCGGCGATATTTCCGGCTCGATTCTGGCCAAGTGCCTTGGTGCCGACCTGTACGAGAACTGGACCGACGTTTCGGGCTTCTATTCTGCCGATCCGCGTATTGTTCCCGAGGCTCAGCCCATTGCGCGCGTTACCTACGAGGAGCTGCGCGAGCTTTCGTACATGGGTGCAAGCGTCCTGCACGAGGAGGCCGTGTTCCCCGTGCGCGAGGCAGGCATTCCGCTGGTCATCAAGAACACCAATGCGCCGCAGGACCCCGGCACCATCATTAGCGAGACGGCTGACGAGGGTGAGGCGGAGCCTATCATTACCGGCGTGACCGGCAAGCGCGGCTTTGTCGCCATCAACGTTGCCCGCGACCGCACCAAGCCCCGCGTCGGCTTTATGCGCCGTGCACTTTCGGTGTTCGAACGCTATGACGTTTCCGTCGAGCATATGCCCACCGGCGTCGACCGCTTTGGCGCCGTGGTGCAGGAGCAGGATGTGCACGACTCGCTGTACTCGCTCGTGGGCGACATTCAGCAGGAGGTCGAGCCGCTCGAGATCGAGGTTGTCGAGGGTTTGGCGCTCATCGCGACCGTCGGCCGTAACCTTCGCGGCCGCGCAGGTATCTCGGGCCATCTGTTTGGCATGCTTGGTCAGGCCGGCGTGAGCGTACGTATGATTTCGCAGAGCTGCGACGAGATCAACATCATTATCGGCGTAGAGGAGAAGGACTTCGACCTGGCGATTCGGACCATTTACCGCGCCTTCTCCGACGAGAACGGCATTGTGAAGGTCTCCGACCTGGAGGCTCCCGTGCCGGTCGATCCCGCTCCGGCCGCGCTCCACAAGTAGCTGCTATCCCAGTAGATTTTTGGGACTTGCTTCAAAAACTACGGCGGGGCGTTTCGTTTCGGTTTCGTTTCGACGGGGCGGGTTTCGTGCCCGCCCTGTTCTTGTATACACTGGCAACAATAATCGGCCTGCTCGGCGTGCGGGCAAAAGCCACAGCCTTTAAAGGGGGAAGCATGAAACAGTACACGGTTGCTATTTTGGGCGCGACGGGAGCCGTGGGCACCCAGATGCTCGAGTGCCTCAACGAGCAGGAGTTTCCGGTCGGCAAGCTCAAGCTGCTAGCGAGCGCGCGCTCTGCGGGCAAGACCGTCGAGTTCCGCGGCGAGCAGGTTGTGATTGAGGAGGCTTGCCCCGAGGCCTTTGAGGGCTGCGACATCGTGCTCGGCGCCGCCGGCGACGATATTGCGAAGGAGCTACTGCCCGAGGCCGTCAAGCGCGGCGCCGTCGTGGTCGACAACAGCCACGCCTTCCGCATGGATCCCGAGGTGCCGCTGGTCGTGCCCGAGATCAATGCTGACGACATCAAGTGGCATCACGGCCTTATCGCCAATCCCAACTGCGCGACCATCATCGGCCTGGTTCCCACGTGGCCGCTGCACCAGCTTGCTGGCGTGAAGCGTATGATCGTGTCCACGTATCAGGCAGCTTCGGGCGCTGGCGCTCCCGGTATGGCCGAGCTCGAGGCTCAGCTTGCCGCCCTGGGCCGTGGCGAGGAGATTCCCGAGCCGCGCGCGTTTGCCGCCCAGCTGGCGAGCAACCTGATTCCGCAGATCGGCGGCGTCAAGGAGGAAGGCTTTACCTCCGAGGAGATGAAGCTGCAAAACGAGGGCCGCAAGATCATGCATCTGCCCGAGCTGCGCGTGAACTGCACCTGCGTGCGCGTGCCCGTGCTGCGTTCGCACTCCGAGAGCATTACGCTCGAGTTTGAGCGCGACATTACGGTTGAGGAGGCCCGTGCTGCGCTGGCTGCCGCTCCGGGCGTGAAGCTGGTTGACGACATGAGCGCCGAGGATGCACACGACCGCTTCCCCATGCCGATGGACACCTCCGACCAGGATTTGATTTGGGTCGGCCGTGTGCGTCGCGACATCTCGAACCCCGAGGCCGCGCGCGGCATCACCTTCTGGTGCTGCGGCGACCAAATCCGTAAGGGCGCGGCAACCAACGCCGTCCAGATTGCTAAGCTGCTCTGCGAGTAGTGCGACCTGTCCGGCGGGGGCCGGGCTTAGTTTTCAGAACGTCCTCGACCATGCGTGGCGCCTTGTCCTGCTCCTTCGGAGCTGCGGACAAGGCGCCACACTGGTCTGCGGAGTGTTCTGAAAACTAAGCCCGGCCCCCGCCTGCGGCGACTCGGCTGCGAGCGGCCTGCGATGGGGCCGTTGCTGGTTGGGGCCGCTGGGCTGATGTGGGGGCACGTGGTTGTTGCGGGCCCTAGTCCCGGCGGCGGCCTCGGCGCTTTGCGCCTGCCGACTTGGGGGGCTGCGGAGCGCGGCCGGCAGCTGCGGCGCGTTGCGCCTGCTGCCTGCGGGGACTTTGGGGTCGTGCGGCAGCTGGGGCGCTGTCGCGCCTGCTGCCTTGGGTGACTTTGGGGTCGATTGGGGTTGTCTGCACAATTCGCGGTATTATGTTGCGGAGTTTTGAAAGGAGCCGCTGGTGGTCACGACGACATTTGCCTCGCCTTTGGGCGAAATCTTGCTTGCCGCTGATGGCCGCGGTCTGACGGGGCTTTGGTTTGAGGGGCAGGAGCACTTTGGCTCCACGCTTCTCCGTGAAGACTCCGAACATGTTGAAGGCGTCGATGCGGTTTCCGGTACTGGTGGCATGTCGTCGGTGAGTCCGGCAAATGGTGCGGCCTCTTCGGTGCTTGAGCGTTCCTGGGCTTGGCTGAATGCTTATTTTGCAGGGCAGGAACCTCGGTTTACGCCGCCGTTGCATATGATCGGCACGGCGTTTCAGCGTGAGGTTTGGTTTGAGCTGCTTTCGATCCCGCGTGGCGAGGTCGCTACGTATGGCGAGATCGCCCAGCGTGTTGCCGCTCGACATCGTGTACCGGGAAATGAAGCGCCCGTTGTATCTCCTCGCGCGGTGGGGGCTGCGGTCGCTCGCAACCCTATTTCGATTATCGTGCCGTGCCATCGCGTGGTCGCGGCCGACGGATCGCTCAACGGATACGCCGGTGGACTGGATCGCAAGGAGTGGCTGCTTTGGCTTGAGGGCGCGTACGAGGAATAACGCTCGAACGCTTTGCATAACTAGGACGCCGCAAAAGGACGAGCCTCCGTCCTTCCGCGGCCGGTATGCGTCCGGGCGCTCGGCATCGGCGGCTTAAGTTTGGCTAAGTCACATCCTGCGTATTTGAAAACGCGCAGGTTGAGCCGCTAAGGCTGCGCTAAGGCGGTTGACGGTACGCTATCATCGGCAGTATCGAAACCTGTAGAGCCATGCGCCAAAGGAGCAACTATGAAGCTGATGCTTGCCGAGGACGAACCTGGTCTCTCCCGCGCCCTCACCGCGATTCTTCAACATAGCGACTACGAGGTCGACACCGCCCTCGACGGCTTGACGGCGCTCGAGAATCTACTCACCAACGATTACGACGCCGCAATCCTGGACATCATGATGCCCGGCATGGACGGCATCGAGGTGCTCAAGCGTACACGCGCCGCCGGAAAGCGACTGCCCATCATCATGCTCACGGCAAAAAGCGAGGTGTCCGATAAGGTCGAGGGCCTGGATGCCGGTGCCAACGATTACCTGACCAAGCCGTTTGCCGCCAAGGAACTGCTTGCGCGTATTCGTGCCATGACGCGTGCCGCGACGGCAATTGACGCCACGACGCTCAGCGTGGGTAACGTGCGCCTCGACACGGCGGCTTGCACGCTTGTGGGACCTTTGGGCGAGGAGCACCTGGCCAATCGCGAGTTTCAGCTTATGGAACTCTTTATGCGCAACGCCGGCACGCGCATGCCCACCGAGCGCCTAATGCTTGAGGTTTGGGGCGAGGACGCGCCCGAAGGTGCCAATGTAGTGTGGGTCTATATCTCGTACCTGCGCAAAAAGCTGACGGCGCTGGGTGCCGACGTGGCCATCCGCGCGTCGCGCAACCAGGGATATTCGCTCGAGGTTGTCGAGGAAGGAGAACGGGCGTGAGCGTGCGCACGTGGTGCAAGCGCATGGCGGCGAAGCTCGGCATGGGTGTGGGCTCGGGTAATCCGGAGCGCGCCGATGCTGCCAGTGCAATGGGCCGTCGCCTGCGTCGTAAGTTCATCCTCGTTGCCATGGGCGCTGTGACCGTGGTGCTCACGCTCATCATCGCTGGCATCAACATTGTCAATTATTCGCATGTTTGCAAGATGGCCGATGCACGACTGGACTATATCCTGGCAGGCAAGGATGGCATTGATGGGGAGGACGAGCCTAAGACCGGTCCCGGTCAGGATGCGGTTGCCGGCAAGGTTGCTACCGGTAACCGGGCGGCCGTTCGCGATGTGCATTTTGAAGGCATGACGGCGGAGTCTCCCTTCGACACGCGCTACTTTACGGTGTCGATTGCCGGCGGGCAGGTGACCGATGTCAACACGGCCCGCATTGCCGCGGTAGGTGCCAAGCGTGCCGCCCGCATCGCTGCAGGACTATATTCCAAGGGTTGGACTTCGGGCTTTTCTGGCAACTACCGTTATACGGCTACGGTTCAGGGCGACAAGACAACCTATGTGTTCGTGGACTGTTCGCGCGAGCTTGCAAGTTTCCATTCGTTTTTGAGCGCGAGTGTGGCAATCAGCTGCATTGGCTGGCTGGCGGTGCTGGCAATTGTAACGGTCGCCTCGGGTGCGGTGATTCGGCCGATGGTCGAGAGTTATAGCAAACAGAAGCGCTTCATTACCGATGCAAGCCACGAGATCAAAACGCCGCTGGCCGTGATTGACGCCGCCAACGAGGTCCAAGAGATCGAGAGCGGCGAGAGCGAGTGGACGCAGAGCATTCACGAGCAGGTCGCGCGGCTGACGGCGCTCACGGAGCGTCTGGTGTTCCTGGCGCGTATGGACGAGGGTTCGGCCGGCTTTACTATGGCGACGATTGATCTTTCGGAGGCCGTGGACACGGCTGCGACGCCATTTGAATCGGTGGCGGTTTCGCGCGGAAAGCGGCTGTCGACGTCGATCGCGAGCGGTGTGCGGGCCCATGCCGATGCCGCGGCAGTGGCGCAGGTTGTTGAGCTGCTGCTGGACAACGCCACACGCTACGCAAGCGAGGACAGCGTGATCGAGCTGAGCCTGCGTGCCGTTTCGCGCGGTGCGGGCAAAGGCTCGGCCGAGCTTGTCGTATCGAATGCTGTTGATGAGCTGCCCGAGGGCGACCTGGACCGGCTGTTCGACCGCTTCTATCGTGCGGACGTGTCGCGCAGCTCCAAGACAGGTGGCTCGGGCGTGGGGCTGTCCGTCGTGCGCGCCATCGCCGAAGCCCATGGCGGATCCGCCACCGTATCCGGCCACGATCATCAGATCACCTTCACCGTCCGCCTCTAAAACCTGCAAAAAGGGACAGGTTTGTTTTGGCAGGTTTTATCTGGAGAAACGTCGACGGAGGAGGCTGTGGGCGGAAACTGTGTCCCGGTTTGACGCCTCGGAATGGGATGAGCTTTCCCCTTGGAGGGCCTAGCGGAAACTGCGCCCCGGTGTATCTGCCGGGCGGCTTCCTACGCCCGCTCCTGCAGGGCGTAGATCGATTTGTCCATGTTGAACAGATAAGCCACAACGCAGACGATGAAGAACATCGGCAGATTACCGAAACCGAAGACCTCGCAGCCAATGAGGATCGGCGCGAGCAGCGTATTGGTGGCGCTGCCAAAAACGGCGGCGTAGCCCAGCGCGGCGCAGAGCTCGACGGGCATGCCGAGAATCCCGGCGAGTACGACACCCAGGCTGGCTCCGATGGAGAACAGCGGCGTCACCTCGCCACCCTGATATCCTGCGGCAAGCGTGGCGATGGTGAGTACGAATTTGAGCGCCCAGTCCCAAGGCATGATCGACGCCTCGCCGTTGTCACCCAGTGCCGCGGATATCAGGTTGGTGCCAAGGCCGCAGTATCGCCCCTGCCACAGCGCGAACAGAATCGCCGACAGCGCAAGGCCCATAACGGCAACGCGTATGTAAGGGCTGGGGAGCAGCCGCGCTGCAAGGGTCTTGGCATGGGCAAGGCACCAGGCAAAAGCTCCACCTACCATACCAAACGCGATACCCAACAACGCCAGCCGTCCAAGACCGGGGAGGTCGAGCGCATACGAGGCGGTAACGGCGACCTCGAACTTCTCGAGTCCCAGAGCGCCGGAGGTCATGCTTGCGGCAAGTGAAGCCGTAAGCGCGGGAAACAGCGCGCGGTATTCCATGCGTCCGGCGACCAGCACCTCGACAGCAAAGACCGTAGCGGCGAGCGGCGTTCGAAAGAGTCCGGCAAAGCCGGCGGCCATACCAATGAGCAAAAACGTGTTGCCGGGGTCGCGGAAAGGCAGGCGTCGGCCGATCCAATGCGAGACGGTTGCGCCGATCTGCACGGCTACGCCTTCTCGTCCCGCGCTGCCGCCAAAAAGATGCGTGGCCCACGTGCTCAGCATAATGAGCGGCACCAGACGCGGGGAGATGGCGTCCTCGCGTCCGTGACCTACGTCGAATACTAAGCTCATGCCCCGATCGGTGCCTTTGCCCCAGGTGAGGTAGGCAAATACGATGGCCAAGCCCATGAGGGCGAGGAAGGGAAGGAGCAGTACGATGTGCTCGTTACGGAAGGCGCCAATTGCCAGGAGCACACGACCAAAAAGGGCACAGATGGCGCCAACGATAACGCCGATAGGGATTCCGACGGCGCCCATGAGCACGAGACCGCTATAGGTGTTGACCAGGCGTTTGATTCTGCTCGAAGCGCTGCTTTCTGACATTTTGCTTTCCGACACTTGCTCTCTTGATAGAAAAAGAGCTGGAGTTGCGCATCGTTGAGAGGCTTTCCAGCTTTAGCAAAACAAACTTATAAGATGCGACGGGCCGCGTCAAGATAATTACCGGACGGTCTAGGAGGCGGCTGGTTGGCTGGCTTAAAACCTAGCGCGTGAAATGACGCCCCACGCTATTCAGCGCGCTTGATAGGATGACGAACCACGGTCTTAAGTTTCTCCGGTGCGCATTTGCGTGGATCGGAGAGATAGATTTCGTGATGTAAACGGGTGTCTGAGAAGTCGGGAACATAGCCCAGCTCGGTCGTGTATTCATGCATAGCGTCTACGGTCGCCGGTTCGTTGTCGTAGGGCCCGGTGTGCATGCATTGAACGCAGAGACCCTCGTCAACTTTAAGCAGTTCGACGGCGGAAAAGTCCAGTTTCTTTTTGGTCGTGGCTTCCGCGACTGCCCAGTCAAAGTCATCTCGGGTGACGAAATCAGGCAGGCGGATGCACGAGATAAAGTTGAAATTGTCCTTGTGTACATAATCGATGTCGCCGCTCGGGGACTCTTGCCACCAGAAACCCTCGAGCGGCGGTACCACAAAGTCGAAATAGCCCTCGATATTCCTTGAGCCTTTCTTCGACATCTTGACGGTATAGGCGATGCCGTAAAGTAGCGGCAGGGCGTTTTGATACTCGCCACCTTCGGTATTTGGGTCGCCCTTTCCGCGAACGGCAACGTAGCTCATAGGCGGGACTGTTACGATGCTCGGCTTGCTTGCAGGTTTGTAGAGCTCCTTGCATTCCTTCATAAAGTCGAACGCCATGTTGGCCGCCTTTCTGCGTATTGGCCTGCTTAGATAGTTGAATCATATCATAGAAACGAACAGCTGTTCGAATGATTTGGCTGACAGATTGAGATGCGTGCGTTGTGTTTGGCGGTCGGCCTGACCCCGTTGATGATTTCTCGGCCTCCCCGGCGCCCTATCTATAGCTGCCGTTTCCCCATATAAAACCTGCCAAAATAAACCTGTCCCTTTTTGGTAGGTGGGAAATGGGTAATACTAAAGAGTTATCCGACCAGATGGGAATTAATCGATGGCCTATATCGAATTCAAAGACGTCATCAAAGCATACGGCGAAGGCGACGCCCGCATCCACGCGCTCGACGGCGCGAGCTTTACGGTCGAGCGCGGCGAGCTCGCCATCATTCTGGGTGCTTCGGGCGCCGGCAAGACCACGGCCCTCAACATTCTGGGCGGCATGGATACGGCAACTTCTGGCACCGTGACGGTGGACGGGCGTGACGTGAGCTCTGCCAACGAGGCTCAGCTTGTGGAATACCGTCGCGCTGACGTCGGCTTTGTCTTTCAGTTCTACAATCTGGTCCCTAACCTGACGGCGCGTGAGAACGTCGAACTCGCGGCGCAGATCTGCCCCGATTCGCTCGACGCCGAGCAAACGCTTCGCCAGGTTGGCCTGGGCGACCGCCTCGCTAACTTTCCGGCGCAGCTTTCGGGCGGCGAGCAGCAGCGCGTATCCATCGCCCGCGCGCTGGCTAAGAACCCCAAGCTGCTTTTGTGCGACGAGCCTACGGGTGCACTCGACTACAAAACCGGCAAGCAGATCTTGCAGCTGCTACAGGACACTTGCCGCAAGCAAGGCATTACGGTCATCATCATCACCCACAACTCTGCGCTGGCGCCCATGGCCGATCGCCTGATCCGCTTTAAGAGCGGCCGCGTGGAGAGCGAGACGGTCCAGCAAAATCCTGTGCCTATCGAGACGATCGAGTGGTAGCGCCCATGAATCAGGACCGCCAAAACAGTCAACGCCGCGACGCGCAGAACACGGAGCGCGAGCAGGATTTTACGACCTACCGTACCGCCCAAAGCTCAAACGATATGGTGCCGACGGTTTTTCGCCGTGGCATCTACCGCACGATTCGCGGCAGCCTCAAACGCTTCTTGTCTATCGTTGTGATCACCGCGCTTGGCGTGAGCGTGATGTGCGGCCTTAAGGCGGGCTGCGAGGACCTGTGTGATTCGGTCGACGCCTATTTTGACCAGCAGAATGTCTATGACATCAACGTGCAGTCGACCTATGGTCTGACCGATGACGATCTTGCCGCGATCCAAGAGGTCGATGGCGTCGAGACGGCCGAGGGCATCTATACCGAGACCGCCTATACCGCCGTGGGTACGACGCGCGAGCGTGTCGTCGTACAGAGCCTCTCCAAAGAGAATATTGACCAACCGGTGCTAGTACGCGGCGAGCTGCCCGAGACTTCGGGCGAAGTGGCAGTGACCTCACGTTTTTTGAAGGCTTCGGGCAAGAAAATCGGCGATACGGTGAGCTTTGCCGCCAACGATGCGAGCTCGTCGAACCAAAGCGCCAAGGACCAGTTTGCCGATGGGGACTACACCATCACGGCCGAGGTTCTCGATCCTACCGACGTGAGCTCCGACTCGACAGTCAACGCCTTTCGCGCTGCTTCGACTGCGGACTACAAGTTCTACGTGAGCGAGGATGCCGCGACATCTTCTTCCTACTCCGCTGTCCACGTGGTCGTCGAGGGAGCCAAGAGCCTCAACTCCTATTCGGATGCCTACTCGGCAAAGATCAATGAGGTCAAGGGCAATATCGAGAAGATCCGCGAGGAGCGTGAGAAGGCGCGCGCCCAGGAGCTGACGGTCGACACACCGGCGAGCTTGGACGCGGCTGAGCGTCAGGCGAATATGGTCTTTGGGATCGAGCAGGACAACATCAATCGCATGGCCGAGGGCAGCGACGAGCGTGCGCAGGCGCAAGCCGACCTGGACCAGCGCCGCGCCGCCGCCGACCAGCAGTTTGCCGATGCCCGCGCCGAGCTCTCTGACCTGGGCGAATGCACCTGGTACATCCAGGACCGCGGCAATATCGCAAGCTACTCGAGCGTCGAGAGCGATAGTTCCTCGATCGAGGCCATCGCCACGGTGTTCCCGTTCATCTTCTTTATCGTCGCCGTGCTTATCAGCCTCACCACCGCCACCCGCATGGTCGAGGAGGAGCGCACGCTTATTGGCCTGTACAAGGCGCTCGGCTATTCACGCGGGCGTATCCTGTCCAAATATGTGGACTACTCGCTGTGGGCGTGTCTGATCGGTGGCGTGCTCGGCAATATCATCGGATTTGTGGGTCTGCCGCTGTTCTTGTTTACGGTGTTCGACGACATGTACTCGCTGCCCCAGATGCTGCTTTCGTACGACATCGTGTCCTCAATCGTTTCGGTGGCGCTGTTTGCCGTGGGCGTGGTGGGCGCTACGATTATCGCCTGCCGCCACGAGATGGCCGAGACGCCGGCTTCGCTCATGCGTCCCAAGGCGCCGCGCGCCGGCTCACGCATTCTGCTCGAGCGCATCGGCTTTATTTGGCGCCGCATGGGCTTCTTGAACAAGGTGGCAGCACGTAACCTGTTCCGCTACAAAAAGCGCGCCTTTATGACCATCTTCGGTATCGCCGGCTGCACGGCGCTCGTGATTTGCGGTATGGGAATTCGCGACACGTCGGTGGCGCTTTCGCCCAAACAGTACGGGCATATCACGCGCTCTGACTTGCTGGCGGTCGCCAATCCCGACGATTTTTCGCAGACGTGCGCGGCATTGGATGAGCGCAGCACGGCCAATGATTCCAACGTGACGGTGACCTCGACCCTGCCGATTATGACCGACAACGTCACCTTTACGTTTGGCGGCAAGAGCGAGACCGTGCAGCTCATCGTGATTCCCGACGACCGCACGGGTGACTTGGGCGATTACGTGCGCCTGGAGGATGAGTCCAAAGAGCCGCTCGCCCTGCGTGACGGAGACGTGTATTTGAGCAAGAGCTCTCAGCTGGTGCTGGGGATCAAGCCGGGTGACACGGCTCACGTCCAGGATTCGTCGCTCAATGTTGCCAAGGTCAAAGTCAGCGACATCTCGCTCAACTATCTGGGCAACACGCTTTATATGACGCAGAGCACCTATGAGCGTGCGTTCGGTCGAAGTGCACGCCTTAACGGCGTCTTTGTGCTGCTTAAGGGTTCGTCGGCCGACCAGATTGCGTTTAGCAAGAATCTTAAGAGTGACGGTTGGCTCACGATTTCGAGCACGGCCGAACATTGGCAGAACTACGAGGCGAACTTTACGATTATCAATTCGGTCGTGGTGCTCGTGACCTTTATGGCGGCGTGCCTGTCGTTTGTGGTGGTGTTTACGCTGTCCAACACGAATATCTCCGAGCGCGAACGCGAGCTGGCGACTATTAAGGTGCTGGGCTTCCGTCGTGGCGAGGTGCACCATTACGTCAACAAGGAGACGTTGATCCTCACGGCGATCGGAGCCGCGCTGGGCGTACCGCTGGGCGGCTTGCTGGCCGAGAGTTTTACGTACATTTTGCAGATGCCGTCGCTGTACTTTGACGTCGAGGTCGAGCCGCTAAGCTACGTGCTCGCCGTGGTGCTTTCCTTTGGCTTTACGTTTATCGTCAACCTCGCCACCAACCGTACCCTCAACAAGATCGACATGGTCGGCGCCCTCAAGAGCGCCGAGTAACCTGCCAAAAAGGGACAGGTTTATTTTGGCAGGTTTTATCTGGGCAAACGCCGGACAACCATTATGTGGCCCGGCGTTTGCCCCGTCAAACGGGCTTTCCATTTGCCTTTCATTCTATTTGGTTTTCGCTCGCAGGCGTGGATGAGAGGCTCTCTTTAGCCTTCGAGATTGGGCTTGTATGGGTCGTATGCCACAAAATGGGCCTATCTACTACGTTTGCTACCACACCCTCGACCATGACAAAGATTATGAAATTAAAACCGCAGGTAGAGGGCTTGCCAGTTTTCGGAAAAGGCGGGTATGGTCGGCCCTCTCGAGTTAAACGTAGTAAATAGGCCCTTTTCTTGGCGCGTGGTCAGCTCAATGCTAATCTCCGTGCCGGAACTGACCCAGTTGTTTGTAAGTTGCGGTGATATACGGACTGTTTGGCGCTTTGGAGCTTCAAAACAGTCCCTATCTCACCGCAACTTAGGAGAAGGGCGGGGGTGGTTGGGTGCTGGTGGGTCGGAGCGTGTTAGGCCTGTTTGCGGTGCTTCCATTGTTTGCGACGCCAGCGCATGAGCGCCTTTATGACGGGAATCGTGATGAGGATGATCCATGCAGGATGGGGCTGTCCCAAACAGAGCCACATGTAGAGGAACCAAGCGATGGCGGCTGCCGGGTAGATGGCCTCGATCAGCTTAGACAGGTGGCGCCGATCGATGAAGTCACCAATCGCGTAGTAGACGGGAACCAGAAAGACGAGGAAAAGCCCCATGCCCCATGTGCCGTAGACAATGCCGAGCACCAGATAGGCGAGAGTAACAAGTGCGGGGAAGGGGAATTTGTTCCATGCACGTCCGACCTTGGTGTGGAAATGCTTGCCATGATGGTCGAGCTTGTCGTGTGCTTCCTTCCAGCTGGAAAACGTCTCGCCGTCGATGGTGACGGTGCCGTCGTCATTGGTGCGTACGCTATGTCCATCGTCCTCAAGCGTATCGATATGCACGCCGTCCGGCCCCACATGCACCTCTTCGCCCTTGCGCTCGTTGGTCACATGGATGCCGCTCCAACCAACATGGACTTCCTCGCCTTTATTGGGATCAATGACGTGGATACCGCGCGCGAGGGAAATATCGACAAGTGGCTTATCGCTGCAATCAGCGTGCTCAGTAGAAGCCTCAGCCTCTTCAGCCTTATCTGAAGCTTTGGTGCCGGCGTTGCTGTTCTGTGCCTCATCATCAGCCTGTGAGTCATCAGCGCTAGCCACCGCCTCCCCATATAGCAGCTCATCCAGCGACACGCCATACAGCGCGGCGAGCGCAATAAGGTTATCGGTATCGGGCGAGGATTCGCTGCGCTCCCATTTACTGACAGCCTGACGACTCACACCCAGCTGGGCGGCAAGCGCCTCCTGAGAAAGCCCGGCAGCCTTGCGGCGATCGACGAGGCGCTGTGCCATCGCAAGATCCATGGTGGTTCCTTTCGTTTGATGGTCGAATCGAATGAGCCGAGTATGCCGAGAACAACCGGTAGCGACCACCATTTCTAGTTAGAATCTGCCCCAACCCTACCGCAACTACCGGTAGCAATCCCTAACGACCAGCCATTTCAGGACAAATGTCAGTGCAAGTAGCAGCCAAGAGCCCCCACTCAGTAAGTTGCGGTGGAATAGTTTTTGGATTCAGCCATTTGCGGACTAAGCAGGAACTATTTCACCGCAACTGAATTTCAGACCAGGCACCCGCAGCAAGAAGATGAATAGCCTCGGCGAGTATGTAAACGCAGGGCCCTCCGACCCCGCCCGACGATTTCGATTGGCGACCTTTGACGGAGTCAAGGGAGGAGCCAAATCGAAATACGTCGGGCGGGGTCGGAGGGCCCGATGGGGTGGATTCCAGCCGAGGCTATTCGTCGCCGAAGCTGATGCCCAACGCCTTGGCCTCGCGCACCAGATCGCTCTGGGGGTCGACATATTTGAGCTTGCCGGCGACCTCCTCGAGCGGCATGTGGCACATCTTGCCGTCACGCAGGGCAATCATGTAGCCAAACTCGCCGCGTAGGCAGCCGAGCGCTGCCTCGACACCGCACTGGGTCGCAAAGATGCGGTCCTGGGCGTCGGGCTGGCCGCCGCGCTGCGTGTGGCCGGGGATGGCGACGCGGGTCTCGCGACCGGTCTTGGCCTCGATCTCCTTGGCGATGTCGTACACGATTGACGGGCTCGTACGCTCGGCGAGCTTCTTCTTGTACTCCTTCTTGGACAGCGCCGCGTCCTCCTTGGAGATAGCACCCTCGGCGACGGCTACGATGGTAAAGCGGCTGCCGGTCTCCATGCGATGCTCGATGGTCTTGATGACGTTATCCATGTCGTAGGGGATCTCGGGAATCAGGATGACGTCCGCGCCGCCCGCGACGCCGGCGTACAGCGGGATCCAGCCAACCTTGTGGCCCATGATCTCGATGACAAACACGCGGCCGTGACTCGAGGCAGTGGTGTGGATGTCGTCGATGCACTTGGTGGCGACGTCGATGGCGCTCGTAAAGCCAAACGTCAACTCGGTGCCCCAGGTGTCGTTATCGATGGTCTTGGGCAGGGCGATAACGTTGAGGCCCTCTTCGCGCAGACGGTTGGCGGTCTTGGTGGATCCGTTGCCGCCCAGCATAAACAGGCAGTCGAGCTGCAGCTTATGATAGGTGTGGACCATTGCGGGCACCTTCTCGACGCCATCGGCCTCGGGAACATCCAGGCGCTTGAACGGCGTACGGCTCGTGCCCAGGATGGTGCCGCCGCGGGTGAGGATGCCGCTAAAATCGGCGGGCGTCATAACACGGAATCTGCTGTAGATAAGGCCCTGGTAGCCGTCCTCAAAACCATAGATCTCGATAGGCTCTTCGCTATTGGTCATGAGCGTTTTGACAATGCCGCGCATGGTGGCGTTGAGCGCCTGGCAGTCGCCGCCACTGGTAAGAAGACCGATCCTAAGCATGATGAATCCTTCCGGGCAAGTTATAACATGCGCATAAGTTTACCCCCGCACACTGTTGATACGGGGGTAAAACGTGTTAGCTCAAGCGTATAGAAATGTAAGCAACGTCAGGCGAGCGTAAGGTCGATGGGCCTGGCTCCTTACAGCGCGAAGGCGTCGACGTCGCCCCAGTGGCGGCGCAGCGTGATGGCGGCAGCGGGCTCGGTGTTGTCAAAGACGACCGACCACTGCGTGTTGCTGGTGATGTCTTCCGGATTGGGCTCTTGCGCTGCAGCGCGTAGGGCCTTCCAAGCGACTGCCTCATCTTGGGCGCCGGCATGGGCGTCAAGGACATCGGCGATTGCGACGGCGCGCTCTTTACCATGGCCCAGCTCGCCGTTCTTTTGGTTGGGGAGCACCTCGTCACCATAGCAGGCGTAGAAGTTCGTAACCTGGCGTACAGGAGTCGCCTTGCATGCACGGTCGGGGTCGCGCGGATCCCACTCCACCACCCGCGCGTCACCGGCGGCGTCGTTGATAAAGAAGTGGTAATCGCGTCCGGCCATGGCGTGCATGTCGTAGGCAGAAAGCAGGTCGACGGCCTCCTGCGTGGTGGCCGCGCGGTCGAGCACCAGACGGATGGCGAGCGAAGTGTTGATGACGGGGCGCTGTGTGTCCTGGTCACAGGGCTTGGAATCCAGGGTGAGCACGGCAATGGACACGCCGCATTCGTTGACACCGTCGAGCTGGGCAAACGGGCCCATCAACGCCGCGGCGCGTCCGGCGACGGAGTCAAGTGGAGTGTTGGCGCCCAGGTTATTGAGGGCCGCAAAGCCGATGGAGGCATAGCCGTCGCGCGGGTGATTGCGCACCAGCAGCGCCGAGGTGTCGTCCTTAAAGTCGTAATTGCGACCGGTGCGCACGCGGCCTTCGGCATCTACGGCGACAAAAGCGCTGCAGGCAAACTGGGGTGCCTGGACATGTGCCGGCACGCCGGGGAGCACCTGCGCCACCACGGCATCGATGTAGGCCTGGTCGTCGCGCACGCCAGCGGCGATGATGCGGTCAAGGCCGTAGTCGTAAGCAATGTCGATTGCGTACAGGTCATAGCCATCCGCATAGTCGGTCAAGCGTTTGAGTGACGCGACGGACTTGATTTGTTTGCGATAAACGATACCGGTGGCAGCGGCAAGGCCGACGGCGGCTCCCGCGACACCGCAGGCGATGGCAATGTTACGTGGCTTCATGACGACTCCTCTCGTCCTGTTAGTGCAATTGTCGCAAAAGGAGCGCGGACATGATGACTCAACTTGGTGAGCGGCGCGGAATTAAGCACGGAATGAAGAGTGCGGCGCTGGCGCGGCGGGGTATGCTGGAGGGGACCATCAACCCAGCGAAAGGGGAGAGCATGACGGATCAGGAAACGCCCGAGCGCGCGCATGTGACGGCCGACGATATCGAGGCCGCCAACGACCTTATCGACTTTATCGAGGCATGCCCCAGCATGTTCCATACGGCGGCGACCATTATGGCCGAGCTCGACGAGGCGGGCTTTACCTACCTGCCCGAGAACGCGGCGTGGGATATCGAGCCGGGCGGGCGTTATTACACGCAGCGCAACACCTCGAGCGTTATCGCCTTTAAGGTGGGCGAGGACCTGGCCGCGACGTGGGGCGAGGACGGCGTTGCCGGTGACTATCATTTTCAGCTCACGGCGTCGCACAGCGATTCGCCGACGTTTAAGGTCAAGGCCGTGCCCGAGCTCGATGGTGCGGGCGAGACGCTGCGCCTGAACACCGAGGCCTACGGCGGCATGATCGACTACACCTGGTTCGATCGCCCGCTGGCGCTCGCGGGTCGCGTACTGGTGCGCGAGGGCGACCGTATTGAGAGCCGCCTGCTTGCCACCGAGCGCGAGGTTGCCATTATTCCGAGCCTTGCCATCCACATGAACCGTGGCGTTAACGAGAGCTTTGCTCCCAACCGAGCCGTTGACCTGTGCCCGCTCATCAGCGCTGGTGACCTTAAGCAGGGCGACTTTGACGCCCTGATCGCCGACGAGCTGGACGTTGAGCCCGAGCAGATTTTGGGCCGCGACCTGTTCCTGGTCAATCGACAGGATGCACGTATTTGGGGCTGGGCCGACGAGTTTATCTCGACGCCCAAACTTGACGATCTGGCCTGCGCCTACACCTCGCTGCAGGCATTTTTGGGTGCCGAGAATGCGCACGACGTCTCGGTCTACTGCTGCTTCGATAACGAGGAGGTTGGCTCCGAGACCAAGCAGGGCGCCATGTCGACGTTCTTGGCCGACGCGCTGCGCCGCATCAACGGGTCGCTGGGCTTTGACGACGAGTCGTATCACCGTGCGCTTGCCGCTTCGATGCTCGTGAGCTGCGACAACGCGCATGCCGTGCACCCCAACCACGCCGAGAAGTGCGACGCCCGTAACCAGGTTGTGCTCAACGGCGGCATCGTCATCAAGGAAGCCGCCAACCAGCACTACTGCACCGACGCCTTTAGCCGCGCGGTGTTCCAGGCCATTTGCGATGACGCCGATGTACCCACGCAGGCCTTCGCCAACAAGAGCGATATGGCCGGCGGTTCTACCCTGGGCAACCTGTCGAACATGCAGGCGAGCATGCATGCCGTAGACGTGGGCCTGCCGCAGCTGGCTATGCACTCGAGCTACGAGACCGGCGGCGTGCGCGACGTGATGTACGCCATCCGCGCCCTCACCGCCTTCTACGAGCGAAACCTAACCATCAACGGCGCCGAAAGCGTGGAGCTCTAAAACCTGCCAAAAAGGGACAGGTTCATTTTGGCAGGTTTTATCTGGGCGAATGCAAGGGGTGAAACCGAACTAGATCGGTGATGCGTAGCCGCCGAGGTGCAGTGCGCCTCGGCGGCTTTTTGTGTACAGAGTACGGCTAATGCTTATAAGTGCTTTACATGCTTTACGTATCTACCATAGTATTTTATGATAGTTTTGAAGTACTAAGGAGGGGCTATGACCACAACCGCCGCTCAGATCAACGTACGTCTCGATGCCGATCTTAAAAGGAGTGGGGACGCCGCTCTCTCCAAGGCCGGTATGACGCCGAGCCAAGCGGTGCGAGCGCTCTGGCAGCTTGCAGCGTCGCTGGCCGATCGCCCCGGTGCGCTCGAGGATATCCTGCTGCCCAGTCGTGCCCGGGCGGAACAGCGCGAGCGCGAAAAGGCCGCCAAACGTAAGCTCGAGCTCATGGATCAGGGGTCGAAGCTGTTC
Source organism: Collinsella sp. (assembly GCA_019419645.1). Taxonomy (GTDB): domain Bacteria; phylum Actinomycetota; class Coriobacteriia; order Coriobacteriales; family Coriobacteriaceae; genus Collinsella. The sequence goes on along the minus strand of DXZN01000007.1, from coordinate 15,439 downwards.
GCTGCCGCTTGCCGTGAGTCGGGAATCGATATGGTCAAGGCTCAGCCATCGGACGACGAAGAGCTCAAACGGAATGCCTATGCTGATCGCTATGGCGAGGAGATGAGCTGGCTCTATGAGTGAGACTCCAAAGCGCATCTTGGTTGACACCAACGTGTGGCTCGATTACTTCATTCCCTCACGACGTGGTCGTTCGGTGGCGATTGAGTTTTTACGCGATGCATGCACGGCACAGGCTGATTTGCTGTACGCGGCGACATCGTCCAAAGACCTGTTCTATTTGATTTCAAGCGAACATAAGGCATGGTATCGGCGAGAGCATGGTTCTCTTTCCCAAGATGCCGCTGCGGCAGCGACATCGCTTGCATGGGATTGTCTTAGCGTGCTGTCGCAGCTTGCCACGCCAGTGCCCTGTGACCTGAGCGACATATGGATGGCGAGCAGGCAGCGTGAGCTCCATAGCGATTACGAAGACGATTTAATCATTGCGGCAGCGATACGCGCTCAAGCAGATCTACTGGTCACCAACGATGTCAAACTCTGTTCGCATGCACCCGTCGCAGCAATGAGTGTAGAAGACGCAAAAAAATACTTAGTAACGCTCTAGCAATTTAAAGATCCCACAGGTTGAACAAAAGTCAGCGAGAGCCCGCCGTTTGAGCCAAGGTGCCGTGAAATGAAAAGGCGCTGACCTTCTGGTCGCGCCTTTGAAATTGAACGGCAGATTGGCCAAACGGCGGGCTCGCAGCGTCGAGCAGTTCCGGCGTTTGGTAAAACGCCGGAACAAATTAGTGCTCGATCCAACAACGTAAAGTTTCGCCGGCTTGCAGATGACGCAGATTCTCTGCGGCAATGTCGACCACATTGTTGAGCGTGGCTGCCAGGTGGAACCAACCGGAGACATGCGGCGTGATGAGCATGTTGGGCGCATCCCACAACGGGCTTGTCGCAGGCAGCGGCTCGGGGTCGGTGACGTCGACCGCGGCGCCGGCGAGATGTCCTGACTCCAGGGCGGCAACTAAGTCGTCGGCGACCACAAGATCGCCGCGGCCGCCGTTGGCAAAGAGGGCGCCCGGCTTCATCGCGGCGAAGAACTCGGCGTTCGCCAGGCCGCGGGTCTCGGGTGTGCTGGGCATAAAGGATGCGACGACGTCTGCCTCGGCCAGGCGCTCGGGCAGGGCATCCATGCCGTCCATGTCCTCAAACACAATGGGGTAGACGAGCGGATGGCGCTTGATGCCGCGGACGTGTGCGCCCATGCTGCGGCAGAGCGTGGCAAAGTGGCCGCCAATGTCGCCCGCGCCCAGCACCAGCACGTTGGCATTTTTGAGCGAGGTAACCGGCCCCAAATCCTCCCAGCGATGCTCGCGCTGTAAATCTTGGTAGCCAGGCAGGCGCTTCATCATGGAAAGGACCATGGCAAACATGTGCTCGCTTACGGCCTGACCGTAGGCACCGATCGAGCAAGACAGCTTGGCGTCAGCCGGCACGGTGCCAGCAGCAAGGTAGTCGTCATAGCCGGCGGTCTGCAATTGCAACAGCTGGAGATGCTCGCATGCCGTGAGCATGTCAGGGTCGATGTTGCCCAAGATCACGTCCGCACCGGCGACCTGCTCGCGCGTGGCGGCGTCGGCGCTCGTGTAGATAAAGTCCTCGCCCGGAGCGCTCGACTCAAGAATTGCGCGATGGCGATTGTTGACGGGCAACAAAACCAGGATGTTCACAAGCAGTCCTCTCCGCTCAACCTACCAAAAAGGGACAGGTTTATTTTGGCAGGTTATATCAGGCAAAACGTTCAAACAAAAACGCCGGATGCAAGACGAGCGTGCCCGTCAGCATCCGGCGCATCCACGGCTACCAGCTCAGCAGCTCGTAGCCGTCCTCGGTCACCACGAGCTGTACCTCGCACTGGGCCGAATCGCTGCCGTCCTTGGTGCGCACGCACCAGCCGTCGCCCTTGCTGATCTTGATGTCGGGCGCTCCGGCGTTGACCATGGGCTCGATGGTAAAGACCATGCCCGGCACCATGATGGTGTCCACATCGGGCGCCTCGGTGGTAAAGCCCACAAACGGGTCCTCGTGGAACTCCTTACCGATGCCGTGTCCGCCGTACTCGCGCACCACGCTAAAGCCGACGTCCTCGACGGTCTTTTGCACTGCCTCGGCCATAACGGACAACGGCAGCCATGGCTTGACGGCCGCCAGACCCGCCTCCACGCTGGCGCGGGTGACGTCGACCAGGCGCTGACGCTCGGCCGAGACCTCGCCGATGCAGAACATGCGGCTCGAATCACTAAAGTAACCGTCCAAGATCGTGGAGCAGTCTACGTTGATGATGTCGCCCTCGTGCAGCACATCCGCATCGCAGGGGATACCGTGGCAGACGACGTCGTTGATCGAGGTGCACACGCTCTTGGGATAGCCCTCGTAGTTAAGGTCGGCCGGCGTGCCACCGTGCTCGACGGTGTAGTCGTAGATCATCTGGTCGATCTGGTTGGTGGTCATGCCTGCGGCGATATGCTCGCCCACATAATCGAGCACGCCCACGTTGATGGCTGCCGAGCGCTTGATGCCCTCGATATCGGCGGGAGTCTTGTAGAGCGTGCGAGGCAGAACCTCCCAGCCTTCTTCCCACAAGCGCTCGAGGCGCTCATCAAAGGCGCTATGGCATTTCTTGTATTTCTTGCCGCTGCCGCACCAGCAAGCGTCGTTGCGGCCGGGCACGGGTCCTTTGTCATACATGGCTAACTTCCTTTCATTCGCAGCTAGTATAGCCCACCCACGCGTCCATAAAAGTTGCGGTGATATAGTTCCGATTTAAGCGGTTTAACAGCACAAATAGGAACTATATCACCGCAACTGATGGGGCGGGATGGCGGGCACTAGCTGCTGCGTGGTTTTGCTAGTAGCTCACCTGGCAGGGAATGCCGAGGGCTTGGACACGCGCGGCAATGGCGTCGAGCACCTCGGGCGCTGCTTTGGCAAGGCCGGCGACCGGCGTCTCGCGTGCCACCGTGTAGATGGTCGCCTCCTGCGGGCGAATGCGCTCGAGCGCCGCGAGCCAGGGGGCAACGTACTCCTCGCCGGTGTTGTCGATGGGCTTGCTCAGATACTCACCGGTCAAAAAGATCGTCTGGATAATAACGTGACCGTCAAAGCTTGCGAACGTCTCAATCTGGTGCTCGACGTCGTAGGGGCCAACAGGCTGGTCGAGCAGCTGGATAAATGCCGGATCGACCGTATCGAGCTTGAGGATGTTGTCGTCGACCATCATGAGCGCGTCGTGCACTTCGGGGCGGTCGGCGCGCGTGCCGTTGGAGAGCACGGCGATCTTGGAGTTTGGGGCAAGCTCGTCGCGCAGCGCGACGGCGCCGGCGATGGCCTGCGGAAACTCCGGTGCGGCGGTGGGCTCGCCGTTGCCTGCGAAGGTGATCACATCGGGGAGCTCGCCCTCGGCTGCCATCTCGCGCAGCTTTGCCTCGAGCGCGTCGAGTACCACGGCAGCCGTGTTGTACAGCTCATGGCAGGGGCGTTCGGCGTTGAGGCCGTTTTCGCAGTAAATGCAGTCGAACGTGCAGATTTTGCCGCTGGCCGGCATCATGTTGACGCCGAGCGAGAGACCAAGGCGACGGCTGCGAACGGGCCCAAAGATGGGGCTTGCATTCAAAAACGTAGACATAGGCATATGCTCCTCAAGACAATTGTGCCTAAGCATAGCATCGGCTCCAAAGCAAGGTGCGGGCTCTTGCTTTACAAGTTTCGTTTTTTCACGTCGCTCATTATGCCGTGCCATGAAAAGCCTCGGGTCGGGTAAAGTTAATCTGTTAACAAGGCGTAAGGCAATACGGGTCCATCCAACCGCACTGACGTGCAACCGGATGAGCGTTGATGATGGGGGCACAACATGGATTTTACGGTCGAGAATGCGGGCACCACGATTGCCTGTCGCGAATATGCCGGCCCAGATGTGTCGCCTGATACTCCTGCCTTGGTGTGCGTGCACGGCGCTTGTGTCGACGGCACATTTTTCGACGGTATCGCTTGTGAGCTCAGCCGCAACTACCGCGTAATTGCCTACGACCGCCGCGGCTGCGGTGGCAGCAGCGATGCGGCAGACGGCAGCTATGATCTTGCCGCTCAGGCCGCCGACCTGCAAGCCGTGATCGAACACGTTGGCGCTCCGGCAAATGTGCTTGCGCATAGCGCCGGTACGTTGGTGGCGCTGGAGCTTCTCCGCACCGAACCCCATCTCGTCGCCCGTACGATTCTGCATGAGCCGGCTGTGTCGGCCGAAGGCGTCGGTATGGGCGCAGCTCCGGTTTTGCTCGATATGATTGCGACTGGAAAGGTTTCAAGGGCGCTCCGGCTTTTCTTGGGAGCCCTCGGCGACTTGGACCCCGAGGCTCCTGGGACGACCGAAGCGGAAGTCAAACATGCCCTGCGCAACGGCCGCAGTTTCATGGCGAACGAATACGGGATTACTATGACCTGCGTTCCCGATTGGAATAGCGTTCGCGCGTCAAAAACGGTGGCCGCCGTGCTCCTGGGCGAGCTCTCGATTGGCACGCCCCGCGAGGCTGGCACGCGAGCGGCTGCCGAATATCTCGATTGCCCTCTCGTGACGATCCCGGGCGCGCATAACGGTCTGCGCGATCGCCCGGCAGCGGCTGCCCGGGCTGTCCGTGGCATCCTGGGGCTCTAACACCCGCAATGGCCAAAGCAGGCTTCACCCGCAAACGTTTCGGCCGTGTTAACAAATGTGCTCAAAACCTCACGTCTGCGACTTCAATCGCGCCGCCTGCCAACTCATAAAAATGTAACAGCATTCACGTACTTACCTGCATCGACAAGGTGTTACCCTTGTAGCATTTGGAACCCACCGCTACCATGCGAAACTATCGAAAGGGCCCCATATGCTCAATAATCACGAGGTCAATCTAACCGACGAGGAGGCTGCCGCTGAGGTCGCCCGTGTCGCGAAGACCTACCCCGTGGTGCGTTTGCTGTCGGCCGATCAGATTAAGAGGGAGCCTAACTGCTTGCTCGCCGGCGATCGCTGCCCTTGTCTGCGTCAGTCGAGTCTTGAGGCCTTGGCAGACTCCGATGAGGTGTCGGAGCAGCTGCTCAATGATGGTACTGAGTACCGCGCTCGCCTGCGCCCTCTGAAGGTCGAGGGCGAGCCTCATGTCCTGCTGATGGTGCGTCCGATCGATGAGCAAGAGGCCGCAGAAGAGGACCTTGTCTACACCGACGTGCTGACGAGTGTGCGCAATCGCCGATATTACGAGGAAAAGCTCCGAAGCGTCCGCATGAATGCCGGCGTTGCGATGATCGACCTTGATGATTTTAGGGTCTTCAACGATACATGTGGCCGTCATGCCGGCGACCTTGCGCTCGGTGCTGTGGCGACAGCCATGCGCAGCGGAATCCGTTCGACTGACGAGCTTGTGCGCTATGGCTGCGACAAGTTTGTGGTTGTCATGCCCAATATTCCCTCCGATGACTTCACCCGTCGCCTGCATCAGGTGTCCGATGCCGTTCGTTCCACGATTATTCCGGGCCATGAGTACGTGAGCTTGACGGCATGTGTTGGTGGTGTTCGCATTCATGGCGAGACAGTCGATGAGGGCGTTGGCCGCGCTGTCCAGTTATTGAGCCGCGCTAAGGCAAAAGCCGGTACGGTCGTGACCGACGCCGATTCCATCGAGGCTTTCCAAAGCGAAAAGCCTTTGGTGCTTATTGTCGATGACTCCGAGATGAACCGAGTCATTCTCAACGAGATGCTCAAGGACGAGTATTGCATCCTCGAGGCCGACAACGGTCGTACGGCACTCGACATGGTCGACCGCTATGGCGATGAGTTGTCGCTCGTGCTGCTGGATATTGTCATGCCGGGCATAAGCGGCTTTGAGGTACTGGCCGATCTGTCGCGCCGATCGGGCATCGACAATCTGCCTGTCATCATGATTTCGAGTGAAGATTCCGATGATATGGTTCTGCGCGCGTACGAGCTGGGCGCCTCAGACTATATCAACCGCCCGTTTGACTCCCGTATCGTGCGCCGCCGCGTAAACAACACCATCCGCCTGTACGCCAAACAGCGCCGCCTGACGAGCCTGCTGTCCCAGCAGTACAACGAGCGCGTCAAGAACAGTCGCATGCTCATCGACATCATGGCTGGCGTCATGGAGCTTCGCAACGGCGAGAGCGGCAGGCACGTTACGAACATCGAGAAGCTGACCGAGCTGCTGCTTGGCTGTCTGGTCCAGCGTAGCGGCACGATCTTCCTCGACAATGAGGAACGCTCCACGATCGCCCTGGCTTCGGCGCTGCACGATATCGGCAAGATGTCGATTGACGATGCGATTCTCAACAAGCCCGGACGCCTTACGCCCGAGGAGTTCGAGATCATGAAGACGCATACCACGATCGGCGCCGATATGCTGCTTGAGCTGGGTAGCCATCACGCCGGCAATGCGCTTATGGAATATGCGTACCAGATTGCGCGTTGGCATCACGAGCGCTGGGACGGCAAGGGTTATCCCGATGGCCTCAAGGGCGACGATATCCCCATCGCCGCGCAGGTAGTTTCGGTGGCCGACGTGTACGATGCACTGACGAGTGTGCGCGTGTACAAGGACGCTATCCCGCACGAGGAGGCAATCCAGATGATCCTGGACGGTAAGTGCGGCACCTTTAACCCGCTGCTGCTCGATTGCCTGCTCGAGGTGCAAGACCAAATTGCCGAGACGTTGGCACGCCCCGCCGACGTCGTCGCGTTTCCCACGATTTAGTTTGACCAAAGGAGTTTTTAATCCATGATTTCCATGCGTGAGGCGTATGAGAAGATCGGCGCTAATTATGACGATGCGTGCGCTCGGCTGATGGGCGAGGAAATGCTTGCCCGCTTTGCCCTCAAGTTTTTGGATGACGAGAGCATGGACAAGCTGGAGGCTGCCATGGCGGCAGGAGACGCCAAGAGTGCGTTTATGGCAGCGCACACGCTCAAGGGCGTGAGCCAGAACCTGGGATTCAACAATCTGTACGAGCCGGCGGTCGTGGTGACCGAAGCGCTGCGCGGCGCCGATGCCGTTGACGGCGCTCGCGAGGGAATGCATGCGCTGCAGCAGCAATATGCGGCAACGATGTCGGCCTTGCGCGAGGCGGCAGAATAAGGGCTTACGAGCTTTGATGACTATGAGAGTGGATAATCTCCCGTTTTAGGCCCGGTGGCGGCCTCAAAGTGGGAGATTATCCACTCTCGTTCGATACGTGTCCAAAAATCCACTCTCACCCCTTCTGATTAGTGAATTGCCTATGCACACTGTCGGGGCTTTCCGCATGCAATCCATATCGTTGTTCGATAAACTGTTCGAATAACGATAGAGTCGATGAGGGTGAGTGTATGTCCAACAGCGTTCAGCGTATGGCCAAGGCGGGCGAAAATATCAGGAAGTTCGGTTTTTGCATGGCAGCCGTTTCTGCGGGAATGCTCGTCGCTTTTGCCGCGTTGGTTGTTTACGTGATCTGGTATGCGGTTACAAACGTTGCTTCTGTCGATTCTTTCGGTGTCGTGACGCTTCTCGATGGCGGGTGCATCGTTATCCCAAGCGGACTGTGCCTGGCGCTCGTCGTGGGTATTTCGCTTGTCGTTTTGTGCGGGATCAGCCGTAACATCTCTCGGGGCGTCTCGCCCTTTACCAAGACGCATGTGCGGCTTATCCGTGTTCTCGCGCTTGCCTTTGCTGTTAACGCCGCGGTTTCGCTCGTTGGTGCCTATGGATCGGTCAATCTCACCATTGGCGGACTGGAGCTTTACATCGTGCCTCATTCCTTTGTTATTGAGATTTGCCAAGGCGCTACCTTTGATGCGGGGTCGTTTATCGGCGCAGTTGTCTGTCTGTTTATCTCGGCGATTTGGAGTTATGCCTCGCTGCTCCAAGAGCAGTCTGACGAGCTTGTGTAGGAGGAAACATGAGCTATCTCATCATCGAGCTTGAGACGCAGCTGCTTAAGACCGGAAAGACCAGCGCTGATCTGATTCGGGCGACGGGGCATACTCCGGCTAATATTTCAAAGCTTAGAAACGGAAAGATAAAAGCTATTCGCCTAAAGACGCTTCTCGATATCTGTGATGAGCTTGATTGTCAACCGGGAGATATTATTCAGCGCGTGAGCGAGAAAGAGCTTGAGGAGCTTATTGTCGAGCGCGCAAAAAATGTCGTGAGACAGATGCGGGATGGCGGAGGCAACGAGGCGTCGCTTCCGACATCAGTCTTCGCTGTCGATTTGAGTGACGAGTAGCTTAAGGCGAACAACTAAAACGAAATATCAGCGTGAAGGGACTCGTGTCTAACACGGGTTCTCTCTTTTAGATTATCTTGACAAATACGAGTTATCGAAAAACAATAACAACAATGAAAAACGATAAAGGGAAGAAGGAACGATATGAGCGGTTTTGCTATCAAGCGGAACGGAAGGCCAATGAACGCATCAGCGATAAAGCTATCAAAGGTGTCAAAGCGCTATGGAAAACGGCGTGTGTTGCATGACGTTTCCTTCGAGGTGAATCAATCTGAGCTTTGCGCCCTTGTTGGTGCAAACGGGGCTGGCAAAAGCACGCTTATTAAAATAGTGCTGGGCCTCTGCGAGCCATCGTCGGGGAGCGTGGAACTCTTTGGAGGAAAGTCGAAAAAAGAGCTGAGCCTGATGCGGACGCGTGTCGGCTATGTGCCAGATTCCAGCGGAGCATACCAATCCCTCAGCGCGGCTGAAAATCTTCGGATCCGATGTGCGGAATGGGGACTCGATGAGAAACGTGAGGTTCCTCGCGTCTTGGGCCTAGTCGGGCTGGACGTCGATGAGAAAAAGAGCGTGAGCAGTTTTTCTCTGGGAATGAAACGGCGACTGGATATAGCTACGGCTTTGTTGGGTGACACTGATCTGCTTATTTTTGATGAGCCAGCAAATGGGTTGGACCCGCTGGGCATCGAGAGTATATGGGCCCTTATCGGTCGATTGAATCGAGAACAGGGTAAGACCATGCTCATCTCTAGCCATGATTTGGATGAGTTGGCATCAGTTGCAACAAGTTGCGTGTTTCTTCATGACGGCGAACTGCTGAAAAAGGAATCGATGGACGTCATAAGGGATGAGGCGCCATCCCTAAAAGAGTATTACAGGCGCTTGATGAAGGCGGTCTCGCTATGAAGCGGGCGATCCATCCCATAAAGGCAGATATGATGCGTTTGCACAGGATATTTCCGGCGAAGTTTGGTCTTGCGCTTATGCTGGCGTTCGGCCTTCTCTTCGGCATCTTTCTAAAAAACGGAACAACGTTGCTCGCCTTTGGCTATGGCGTTTGTGGGGAGGATATTGGTTTCCTCTGGAATGCAATCGATCCTTCTGCGCCTGATGAGTCCCTTGCGCGCAGCGCTTTTGCCGGTACATCCCTGTTCGTTCCACTCATCGTTTGTTTGGTGCTTTTACAGGAGCATGGCTATAAAGAGGGGCACCGAATTTCTTCGGCAAGAGGTCTCAACCGCTTTTATGGGGCTCTAGCCCATGCATTTTCGTCTGCTTTAATAATTGGCGCAGCGTATAGCGCGCTTTGCCTTCTTCTTTTTGCAATAGCCATAATACGTGGAGGGCATAACTACTCGCACAACATACTAACTGTATTTTTGCCTGCAATGATAGTCAACGCCGTATTGGTGATATCGGTTGCGCTGGAGACGGTGACCATCTATCGGATAACGGGCAGCGCTGTATTGAGTGGGGCCGTGGTGATAGTCGGATTTGTCATGAGCTTGACGCTCTACGGAGCCTTCCTTCAGGCACCTATACCATCCTTGCGATGGATCTTCTTCCTTCCGGGGCCGTACCTTGGAGTCGGATGTGCCCTTGGGTATAGCGATATGGGGCAGCTGACGCTTCTGGGATATGGCGTGGCAGCCAGCTGTCTATCGGTATTGATTTACGCTCTCTTGAGCTTTCGCGCTGGGGGTGTGCTCAATGGCTCGTCAGATTAAAAGACTTCTCCAGTCAGAATTGAAGCATGTGAGCAAATGGGCGTACGCCTTAATCCTGGTAATTTATGCGTACATGGTGTTTTTGCAGCTTAATTCTTTCCCGATGTGGTTCTGTAGCCTCCGTGAGAACAGTTTCTTGGGTTTTTTCCCAGACCCGACGCTTCGGCTATCGGCGGAGGATGTCCTTCTATTTGGCAATGCAGAGGTTTTTCGCGGTCTGCTGTTCAACGTAGCCCCGTTGGCCCATGCATTGTTCTTTCCGTTCATCGCGGCTTGCATTGTGCCGCGCTTTGTCAGTTCGGGCTTTGTCGAGGAACCGTGGGGGTTGTCGGAGGCTCGGGGAGGGAAGCGTGTGTGCGCTATCGTTGCGCGAGTGGTGCTATCTTCTTTTGCCCTTTTGGGCGCGTTTGTCCTGTCGAGTGTCGTTTTGTGCTGTCTTAACTGCGCAATCGTTTCGGATGCTCAGCAGTATTTCAACCTGCATGTATTTTGCTATCGACTTCTTCTGGCGAGTGCCGTCTGTCTTGCATATGTGGTCTCTTGCGTGATCGCTGTTTCCTATTTTGGGGCCGGCTTCGGTCCTATTGGCATGCTGCTGCTTGTCAACGTCGTAGCGATCTACATACAGATCGGGGCCAATTCCATGCTTCCGCTTCCAGCCTCGATGCTCATGTGGATTTGCGGCGTGACCCCGTTGGGGAATGGTCAATGCATTTCGATTTTAATTGACTGTCTCATAAACGTAGCAAGCGTTGTTGCCATTTGCTTTACTGTCGACCGATTGCGGTCGAGATTTCTCTGATTGTTTGTGAGGGATAATCATACCGAGCATATCAAATACAGGGGGGGGCGGGCACCGTAGCTGGTGTCCGCCCCCCCCTGGCTTAGGAGGCTTTAACCTGAGTGGTTCGCGAGCTAGCGGGCCTGCTTTACCTTGGCCGCTGCTTCGACAAACGACTTCCACAGGTTAAAGTCGGTCTCGAGCGTCTTCCACGTGTACTCAGGGTGCCATTGCACGCCCAAGCAGAATGGCTGGCCTTCGACCTCGATGCACTCGGGAACGCCGTCGGTTGCCTTGGCGACCAAACGCGTGCTCTTACCCAGACGATCGACGCAGCAGTGGTGTGCGGAGTTGGTCTGGATCAGCCTGTGCCCGCCAAGCGCGCGCTCCAACAGCGAGCCCGGCACGACCTCGACGGGATGCACGGGGTCGTTGAGCACGTGGGTATGGCGCCACTGCGTGCGGCCCTCGCGAGCGCCCAGGCTCGGCACGTCCATGCACAGGGTGCCGCCAGTGGCGACATTGAGCAACTGCGTGCCGCGGCAGGTGGTAAAGAGCGGCTTTTTGGCGCGGAGTACCTCGCCGACCAGCTTAAACTCAAAGCTATCGCGGATCTCGCAGCAGAGGGTGGGGTCGTAGGGTCGATCATCGCCCCAACGTTTGGGGTTGACATCGGGGCCGCCGGGAATGGCGATGCCGTCGGCGATATCGACGTAATGACGGATGACCTCAATGTCCTCGGTGATGGACATCTGCAGCGGCAGGCCGCCGGCGGCAAGGATGGCATCGACAAAGACACTTGCGATTTCCTCGTTGGGGGAGAGCGTTTCGCTTAAAAACGGCTTCGCCTCTTCCCAGCGCGGCGCCACCAGGATGAGCGGACGGTCGGCGGGGTCGACGTTGACGTGCAGGGTGTATGACGATGAAGTGCAAGTTCCGATCATAGGTGTTGCTTTCGAGTTTGGATGGTCATGGCGAGCGGATATGGCAATTGGGCTAGTGGCCCTTGATGGAGTTGAGGAAGTCTTGGGCGCGCTTGGTCTGGGGATGGTCAAAGAACTCGTCGGGCGTGCCGGTTTCCACGATCTGGCCGTCGGCCATAAACACGACGCGGTCGGCAACGCGGCGGGCGAAGTTCATCTCGTGCGTAATCACGATCATCGTCATGCCCTGCTGGGCCAGACGGACCATGACCTCGAGCACCTCGTTGATCATCTCGGGGTCGAGGGCACTTGTGGGCTCGTCAAAGAGCATGGCCTTGGGCTGCATCGCGAGCGAACGGGCGATGGCCACGCGCTGCTGCTGGCCGCCCGAAAGCTGTGCGGGAACCTTGTCGGCCTGCTCGGCCACGCCTACGCGGCTCAGCAGGTCCATGGCGCGCTCGCGGGCCTCGTCCTTGGAGACGCCCAGCACATCGACCGGTCCCAGCATGACGTTCTGCAGTACCGTCATATGTGCAAACAGGTTGAACTGTTGGAACACCATGCCCAGCTCGGCACGCATGCGGGCAAGGTCTTTGCCTTCCTGCGGCAAGGGCTCGCCCTCGATGAGGATCTCGCCCGAGTCGATGGTTTCCAGGCGATTGATGGTGCGGCACATGGTCGACTTGCCCGAGCCCGAGGGGCCGATCACGACGACGACCTCGCCGCGGTCGACCGAGAGATTGATGTCGTTGAGGACGTGCAGATCGCCGTAGTGCTTATCGACGTGCCTGAGCTCGATCAGCGGCTGATTGCCGGTGAATGAGGTGCTCTGTGCCATGGTGCTCGGCTCCTTATGACTCGAAATGGTAAAGCGTTAGCGGATGATGGTCGCGCCGGTCTTGTGCGAGACGTAGACAGCGGCCTTGTTAATCGCGACGTTGATGAGGATATAGATGATCGCGATCACCAGATAGACCGACACGAGCGCGTCGTAGTTGGTAATGAGCACGCGGGCGTTTTGCATAAGGTCGGGGTAGCTCACCACGTAGGCGACGGTGGTGTCTTTGACGACGACCACAAGCTGCGAAATCAACGACGGAATGATAAACCGAATGGCCTGCGGCAGCACGATTTTAAAGGTGATTTTAGCCTTGGAGAGACCGAGCGCCTGGGCGGCCTCGACCTGGCCGCGCGGCACGGCATTGACGCCGGCGCGGAAGATCTCGGCGAGTACGCCGGCCGCGGCGAGCGCGACGGGAAGCGTGAGCATCCAAAACGACGGCAGCGCGATCTTGTACTGGGGCAGCACCAAAAAGAAGAAGTAGATGAACAGCAGGCTCGGCACGCCACGGAAGAAATCGGTGAGCACGCGGCAGACCAGCTGCAGCGGCTTGATGTCGCTGGTACGGCCGAGCATGAGGGCTAAGCCCAGTACCAGCGCGATGGCGCCGGCGGTGAGCGCGACCTTTACTGTGCCCTCAAAACCGGCAAGCAGGAACTTCCAGGTGGTGAGGTGCGTAAAGAAGTACCAGTAATGGACCGAAAGCTGGCCGGTCACATAAAAGCGCTGCAGTACCAGAGCGATGAGCGCGGCCACGGCAACAAGTGAGATGGCGGTGCCGACGCGAATCTTGGCGCGCATCTTGGGGCCGGGAGCCTCGTAGAGCGCATCGCGCATGGTGAGCGCGGAGGTGGAGTGCTTGCTCATCGGAGGATCCTCACCTTCTTATCGATATAGTTGCCAATGTGGCTCACCACAAAGGCCGTGCCCAGGTAGCCGAGCGCCGAGATAAAGAACGCGGCGACGCCGCCGAGCGAGCGCGTGTTGATGTAGCTCACCACGCCGGTGAGCTCCTGCGGTTTAAGCGGCACCTGACTGCCGAGCGCGGTGGTGAGCATGACGGCGATAAAGAGGTTGGTCATGGGCAGCACGCTCGAGCGCAGCGCCTGCGGAATCACGATCTTGGCGAGGATACGGCTGAAGCTCATGCCCAGCGAGCGGGCGGCTTCCACCTGGCCGACACCGACGGTGTTGATGCCGCTTATAAAGTTCTCGGAGCCAAAGGCAGAACCCAAGAGCACCGTGGCGACGATGACGCAGGTGCGGTAGGGCAGGACGACCTTGAGCGGCGGCAGCGCATAGACGACGATAATGAGCAGCGCGATGCCGGGGATGTTACGGAAGACCTGGACATACAGGTCGCCAAAGACGCGCAGCGGCTTGAGCGGCGACACGCGCATCACGGTGACGGCGACGGCCAGCACCATGGCGATGGCAAACGACTCAAGCGTCATGCCCCAGGTTGCTAGCAGCGCGTCGATATAGTTCTGGCCATAGAGCGACCAGAGCTCGGAGAGACTCATGCGGACCTCCCGCCGGTAAGGAAAGGGGCTTCCGTGTGTACGGAAGCCCCGACAACTCAGTGAGGAAACAGTTTAGCGCAATAAAGCGCATCGTGCGTTTCCGTATGGTTTCGTAGCGGCCGTTACCAGGCTCGCTGCCTAGGCGCCGATCTCGGGTAGCTCGGGAACATTGGTGTCGCCCGTACGGTCGCCGATGCAGATCTGCCACAGCTCGGTCCAGGTGCCGTCATCCTCGATCTTCTTAAGGAAGTCGTTGACAAAGGCGACGCCGTCGGAATCGAGCGGCAGGCCGATGCCATAGGGCTCCTTGTTGCCGAAGGGCTTGCCGGCAATCTTGTACTTGCCGGGCTCGCGGACCAGGGCGCTCTGCTGCATGTTGTTGTCGATGACGTAGGCGTCAACACGACCCTGCTGGAGTGCCTGGCGGGCCTCCTCGTCGGTCTTGAACTCCTGCTGGCTGGCCTTGGGAGCGAACTCCTCCAGGATGGCGGGGCCGTTGGAGCCGGACTGGACGGCGACGTTCTTGTCGGCCAGATCGTCGACGCTCTTGATGTCGTCGTTGTCGGCGAGCACCAGGATGGCCTGCTGGGTGTAGTAGTAGGGACCGGCGAAGGAGACGAGCTTCTTGCGCTCGTCAGTGATGGTGTAGGTGGCAAAGACGGCGTCGACCTGGCCGTTCTGAAGGACGGACTCGCGCGTGTCCGAGGTCACCTGGGTGATCTCGACCTTGTTCTCGCCCAGAATGTAGTTGGACAGGAGCTGTGCGATACCGGCGTCGAAGCCGCGGGTCTGACCGTCTTTCTCGTTGAGGAGGGAGAAAAGCGTAGAGGTCTGAACGCCACCGATCTTAAAGACACCGGCGTCCTTGACGGCCGTGGCCCAGGCGCTGGCGGCGATGGCGTCGTCATCGGCCTTGGGGCCGTTATCGACGAGCTTGTCGAATGCCTTAGCGTCGAGCGTGGTGGAAGCCTCGGTATCTTCGGAGCTCTTGGAAGAGCCGGAGGCGGAACCCTTGTCGGCCTCGGCGCTGGTGTCGGAGCAGCCGGCAAGACCAAGGCCGGCGACGGTTGCGAAGGTGGCGGCAACGAAGCCGCGGCGGTCGAGAACGACCTGCTGGGAGAGGTTCTTGCTCATGGTAGAACACCTTTCTCAATAAAATCCCTAGCGGTTGAGTAGAGTTATACCCTATCGCGCTCAAGTGGGTCAACACGAAATAACTCAGAAACATACTTACCTTATGGGTTATTCTACCTACCAAAAAGGGACAGGTTTATTTTGGCAGGTTGGGACTGCGGACAAAAAGTTGGACCGTCAAGGTCCGGTTTGGAGTCCGCATGACA